>SLMJ01000250.1 GCA_007133615.1 Thermomicrobiaceae bacterium | reverse complement strand
CGCACAGCAAGAAAAACCCCGCTCCAGTGATCGGAGCAGGGTCTAAATCCGGTTTCATTTGGTGCTTGAGGCTCAGTCGTCCTCGCGTGGTGGACCGGGCAGCCGCACCTGCATGAGTGCGTTGTCGGTCAGCACGTAGGCCGAGCCGAGCGCGTCATCGACCGCGATGCTCTGGATATTCTCCAGTTCTGGCGCGTCCGCGTCGCTCATGAACTGTTGCACCGACTGGCCATCAGTTGTCGCCCGGATGATCCGGTCATGTGTATCCGCGACGTAGAGGTGGCTGCGACCAGTCTGGTAGGACATCGACACAGCGCCTTCGATTTCCGGAGCGATGGTCAGGTTGATCGTGTTGTCCAGTGCGCCGCGGTAGAAGTCCAGAACCTGGCCGTTTTCCGTTAGAACATAGATCCGGCCATCAATCATCATATCGACTCCGGCGGAGAGTTCCTCGACGGCATTGCCGCCGGTCCAGTCTTCGGGCATCGCCTCGAATTGATCGCCGTGATAGCGGAGGATCTGGCCGGTTTCAGAACTGAGCAGGTAAAGGTTGCCGATGTACCCGCTGATTGCCGGGATACCGGAGTATGCCTCACCGAACGTTCCCAACTCGGCACGGCTCCAGTCGGCTGCGGTGGCGTCATAGGTGTAGACGTTGGTGCCGTCCATCACCATTGCGCTTCCTTCGCCCCACGCAGCTCCCTGGAGTTCGCCGACGGTATGACCATCAACATCGTCCCCGGCGCTGAGCAGGCGGATCAATCGCGATTCTTCGGGATCAAGCAGGTAGAGCGCGTCAGTGAATACGTAGAGCTGCCCGTTGCCGAAAAAGAGATTCGGCGCCACCCCTTCCGGAGCGGGAGGAATCCCACCGAGGACCTGAATGTTGCCGAGACGCTCTATTCCGAGCGACGCATCTCGGGTTTCGAATACTGCGGTCCGCTCGGCCATTACCATCTCGTCGTCAACACCCAGCGCGGATGCTTCCTGGAGACGGGCTTCTGATGCTTGCAGGAATGACTGGGCGATCGCCGGGTCGGAGGCCTGTGTCGCGTTTTCTCGCGCTGCGACGGCCTGGCCCATCAGCGACTCGAATTCCTCGGTGCGTTCACGGTCACGACTCGAGGAAATGGAGTAGATCAGTCCGGCGGCCAGTGCGAAGATAAGTCCAACACTGACGAATCCGGCGTACTTATTAATAGGAGCGCGGGGTAGACGGCGACGAACCCCGGTGAAATCGGGGCCCTGAATGGAATTATCATAGCGTTGCAGCCGCGGAAGACCGAACGTGCTCTCGTCTTCCTGGGGCCCATCCAGGTGGCGGTCACGATTTACCGCCAGTTGCCAGATGCCGATAATTGCCGCTATCAGCGCCAGGACGGCGCCGACCACTATCTCCGTCAGGGTCCGTTTCCCTTCCCGATCCCGAACCTCGTCTTCTTCCCGGGTGCTGATCTCCTCTTCGGACCAGTCACGGCGAGGATCCCAGTACGCTTGTCCGTGCCATTCACTCTCCTGATCGGAAGGGTGCGAAGCTGCACCAGTCCTGGTGGCCGGAACGCGTTCTTCCGAAGGAATGTTATCAGGCGCGGGCAGGTTTGCGTCAATTGAATTGGCCTGATGCTTAACAGTCTGACTTCTATGTGCCTTTTCGTCAACCCCTTGCGTTTGTGAATCGCCACGTTGGCGTAGTCGGCGGGCCGTCTCTTCCGGGAGGAATGCGGCCGCGGCGCTTGCCACGCTGCGCAAAAACGCCAGATCCGACTTCCTCCGCGACCATCGAGATGGGTTCGGAACCGCAATGGCGATCGACGACGCATTGTCAACGTTGTAGGCGTCCGTCAGTTCCCGGAGATGCTGGACTGCCGCCTCGGCGTCTCCTTGAATGAAGGCGTCCTGTGGCTCCCGATGGATGACGCTGGCCAGTGAACCGGAGCAGAGTACGATGAGATCTCCTGGTTCGATCCGGGTGTGATAGAGGTCCGGCTCGATCTCCAGATGAAGGCCGAGCGGTTGTTCCAGCGCAGCCGCTGGTTCACCCTTCCGGCTCCAGTGCCAGGATGCCAGCTCCGGGAACGCGTGGAGATTGCCATCCTGCGATATCAGAATCTGACTGGGCAGGACCTGCGCCAGGTAGAGGTCATCGTTTCGGGTCAGGCCGAGTGTCAATCCATAGTAGAGACGATCGTCCTCATCCCGGCCTTCGTTATACGCATAGAGTTCCGCGTTTACGGCCTCGACCGAGTCACTGATCGCAGCGGTTGCTGTGACTTTCTGGCGTGTCGCCAGTTCCTGTTCGAGGCGCTGCAGGATCAACGGTGCGAGTTCTTCGACCTCTGGATGCAACGACAACGGTTCCAGGATGGCAAAGAAGCTGTGTACTCCCTGTGCACCGATCTGTTCACAGCCGGCGGTGCGGATGTACGACGATTCACTGGTTCGCGTTCCGTTTTCGACGGAAAGCGTTACCAGCGGCTGCTGGAGCTGTGGCATTGATCGGTCTCCCCTCGTGCAGCGGCGGTTGGTGATTCGCCCCGCTCGGGCAGCCCCGCGATGAACCCTTCCCCCAGTTGACAGCAAGTCGATTTCCTGCTGCCGGCTCATCCACGGCGGTACCGGCTCGAGTGTGATCAGGCCGGTGACTGCCTGGCACATTCGAGTCTAGCACAAGGTTGTACGTACGTCTAGTCCGGACAGGAATGTAGTCAGCGTTCGTACGCGTGTACGGTCGAGCCGCTATCGCTGGTCGTCTGATCGGTACCGCGAGAAGTCGTCCCGCAGCGCGATCTCGCCGATCAGGAGGTCTTCATCGACCTGGTCTTCGTCATCCTGCTCGGCCGGGGTGATCCAGCTCAGCAGTTCCCGGGCGGCATCGGCAGTCTGGTATTCGCCAATCCGCATCGCCAGTTCAACGGTCCGGGTGAGGTGTTTGTAAGCTGGCTCGTCGTCCTGCTGGTCATAGAGCAGCGCGCCAACGTTGTAGTTCAGCGCCATCTGGCTTCGCTGATCGCCGGCCTGTTCGGCGATGTCGATGCCGCGCTGATAGGATGCAACCGCTTCCTCGAGTTTGCCGGCAACATCCTGCACACCGGCGAGCCCCTGAACGGCCCGCAGCATGATCGCGGTTGAACCGACTTGCTCGGCAGCTTCCAGCGCCACCGCGTATTGCTCCTCTGCGCTCTCGTACTGACCGGCGGTCTGATACCAGCGACCGAGGCGACCGTGCAGGCGAGCCCGGACATCCGCCGGGGCCACCAGATCTGCCAGATCCACTGCATCCCGCAGATAACGGAGCGCGGAATCGGCGTGACCCTGCTGCCGCGCGCAGTAGACAAGCATTTCCAGGTATCGCAGCTCGGCCTCACGGTCTTCTCCATCGCGAGCGATGGCCATGGCCTGCTGCAAGTAGTGTTCGGCCTCGTCCAGCCGTCCTTCGGCGAGGAAGATTGACGCTTTGACAGCGATTGCTCGGCCCTGAAGTGCGCGGTCATCAATCTCAACTGCGATCTCTCCGCAGCGTTCGACCGCCAGATTGGCGTCTTCCATCCGGCCGAACTGGACGAGCGCCTCACCAAGACCAGCCAGCCAGCGTGCTTCGCCGGCTTTGTCCCCGGCGCGTGCGGCGTATTGTGACGCGTCGCCAAGGTGATTGATCGCTTCGTTTACGCGGTCCATTCCGGCGTAGATCATCCCGATCACGCCGAGACAGCGGTGGTAGAGCCGGTCGTCGTCGATTTCCGCCAGCATTGGCCGGGCTTCCTCGGCCATCTCCAGCGCTTCTCGTGGCTGATCGCTGTCGAGCAGCACTTCTGCTGCATCGACAAGAGACCGCGTGGCAGCTGTTCGGTTTCCGAGGCTCCGTTCCAGCTCGGCGAGCTCCCGGTAGTGCTTGGCAGCATCCGCCGGCCGGCCGGCCTGGCGTTCGATCCGGGCGAGGCCGGTAAGGCTCCGGGCCTCCATGGTGAGGTCTTCGATACCGCGGACGCGTTCGAGCGCCATCGTGAGCTGATCTCGAGCCTGCTGATACTGGTTTCGCTCGGCCAGCATGATCCCGGCCTGAATTGCAATCTCGGCCTGCAGACGAGTATCGATTGTTCGCTCCGCCGCTTCCTGAGCCTGCTGGAGAACCAGCATAGCGGAATCTCGATCACCGGCTGCGCGGTGGAGACTCAACTGCCGCAGCAGTGCGTCGACCATTCCGGCGTAGTGACTGATTCGCTTGGCGCTTCGAGAGGCGCGCAGGTAGTAATCATGTGCTGCGTTGACGTCGGCCTCGTCGTAGGCGATATCGCCAAGCATGATCGCTGTTTCGACATCCTCTGGAGCATCGGTCTCTTCCCGCCCGACCTCGAGCTGTCGATGCAGCAGTTCCTTGGCCTGGTCGTTATTTCCCTGATCCATGGCCAGGCGCGCCAGGCGGGAAAGTGCCCTCCGCTGTCCCGGGGTGTTGGCAATGCGTTCGGCTGCGTGCATTGCTTCCCGAAGATGCAGTTCCTGCTCGCGATGATTACCCTGTTCGGCAAGCAGGTCAGATGCTTTGAGATTGAATTCGACCAGCAGGCGGTCGAACCCCTTGTACCGGGCAGCCAGAATGACCATACGAGTGAGGATGAGTGCGTGTTCCTGGTCGACGTCAGCTGCGCGGGTAACTTCGGCATCAAGTTCCCAGAGATCGCCATCAGCAACGCTGCCCAGGATGGTCGGGTTCTCCACCATCTGATAGGCGCGCTCGACGGAGATCTGTCCGTCCATCACCTCGCTGGCGAGGCGATAGATCGGGTTACGTTCGACTCCCTGTTGCCGGCGTAGCCAGCGTCCGAACTGTTCAAACATGAGGCGTTCTCCCTGATCCTCTCGGATTGTTCGGGCGTCAGGCGGACGCTGTCCGGTGCGTTCCCTGAGAGAACGCCCAGCGGAACGTATCCAGCGTAATGTTGCCACCGCTGACGATTATTGCGACGTTCTGACCCTGGAGATCCGGGGCAAGCTTCGTGGCGGCTGCCGTTGCCGCAGCACCGGCGCCTTCGGCCACCAGGTGGGCCCCCTCGACCAGGTCAACGATTGCCTGGCACATCTCCTCTTCGGTTACGAGCTGGATGTCATCGACTAGCTCGTGAATGATCTTCAATGGCAGTTCGAAGGCAACCCGGGCTGCCAGTCCATCGGCAAATGTCGAACCGGAATCCAGCGACACCAGCCGGTCTTCCTTCCAGGACTGATAGACCGCCGGCGACCCGGCGGATTGGACACCGATTACCTTGATGTCCGGGTTGATCGCCTTCATGACCGTTGCCGTGCCGCAGACGCCGCTTCCAGCTCCGACCGGAACGATGATCGTATCCAGGTCCGGGACAGCTTCAATGATCTCCAGCGCGTAGGTTCCGACTCCGGCAATCAGGTCTGGCTCGTTAGCGGAGTGGACAAAACGCGCGCCGGTTGAATTGGCGCGTTCTTCAGCCGCTGCCCGTGCCTCGTCGAAGTCTTTGCCGGTGAGCACGACTTCTGCGCCGAGTCGCCGCATGGATGCGACTTTGAACTCGTTTGCTCCTTCTGGCGCGAAGATTGCAGCGGGAACTCCGGTCATTCGGGCGGCGTAGGCGATCGATTGCCCGTGATTTCCCGTTGAGGCGGAGACAACGCCAGCCTTGCGCTCGGCGTCGGAGAGCTTGCTCATCAAATAGATGCCACCGCGAATTTTGAACGCACCGATCGGCTGCAGGCTTTCGCACTTGAGATAGGCATTGAAGCCGAGCCGCTCACTGATCGACGCCGGGTTCAGCAACGGCGTGGGCTCCAGATGCCGGTTGACAACAGCTCTGGCGCGAAGCACGTCCTGAAATGTTGGCGGTACGAGTGACATCTTCAATTCCTCCTCAACTCGCTGGCGGCCGCGAATGAGCGTATTCTGGCACATTCCGGCGTGAATCCCCATTATTGTCTACCCGTCACGGGTGGGGTATGATGTTCCGCGATTGACCGAACCTGAACCACAGATAAGGACCCCACTGATGAGCTTCTCCGAGAAACTCCAGCAGGCATCGCGCGCAAACAACTCGCTGCTCTGCATCGGTCTCGATCCGGACCCCTCCCGAATACCGTCACACCTGGGCTCCGGGGCGCACGCTGTCGTCGCGTTCAACCAGGCGATCATCAGGGCGACGAAAGATATCGCCTGCGCCTACAAGCCCAATCTGGGATTTTACACTGTGTACGGACACGATGGCATCTGGGCGCTTGAACAGACCCGGAGGGCCATCCCATCCGACATTCCGACCATTCTTGATGCGAAAGTCGGTGACATCGACATAACCTCGAAAGCGTACGCGCAGGGATATTTTGGTGAAATGGGATTCGACGCCGTCACCGCCCAGCCGTATCTCGGCCGGGATGGACTCGAACCCTTGCTCAACTGGAAAGATCGCTGTGTCTTCATTCTCGCCAAAACCTCGAACCCTGGTAGCGGTGATCTTCAGGACCTCACGCTCACCGAAAATGACCGCGAACGTACGGTGTACGAACATGTTGCCAGTCAGGTCGCAGATTGGCAAGGGACTTTTGGCACGTGTGGGCTTGTTGCTGGCGCGACTTATCCGCAACAAGTCGAAAAAATCCGCGCACTGGCGCCCGAACTGCCAATGTTGATTCCCGGCGTAGGAAGTCAGGGCGGAGATCTGGAATCAACGGTGAAGGCGGCGCTCGGCACTGGAAACGGTCCAGTGGCGATTAACGCGTCCCGCTCCATCATCTATGCCGGTGATGGGCTGGACTACGTGGAAGCAGTCCGGGAAGCCGCCCTGAAACTGCGGGATCAGATCAACGCCGCGCGATAAGCCGGCTGGTGCTCAAAGAGGAATCAGGCATCTCCGACGCCGGCTGCCTTCTCGATCCGGGCTCGAGCGCCGGCTTCGTCTCTCCACTGGCCGATCTGACTCCACTCGGCAAACCAGTCGTCAATCGCCTGAATCTGTTCGGCGGGCACGTCCTGAAAACGGGCAATTCCGCCGAATATCGGGTCACTGGTGAGAATTCCCAGCACCTTGTCATCACCATCTGGTCGGAGCAGCAACCCGACGACACGGACGTCAACCTGGCTGCCAGTCTCCAGTGGGTCCGTCGAAATCACGAGTACATCCAGGGCATCCTGATCGGCCGGATTCCAGGTATCCGGCAGATAGCCGTAGTTCACCGGCCACGGGCTGGACGTATGCGGGTGAGGCTTTTCGACCCAGATCTGTGACTCCTCGTCCCAATGATGGCGGACTGTGCTCCCGCGAGGATCCTCGATGACAACCCTGTAGTCCATAGTTACTCCAGATCTTCGATGGGGCGATCCGGATCAGCGCCCCATTCGGCCCAGGATGCGTCGTACATGCGAACCGGTTCGAAACCGAGCAGTCGCAGCGTGAACCATGTGTGTGATGCAGCGACTCCGTGCAGCCCGTAGGCAATCAGTGTTTGATCTGCCTCGGGATCCAGGTCATCCGGCAGCATTTCCATCAACTCGTCCGGAGACTTGAAGTATGGCACTGCGCCTTGCTGGATCGTCTCGTCCCGCGGGAAGTGCATCGAGCCCGGAATCTGGCCGATCTGGAGCCGATCGAACCAGGTCTCCCCACGTTGCTCATCACTTCGGCCATCAATGATGTGCGTGGACGGATCGTCGATGCTTTCCCGCACGTCGTCAGCTCCGATAAGCACATCATAGTTGGCTGCCTGTGGAATTTCACCTGCTTCGACATCGGGATCCGCCGATGAGAGGACATAGTCGTTGTCTTCCCAGGCCTGTCTTCCCCCGTTGAGGATTGCGACGTTGTCGTCGAAGCCGACAACGTGCAGAAGCCAGACGAACCGGGCGGCGTCCAATCCGCCGCGATCGTCGTAGGCGACGACGAAGCTGTCTTCGGTAATCCCCGCTTCTGCGAAGATCCGTGTCCTCGTGTCACGATCGGGCATCATGCCGTAGATCTCGTTGTGGATCTCGATCGTGTCCTGCCACCAGATGTGAACCGCGCCGGGGATCCGGCCTTCCCGATAGGTGCCGATCGGGCTGAGATCCACGATCCGAAGGTCGGGATCATCCAGTCGATCCGCGAGTTCATCGGCGCTGATGAGCAGGCCAGAGGCCGGATACTCCTCGGTGTCGAACTCGGTCGTTTCAGCGGCATTAGAGTTGCCATTATCATTACAGGCGGCGAGCAAGAGAACCGCGCTGAGCGTTAGAAATACCAATTGCGCTGTGTGCGTTTTCAGCCGTGAGGAGTGCATAACCAACCCGTTCCAGGCACTTCAGGAATCTTTCAGGTTCGATTAACGCCAAGTTCAGACTCAGATTGCAAGCTAGTAAATACGCTGAGATGACACTCAGCGATGAAGGGTAGACACCAGAGATGCAACGCCGTTTCAGTTTCGCTTTCGTTGTCATCACTGCGATCATCGCCCTGACCTTCGGCACCCTGGCCGGCGGGATCGCAGGCGGATTTGCATCGCTGGTGTTGAATCCCGATTCGCAACCGGTGGAGTCCGTGTCTGAAACCGTCGATAGCCCTGACCCTGACCCTACCCCCAACGCGGCTCCACCGCACGCGGATGACGAAAACGGAGTCACCGATTCTGACGGTGACGCTGTCCCGCCCGCAGAGGGCGAAGCTGTTCTCGCCGAGGCGAGAGAGTCGCGGATTGCAGATATCGTTGAACAGGTGAGTCCGGCTGTGGTGACGGTGATCAATGAACAGCGTATGGCGGGGCTCGACAGTCTGTTTGATGACGAAGATCTGCACGAGGATGAATTCGACGACATGGATCCGGAAGAGGCCGGAGTTGGCTCCGGATTCATTTATCACGAGGATGGCTACATCATAACGAACTACCACGTTGTCGAGGGTAGTGATCAGATTACGGTGGTCTTCTCGAACGAGGAAGAGGCCGAGGCCGAGCTGATCGGTGGCGATATCTTCGCCGATGTAGCGGTTCTTTCGATTGACGCCGATGTGCCAGCCGTTGTGGAACTTGGAGATTCGGATTCACTGCGGCCAGGCGAAGGAGTTATCGCGATCGGAAGTGCGCTGGGAGATTTTACGAACACTGTGACGGAAGGAATCGTCAGCGCACTTGGTCGAAGTCTCGAGATTCAGCCGGGATTCAGCATGGAGGACATGATCCAGCACAGCGCCTCAATCAATCCCGGAAACTCCGGTGGGCCATTGCTGAATCTGGATGGCGAAGTAATTGGAGTCAACACCGCGGTCGTTCGATCGGCCGGTTTTGGGATGACGGTAGAGGGTATGGGCTTTGCAATTCCGTCCAACACCGCCCACACCCTCTCAGAACAGATTATCGAAGATGGCGGCCTGGAGCGGCCGTATGTGGGAATTGTCTACACGCCGCTGATGGCCCGGGATCTTCGAGAGGAAGATTGGCCGGTTGATGGAGGCGTAATCGTTCAGGAGATCGAACCGGATACACCAGCTGATGATGCGGGAATCGAAGCCGGAGACATCATCACCCACATCGGCGGTGCGGAGATCACCAACGAGAATCCGCTAATCAACGAACTCTTCAACTATGGAGTTGGAGATACGGTGGAAGTGGAACTCTATCGACCGGATACGGACGAAACGCTTACGCTGGAGGTTGAACTCGCAGCGAGGCCTGACTAGCTAACAACTAACCCCGAGGACAGCGAGTCGCGCCGCTGTCCACCCCCTACACTCCCCTTATCCCCGCGGAAGGCTCGTCTCACACACGAGCCTTTCGCATTTAAGGTTTGCTTAACAAAGCGTATCGATTCCGGGAACCTGATGCAAGGAGGGGTTTTCTGGCTACCAGGCTGCTCTGTCATCCCGAACGAACGTGAGGGACCTCGCCCTCAATCCAGGGACTGCGCCGGGAGCCGAGATTCCGCACCCTTTCCCCTGGCATCCCGAACGAACGTGAGGGACCTCGCCCTCAATCCAGGGACTGCGCCGGAGCCGAGATTCCGCACCCTTTCCCCTCGCATCCCGAACGAACGTGAGGGACCTCGCCCTCAATCCAGGGACTGCGCCGGAGCCGAGATCCTTCGCTGGCGCTCAGGATGAAAGGGATAGCATTCAGGAAGACCGAGACGGTACTGTCGTCCTGAAGTAGTGCGGCGGTTGCTCGGGCGGACAGCTACTCGCTCCGCTCCAGCGTCCACCGCACGATCTCGAACACGTCTTCCTCGTTCAATGCCAGCTCGCCTTCGACGTCATCCAGCGAGGATACGTCGCTTTGCTCGGTTGCGGTGAATCGGATCGCGTACTCCATCCCGTCTACCTCCCACACCCAGATCTGCTCCCAGGAGTCGCTGCCGGCGTTACCCAGACGCTCCACCGGATGTCCGTCGACGTCGATTGATTCGCCATCCAGCGGGATCACGTCGCTCGTCTGAATGATCTGGACATACTGGAACGGGCCGTCGCCTGGTCGCGCCGCGAAGAAGAGCAGCACCCGATTCGGATCGTCGATATCCGGATGATCGGCTGGAACGGGGTCGCCGTCTTCGTGCCGGTTCAGTTCGCCGAACTCGAAATCAAAGGGCTCGGGAAGCAGATTCTCATCGATTAGCTCGAACGGTGCCAGACCCCGGGCTCCGTCAAGGGTCTCCACGCCCTGAAGTCCACCCGGTTCCGCCTGCCCCTCAACCATCCCCTGGCTTCCTGGCTGTGGCACGGACTGTTCCATACTTCTGGAATCAGGCGGTGCTTCATCGCTGCTGCGGCGCTCGATGATCCCTTTCGCCAACTGCTCCAGATCTTCGGGTGGAACGGCCCGCTCTGGACCGCGAGCGTCCTGACTATCGTCTCCAACACCAGTCACGGCGAACATCCTGACGCTCGTCCCATCGTGATTCCAGGTTGAGTGCTCGGAAACTTCCCCGTCGGCGCTATGCCGGATCACTTGGTGAATCGCCACACCGTCGATCGCGAACTCGTTTTCTTCCCACTCTGGGGGATCAGTACCGTCAGGCGGCATGTGCTCCTCCCCGATTTCCGGATCTATGTCACCGTCAGGGGTTTGCAGGTGCACCTGGCTATTCATCTGCTCTATTGTGATCGTCCGGGTTGGCTCGTCTGAATGGACCATATGGAAGTGGACGGCGAATTGATCGCCTTCCGGATACTGCCTGATGAAGATCGTCTGAACTTCGTAGTCGGAATGGATGTCTCGGGGATCGATGACGTCGAACGGAACGAACTGCTCGGCCTCCTCCGGAGTGTCGACACGGTGCTGTTGCGGAGCGGCCGGGTCCTCTCCCGCGTCGACGGAAGACTCGTCGCTTACGGATACTGCCGCAGCGAAACCCTCGGCGAGCGGTGGCTGTTCCTCGTTCTCACGATTGGTGACGAGCGATTCGATCAACCGGATCAGTTCATTGTTGTGATCTTCATCTTCTGCAGGCACTGTTACGTTGAACGTCAGACCGTCCTGGAACCATGTATAAATCGTCCGGTTCCGATCACCGACATCCTCATATTCCTGAAACAGAATCTCGACATCGTCAACGAACAATTCCCCACGCACCATCTCGAAGGGATGACCGGGGACGGCCTGAGATGCGGGAACATGTTCCGGATCATCGGCTGCGAGCCCCGGCGATAGCAGGTTCTGGACGGCAAATTCGATGAGATGATTCTCATTCTGTCCGCTTGTGAACTCGAGGACGACGGTGAACCATGGCTCCCCATCGTCGCGCGCGCCAAGATCGTGCCCCTCGGCGGCTGCCATGTCGTTGAAGTTGATGACCTGGGCTCTCTCCAGTGAGTAGCCATCCGGGAGCGCCTCCGGCATCCGGAGCTCGAACGGCGTAATCGCCTGCGCTTCCTCGAACGTGACATCCATCCAGTGTCCCGGCTCATTCGGTTCGGGAGTCGGAACTGCGGGTTCGTCGGCGCCATCTCCAGATGCCCCAGGCAGCATGCCGGTATTGTCGGATTGCCAGAAGGCAACTCCCAGAGCAGCGACGATGATGACGGCGACGATTGCGGCAAGTTCGCCGATGTGGCTAAACCATGTTCGTCGACGTTCCAGATCTTCGTTTCCGTTACTGCGTTTGCTGATGGATGTTGGTGTCGGAAGATTCTTCTCCGAATCGGGCGATGCGGCATCAGGAGAATGATCGTTGACTACCTGCTCGGCGAGTTGTTGTCGGAGCCGGGCCCGGAACTCGGGCGAAGGCTTCTCGGGACGATCCTCCTGATGCAGCGACTCGATGATCTCGTCGAACCCGTCTGCGGACGTGTCCGGATTCCGATCTTGCCGGACACGCTGGTCCCAGGCGTCGTTAATCTGGTCAAGCAGTGTGCGGTCCGGGTTACTCATCATTGTTCTCCGCATCCGCCGGGTCGGTTGAAATCTGATTGCGCATGCGTTCCAGGGCACGATACTGCAGCATTTTGACCGCTTCAGGACTACGATCAACTACTTCGGCGATCTCAGCACCGGTCAGTCCGGCAAGGCGAAGCTCCACAACGTGTCGTTGATCGTCGGTCAGAGTCTCCATTAGTCGCTGCAGTTGGGCCTGTTCGTCGATCGCGATAGCGTGGTCTTCCGGGGTCGGGTCATCGTCCGGTCCGCTCATGTGTGGTTCCCATGAGACGATATTCCGTCGCCGGCGGTAGTGAT
>SLMJ01000378.1 GCA_007133615.1 Thermomicrobiaceae bacterium | reverse complement strand
TGGGTCATGAGGGAGCGAATCAGAGTGGTCTTGCCGATGCCTGCCTGGCCACTAATCAGCACAAGCCCTCCGGACCCATCGCGGGCGCGTTTGAACGCTTGCTCGAGTTCGCAGAGTTCCTGCTCGCGACCAACAAGCGACGTCGGTTCTGACGGTCCTCGCAACATGTCTCTGGTAATGGTCATCTCAGCCTCGATCCCGTTCCGCCAGGGAGTCGGTGCCACACCCGCTGATTACGGTGATATCTGTTGGATGTTTGATCGATACGTTCATGGTAGCGATGCGTTCGATCGGCAGCATCACTGGATTTACCCATTTTTGCTCGGGCATCCCTGAATGGGTGATTACCGCCATACCGTCGGCTATCGTTTCTGGCACCTGCATCGACGAGCGATTGATCCGATGCCGAGCAAGGAAGTTCTTTGAATGAGATCAGACTTGTTCGTACACCGATCATGGCGTGTCATGAGACGTGTTCAGCCTGGCACGTCCGGCGATAGCGTCGCGCGTCTAACTGCCGGCTTTTACCTCGGTCGTCCGCTCAATTGCCCGCCTGAACCCCGGCAGTCCGCGTTCGATCATGTCGTCGTTCGCGGTCAGGCAGATCCGGAAATACCCCGGCGTCTCAAACAGCGTGCCGGGTAATACCGCAACGTTCTCCTCGATCAGCACATCGGCATAGGCCCGATCATCAGCGATCGGTGATTTCGGGAAGAGATAGAACGTCCCCTCCGGCCGGTGCATCTCATAGCCCATCTCCCGCAGCGCGTCGACCATGTGATCTCGCTTCTGCTGAAGATGATCAACGTCCAGCCTGAGTCCTTCGAGATCTCCGATGGCGTGCTGAAGTAACGCGTTGGGAAAAAGAAAGCCGCTTCCGAACTGGATCGCACTCAAACCTTCGCGTAATGCTTCTCGTTGTTCAACTGGCATTGTCGGCGGCATTGCGACGTAGCCCATCCGCTGCCCCGGAGCCAGAAGTGTTTTCCCGTAGCTATAGGCCATGAAGGAGTAGGGGTAGAACTCCAGCGGGCTGTGGTACTCGATTCCATCGAAGACAATCCGGTTGTAGGCTTCGTCAGCAACCAGGTAGATACGCCGGCCAATCCGCCGGGAAGCGTCCTCCAGAATCTGGGCCAATCTGGTGAGCGTCTCGGCCGGGACGACTTTCCCGGTCGGATTGTGTGGCGTGTTCACGATCACAACTCGGGTCCGGTCGGTGATGGCCTGCTCGATCGCTCCGAGGTCCAGGTCGAACGTTTCCAGATCAATCGTTACTTTGACGGGTGACACCCCTGCTTCGGCGCAAAGCGGCTCATAGGAAAACCAGGGTGGCAGGCTGTAGATCACCTCGTCTCCCGGATCCGTGACGGCCTTCAACGCCGCTGTGATTGCCGCGAATCCCCCTGTCGTCATCGCGATGTCGTTTGGCTCAAAAGGCATGCCCAGCATGCGCTGCAGCGAGTTAGCTACAACCCTCTGTGCATGGGGTTCGCTGTTTTTGTAACCGAACCAGTCCTTGTTTCTGGGAACACTCCAGGTCTGCAAGGCGTCGACGAATCCCTGAAGAGGCATCTCGTGCGGGTTGCCGAACGTGAAATCGGCGACGTCACTGCTTTCCAGCACGCTCTTGCGATAGGTGTTGACGAAGTAGTCGACGACAAGCCGGTATGTACCAGCATTCATTATTCCCTGAGCGCGTTGAGAAACTGGGCCGTTGTTCATGCGGACTTCTCCTTCATATTTCTGTGATTACGATGCTGTATGACAGCAGTCTAAGAAACGCCGGTAATTCTGGCATCGGTGAAACTACCCAGTTATTGACTTGACGACTCGAATTCAACAGTGCAGCGTGATTTCACCTGCGTTGCTCAACCTTCTATTCAACGATTGGATGACGCGCAAAGAAGTCCGACAGGTGCTGGGCACAGGCGCGCGGGTTACTGGAAAGTGGGCCGTGCACCGCATCCGTGACAACGACGCTCTCCGCCTGGGGGAACCAGGACTGGATGGTCTCATAGACAGCGTGGAAGCCTGGTCTGCTGTCGGAACCGAGAATGTTCAACACCGGCTGAGTGACGTGGGCCGCATCTTCTTCGATGAAGGCCCGGTCTGCAAGCGCGGGGGTATAATTGAAGATGTTCCCCGCGTCTTCTACCCACCGCTCAAACCAGCCATCTGGCAAGGAGCGATCGAAGCGAGATGGGTAGTCGACACCGCATATCTCTTTGGCGAAGGTGTCGAGCGCCACTACTGGATAACCCGCCTGAAATCGCTCTGCTGCCTGTTTCACACCCGCCTCATGCTCGGTGTAATTCTCAAGGACCTGGGGAACTCTCGGTTCCACTAGCGCGAGCGAGTGCACAATCTCCGGGTGTTCCTTCACGACCTGGAGAAGGATTGTTCCGCCGTTCGACTGCCCGACAAAATGTGCTCGTTCGACGCCCAGATGGTCCAACACGGCACGACAGTCGGCCGCTTGCTCGGACGAAGTAAGCGGCAGTCCGGTCGCCTCGCTGCGGCCCCAGCCACGCCGGTGGTAATGGATCAGGCGAAAGTGGTCTGCAAGTGCTGGTTCCTGAAGCACGGCGAAACATTCGTCACGCATTCCACCGTGAATGAACACGATTGGTTCTCCTGAACCCTGGTCGAACACGTCCAGGTTCACGCCGTTGATGCTGGTTAGTTGCATATCCGGTACGACCACAGTCATAGCATTCGTTCCTCTCCCCCTCCCGGCGAGGGCCTTTCTCATGGATGGCCCTCGCCGGGTTTTCAGCCCTTCCTGATGCCGGATCAACCCGTCGGCGGGATGTTGTTATTGACCCGGAAGAAGTTCGTCGGATCGTACTTCCGCTTGATCTCCACTAGCCGCTCGTAGTTATCCCCGTGGCTCGCCCGGATGCGGTCGGTCTTCTCCTGCTCCTCGACAACCGTGAAGTTCAGGTTCCGGTTCGTTGCGGCATGCGGCGCCAGCGCATCGTGGAACTCGCGAGCCCACTGGATGCAGGCTTCCTGTTCCGCCGGATCGTCCCATGCTCCGCCGATAACCAGCTGATGGCGGATGTCACGAGCCCAGAACGCGGTGTCACTCTTGCCGACATCGCCGTATGCGCCGCCGAACTGTTCCATCACTGCGTAGGATGTCTCGTTCGGTTTGCGGACGCCGTGTTCAGCAATGATGTCGAGGATTTCGTCGGTGAGTTCGGTAAAGAGCAGTGCTTTCCAGTAGTAGTTCCGCCCATGTGGCAGCAAGGGATCGAACGCCTGTTGCCACGCCGTGTATGGCATCGGAGAGATGATGTCGAGATCGGCTTCGCC
>SLMJ01000177.1 GCA_007133615.1 Thermomicrobiaceae bacterium | reverse complement strand
TCCATGCGGTTCTTGCCGCTGCCGCCGGCAACGGGCCTCGGTTCGGATGGGCTCCGACTTGTTTCTTTCAGCAGAAACAGCAGCCCGAAGCCGAGAATGACACCGATCACCGTGTTGATCTGAACAACATCGCGCCAGTACATGACGGAGAGCAGCGCACCGACCGCGAGCGGCGCCAGCGTGTCGCCGATGTTTGCGCCGACTTCATGGGCCGAGAGCGCCATCCCGCGGCGGTCTGACCAGCGTTCCGAAAGCGTTGCCATCGCCGGGGCGTGCCAGAGGACGCCGGCCAGGGCGATGATCGTGAAACAGACCGCGACCATCCAGTAACTGGGAGCCAGCGAGATGGCCAGATAACAGAACCCAGCCCAGACGAGCGCCAGGCCCATCGCCAGACGACGTTTACCAAAGTAGTCGATCAATGCGCTGCCGGGTGCGTTGAGGACCGCGCTGCCGAGTGTTTTCGCAGTCGCCAGAAATCCGGCCTGGGTGTAGGAAACGTCGAACTCGACGACGAGAAACGGCAGCAGGACGAAGAAGATCTGGTTGTACCAGTGGATGCTCGCGTGTCCGAGTGAAATGAGTCCCAGTTCGGTGCGTCTGCCCATAGAATTGCCAACTCCCGTTGCGATTTTAGCAGAGGGGGTGGCGACTGACGCTTGCATCAATGAACGCGACCCGATCCGAAGCGGACCGGGTCGCGGGACAACCACGGGGCGAGGGTGGGTTTGATCGCTTTTGCGGTCAGTCTGCCAGGTGAACGGAGAATTGTGGATCGACGCAGGCGAAGCCGTCATCTCCGCCATCTACACCTTCGCCGACGAGCGGTGGCGGAAATCCATCGTCACTGTGATCACACCCGCCACCGAACGTTTGTATCTGGTCTGGCATAAACGCTGGATTCAATGGCCCATGATCGCGTACCACCAGATGCACTTCCGCCCCTCGGGGATTACTCAGCGGTTGTGTATCAAGAACAGTACCTACTCCCGCGAGATTTCGGGTATCGCCGACGGAAATGGAGCCACCGAAATTGCCACGGCCACTGTTGCCCACAACGTTCCCGGCAGCAGCAGCAAGCGTGCTGACAACGTTCTCGTTCGCGAGATCTTCCTCACCGCACTCGACCATTATCCCGTCGCCGGCCTCGCAGTCCTCAGGATTGTTGAAGATCACCCACCACACGGTGTACGTGTGACCGGCTTCCAGTCCCGTCGTTCGCAGATTCAAGCTGATTTTGCTGTCCGTGCGCACCAGACGAGATTCCCCTGCGACATCTGCCGTTGGCATTCCATCTTCGTCGAACCAGTAGACCGGCGAAGTCGATCGATCGGCGCTGTTGGCCTGTGCGGGTACCGCGAGGAGCACCAGCGCAGCAAGCGCGAGCGTGATCCCGAGTCGGAGTCGAGAGTACCTACTCCTGGAGTGAGAAAGCCGGATAGTAGCCATAGTTTGACACTCCTTCTCTCGATTGACGTGACGAATCTGGATATTCGGTTGCCCCGTCCCGTGGTGTCCAGATCATATTTTAAGCCGGAATCACAAAAATGTAAGCTAGCTTACGTACATATGTGCTCGATCGGACTTGCAGATTGTGATAAACGATCTCACCCGCACAGAACATTAACCACAACGACCCGGCAAATGGGGGGAGCCGGGCCGCTGTGTCACACGGGGGAAGTGTGGGGATTTGGGTGGTTTAGGGATCAGGCAAGTTCGCGGTTCAATACTAGCGTTCCCAGTCCGACCGCAACGCCGGTTGCCAGAACGATTGGTGCCGCTTGCGAGAGTGCCTGTGCCAAGCTGACACCGAAGCCGGCGGCAAGAGTCAGAACGATAAGGAGAACAGTCAGTGTCGCCAGCGCTCCTGATGTAATTGCTGTTCGATGCATTCGTACGACGCTCCCTGTAGAACAACTGTGCCGAACATCCGTGCTGATAATAGTAGAACACGCGTTCGCAGAAGTCAAGGGGTTTCAGAACATTTGTGTCAAATTGTCAGCGCAGGGAGGGCGCGCTCTGCGTATACGAACCCATGACGAACCCCGGCTCATTTGAGCCGGGGTTCGAGATCGTTCGTAAGAGTCGTGTCTGTTTCCTGTCGGACGACTATCGCCGTTCTTCGGCCTCCAATGCCACCGGACTGACTCGACCCTCGTCTGACTGTCGCCAGGCGATGATTTGCCCGTCGTTGATGTCAGTCGCGGCAATTATGTGGCCCTCGGAGTCATCTGGTAACAGGTCGTTGAGGTCAAAGGTCTCCGCGCCATCTTCATCTCGATGCCAGATGAAACCGATCGGAGCATCTACGCCCCTGCGAGTCGCCTGCCCAACAACCACGCCATCCCCGTTGACTGCAATGGCTTCGCTGGATTCGAAGTCGTCCGGCATCGCCAGTTCCAGCATTCCTTTACCAGGGGTCCACTTGAATGCCTTGGCCTGAGATGGGTCATTGTCGGCAGTCGTGGTGGCCACACCGACCGCAACCCCAGCATCATTGATTTCGTACAAGACGGACGAGGATCCATCTCCACTGAATGCAGGGCTGGAAGTCGGGTCAAGTTGGGCAATGTTTCCTCCGTGAGTCGGTACTCCAAGGTTCTCCGGTTCAAACACGAAGGCGGTAACACCTTGCTGTAACATGTCATCGCTCGAAACGACACCGTCAGTGTGCGGTGAGTACGCGCCGAACCATTCGTCCGGGCCTGGCGGTGCGTCGCTGCCCATTACGCCAACTGCGTGTCCGCTCGCGATAACGTCTGTGAGCATCTGCTGAGCCAGAAGTGGGTGATCGACGAGGTCGTCCAGTGGATAGACGTTTTCACCTTGCCAGAACACGGCCTCAGACGCGCTGGCGCCCCCCTCCTGGACGTGACCAACTGCGATGTCGTTCTCGGTCATTGCGAGAGCGGCACCGGCGTAGTCTTGAGCGAGCGGTAGTTCCTCAGCGCTCTTGTTCTGTCGATCCCAGATGAAGGGCCGTGCCGTTCCAGCATCATTTTCGGACCATCCATGTGGATTGCCGTCATCGGCAAAACCGTGCAGGTATGTGTCACCCTGATCGAGGTCATCCAGAGCGCCGATGAAGTCGCCGTCGCCGGGATGACCGCCATACTGACCCTCCGGCACGATATAGGAATCGAGTCCATCGGGACCGAATGTTGATACGCCAATAGCATCCGCCAGCGACTCGTGAACCAGGCCGGCGAACACGTGGTCGTCGGGGAGGCTTTCGACGTCTGCTAACGCATCCCCTTCGAACGTCGGAAGTTCGAAGTGCGGACTACCTATCTCAACTGTCGCGGAAGATTCCGAGATCTTATTCGAAACGACAAACTCGAACACATCGTAGTATTTGTTTCTGAACCCGAAGACGAGATCGATCTTTTGCTCATACGCCTCCGAGCTGCCTGTGTATTCGACGAACGGGTCACTCCCATCGATTATCTGGACACTGCCGCCGTTCTCAGGAATTGAGACCGAGTCAATCTGCAGGTCAAATCCCATGGGATCTTCAACTGCGTCCAAAACGTCGATTTCGATGGAGTGACCATTTGCGAGATCAGTCCGAAGTGCCTGATTCGCGCCAACTACCACGTCCTCGGAGAGGGGATACTCCGGATAGAATGACGGTTCACCGAACTCGATATCTACCGTTTCATCATCCTCTGTCGGGTTGACGATGAGCAAGTGCCCGGGGGAAGCGTCATCATAAGCAATATACGTGTGGGACGAGTTGTCCCGGTCTGATGACCAGCAATCTGTGCTGTCCACGTCAAATTCGTCGATGAATTTGTAGCGTACCTGGGAGTTGTCCGATTCAACATCAACAGTTTGCAGGTAGATGTCCTCCGTTGGTTTCAGGTCTAGTTCAACGGCTTTTGATGACCAGGGTTCAAGTGCAATCGATTCTGAAGCGATGGCCTGACCCGTCAAAGATATCTCTGTAGGTTCATCATCGAATGCCCCTGAGTTCAACTGGCAAGGTGTGGGGGCTTCATTTTCGTCTGAGTGCACGAGGTTCTCGCCGGCGCCGCCTCCATCGCCAATCGCCTTATCCCGAGCATAGTCCCAATAGGCATCAGCGAGCGAGATGTTTTCGGGATATCCATCGTGGTTCAACAGCGCGTCGTGGATGTGGACTGGCAGCCCGCCGCGTTCTTCGAGCATTGGCAGTATCAGATCAACGCCCATATCGAAGCGCAATGCGAGATATCGCCAGAAGTCCTCTGTCTCATAATTCATCGGACTGACGCTCTGGTCGACTATATACTCGTCACGTCCTTCACCCAAGAACAGTGGGACGTTCAGCGGCCGATTCTGCCAATGATCGTTCTCGGCCTTGGTAACTTCTGATGGCGAGCGTTCCGGCAGGCTCGCAGTACCCTCCAGGAAGGCTGCCTCAAAATTCAGGAATCGATCGGTGCGCATCGACTCATAGGCAAACTGAATCGCATGCATAAGTTCGTGACGAATCAGGTCGCGAGTGCCTTTGGTGAACTCGCCGTCGCCGTACTCAACAGCGCCAACGTCGTCAGCGGTTATGCATACAACCAGATGTTTGAGCTTTGGAAGGTAATACCCACCTGGGCAGGTGAAGGGGGCAACCTCTTCGTGTTTAAGATACACACGATATTCATCAGTGAGAACCTGAAATGGCGGCCAATTTTTTTCGGCCAGCGCCGGCTGCTTGAAGCCGGCGTCTAACAATGAACCGCGCATTTCCTGGAGAATAGAGACATACTCGTCCTGGATCTCATCTGTACACGCGATATTTTCGGCAATGTTCGACCACATCTTGCACTTGACCCAGATCGGAAACTCATCGTTAGACTCCAGGGAAGCCATGCTGCCCTGGTCGTCAACGTCAGCTGAGTCGGGATCGGCAGGTAGTCGCCGCTCGCCGTCGAAATGCTCTCCCGCGGCAAGTTGAATGGTCTGTCCGTCATCAGTGAGGTAGTAAGTAGGTGCCAGCCAGGTATCGTTCTCTTCATTCCAGGCGCCGTAGGCGATTTCCCAGAATGGGTCCTCAATATGGTCGTCATGGTTGTCAACTTGATGTATGACCCACTCCGGCGGAACATGATAAGCGACGTGGAGGTCCTCCCGCATCACCCCATCAGGTATCGGAAGTTCGATGTAGAAGCCGTCGCCAGTTCCGGCCTCCGTTGTTCCTACCGTAGAGACTTTATAGGTGCCACCAACGGCCTCCAGTCCCTCCGGCACGTCGGCGTCATTCTGTTTGTGACCTGTACGCTCGATCGTAACTCCAACGGGCTCGTCGAGTGCCTCCTCTGGCGCGTGCAGCGTGACGCCGTCAATTCCTGTGACTGACCCGCCCGGCTCGAGTGCCTGCTCTTCAACCACCTCAATCTCAATTGGCAGTGGTCTCGCCAGGTTCCGATTGCCCTCGCGAAGCTGAACTGTGCCGTCGAACGTTGCGCCAGGTTCTGCATCCTCCGGAACACTTATGGTCAGGCTTAGCGTATGGGTATCGCCTGCTGCAATCTCAGAGAAATGATTCGGCTCGGCGGATATAAACGGTTCGAGTTCCGGGACAACGCGAACCGAGACGTCTTGGTGATCGCTGCGTGCTTCGAACTGAACGTCTATCTCTTCAATCGTCGATCCCGGGGCTGCCGCGATAGTGCGCTCACCGGGTGACCATTCGATTTGCGGACCTTCTCCTCCCCCATTAGGACCTGCTGGCGGACCTTGTCCGTTCCCCTCCCCCTGATTGGCGGAGGCTGAGGACATGATTACAAGTCCCAACGCGACTACGATAGGAAGCGCGCGCATTCTGGAGAACACAATTCCCTCCCTCTCTATACCGAAAGCCCGGCATCTTTACATTACCGGCGCAAGCTACGGAATATGCTAGTGTAGGTCAACATGCCATGCATGGGTGAGATCACTCAATAAGGCAAACACGGCCGGGACTACATGATCACGGCTACGGAGTATGGGCCAGTGTCGTTAGGGGAGGTTGCTGTGTAAAACCCGAGCGGATTGGAGCCGCTCGGGTTACTCCCGATCTGGTTCGGGATGGTGATCATCTTCGGCTTCCGGTGGCGGGCGCCACTTGAGGTAGTACCAGGTAAGCACGACGAGCCCGAGCATGCCGAGGATCAGCATGCGCTCCAGTGTGACGGCGTTCTGATAATCCTCAGCGGTGATCTGTGCCGATGCTCGGTCGGCGTCGATCAGCAGAATTGCCAGTGCCAGCACCAGCGCAATCAGCAGGATCGCGAGGTTGCGTTTCGTGAGAATCGAGTTTGTCGGTCGGGGCATGATATCCCCCGTCTACTCTGGCGGGATGATCAGTCGCGAATACCGATGTGCAGGGCGACTGTCCCCCCGCCGATAAGCTTATACCGCACGTTACGCAGATTCGTTGCACGCATCATACCAGCGAGTTCATCTGCCGGCGGAAATGCTCCGACTGAATCCGGGAGGTATCGATACGCTTCGCGATCACCGCTGACCAGGCCACCGAGCATCGGAACAACGTTATGAAAGTACAGGTTGAATGCGTTCCGCAGTGTCTTGTTCTGCAGCGGAGTCATCTCCAGGATCACCAGACGCCCTTCCGGACGCAATACCCGGGACATCTCGCGAATACCGGCCTGATAATCCGGCAGGTTTCG
Source organism: Thermomicrobiaceae bacterium (assembly GCA_007133615.1). Lineage (GTDB taxonomy): Bacteria > Chloroflexota > Chloroflexia > Thermomicrobiales > Thermomicrobiaceae > SLMJ01. Next base: position 6,031 of record SLMJ01000177.1, on the reverse strand, counting down.
AAGTCCCCAGGCAATCGTCAGTGCGTCGAATGAACCATCCGGGAAGGGCATGTTCATCGCGTCGCCTTGCAGAAAGGTAACGCCCGAGACGCCTCTGGTCTGGCGTTTCGCATTGGCGGAAGCGATCATCTCGCCGGAAAAGTCCAGCCCGGTGACATCTGGAACGCCCTGTCGACGAAGCTCGAGCGCCAGATCACCGGTGCCGGTCGCGACATCCAGCGCGCGCTCCGCCCCGGAGCCGATCGCGATCCTGGCCGCTTCCTGACGCCAGGCAACATCCCGCCCACCGGTCATCAACCGGTTCATCAGGTCGTATCGCGGAGTAATCCGGTCAAACATTCCCTGGACATCAGTCGGCTTGAGCATTGCGCCCGGGTTTTTCAGTTCATCGGTCAAGATTCGCCTCGCTCCTACTGGAGAGCGATAACACCCTCCGCGCTTCGCTGTTCCTGTCGTGACGACGCAATCTGCAGGACGTAATCGACGAACCGTGCGGGTATGTCGACGCCTGTCGTGTGAATGCTGTTGCGGAATTCCATTGTCGCGTTGATCTCGTTCAGGAGCAGTCCGCGTTCCGGATGCTCGAACAGATCCACTGCAAGGATACCGCCTCCGACAGCTCGTGCGGCGCGCCGGGAGAGTTCGTCGATCTCCGGTGTTACCGGGCAGTTGGTTGCTTCGGCACCACGGGCAGTGTTGGTGATCCAGTGATCGGAACTCCGGTAGATCCCGGCGATCGTCTCATCGCCTACGACGAACGTCCGGATGTCCCTGCCGGCCTTGTCGATGTACTCCTGAAGGTAGATCGTTCCATGATGGAAGGAACCAAGCCGCTGCTTGTGCTCCAGCAACGAGCGAGCGGCGTCGCGGCTGTTCACCCTCCCGAGCAGGCGTCCCCAGGAGCCGATTGCCGGCTTGATTACAGCCGGGTAGCCGAGTTCGTCCAGCGCATCCATCGCCATGTCGACGTTAAAGGCGACCCGGGTGCGTGGTTGCGGCAGTCCGGCCTCGGCGATGGCGGCACTCGTCAGGAGCTTGTCATTACAGACATTCAGCGTTTCGGGCCGGTTGATGACAGGGATGCCCCAGCGCTCGAACCAGGCGAGCAGGTGGGATGTCCGTTGCTGGGAGACGCTGCGACCGAGCACCGCGTCGTATCGCGGTGGTGGGGCAGTGAGATCGAACTGGATCTGGCGATCGTCGATGCGTTCGACATCGACGCCGCGACGTTCGAACTCCTGAAAGAGCAGGCGCTCTTCAGGCCTCAGCTTGCCGTGGAGGACGGCGATGGTTGGACTGGTTGTGGACTGATTCTCGATGAACTGCATTGACTGGTTCTCTCTTCCTGAAAGCGCATAGCAAACGATCGATGGGCTGCATGGGCAGCGGACAGGCGTTTTCCGCGCCCGCCTGGTTTGCAGGCTTTCAGGCGTTTGAGAACCGGTTTCTGTTTCCGGGAGACGGCGAGGTTGTCAGCGAACAGGCGCTGGTTGGTGATTGAAGTGGTCATCATCATGTTCCCTCGTTTCGTCTCGTCCGGATTTCAACGTATCGACACCGGTCGGGAGAAACGAAAGAACCGCCATCCCGGTTCAGGGACGAGCGGTGTCATGCTCGTGGTACCACCCCACTTTGTCACAGCCTCGCGGTCTGTAACCTCAACCTGTGCGGCAGCGTGGTGAAGCGAAGTGCTGCGACACAGTGGTTCGGGTAACGGGGAACCTTACCCGTCGTCGTCTACTGGAGCAATCATCCGGTGGTATTCGGCGGGCGACACGGAGGTCGCCATCTACCATCTAACCGTTTGCTCGTTCGGGACGAAGCTCGGAGGGCTTATTCACCAGCGTTTCCGGTACCGCTTCTCAGCTACCGCGGCTCTCTGTTCCGTTCCGGCTGGTTACTCGACCTCGTCAACGCCTGTCGCATTCCAATGTCAGCTACTACTCTATCCGCTGGGGGCGGATACGTCAAATGCGAGCAATAGCAGTTTCCGATACGAATACTGTGGCACTGCCGCCCGCGATGTGTCGCAAATGACACAGGATTGGGCTCCCTGAACCCCTTTCCACGCGCTTGACATTCCTGCTATATTGATACCCGGTATCAATAAGCTGGCCGGCTGTTGATCGTTTTTCGAAGCTGAACCGTTCAGGGGGAGTCGAGTTTTATCGTGCCTGACCACAGTACGAATACGTCCACTCATATGGGGAAGCTCAACCGGCGTCCCGGCTGGGTCTACCTCAATGTCGTTTTCGCCATGTTCCTGGCGCTTGCAGCATTGTCCGCATGTGAGCTTGATAGCGATGACGATGCCGTAGACGACGACACCACAACTGAAGAGCCGGCGGCGACAGACGACGCCGACGATACTGCGGATGATGCAGCCGCTGACGATGCGGTCGCAGAAGACGGCGAACCACTCAATGTGGTCGTGACGATGCCGTTCTTCACGTCGATGGTCGACGCATTAGGCGGCGAGCATGTTGAGGTCGAATCGATCGTCCCGCAGGGCGTCGATGCGCATACCTATCAACCGTCACCGGGCGATGCCCAGATGATCGCTGATGCAGACGTGATCTTCGTCAACGGATTCGGGCTGGAAGAGTTCCTCGATGACCTGATTGAGTCTGCTGGTGGCGTCGATGCGCCGGTCTTCGAACTGGCTGATGGGCTCCAGGACGAAGGCATTGAGACCGATGGCCATGACCACCATGATGATGACGACGATCATCACCATGACGATGACCATGCTGATGACCATCATCACGACGATGACCACGCTGATGATCATCACAGTGACGATCATGCCGACGATCATCACCACGATGATGACCACGCCGATGACCATCACAACGACGATGACCACGCTGATGATCATCACCACGATGATGACCATGCTGATGACCATCACCACGATGATGACCACGCCGATGATCATCACCACGACGATGACCATGCTGACGATCACCACCACGATGACGACCACGCCGATGACCATCATGACGACGATGATCATCACGATCATGATCACGACTATGAATACGGCAATCCGCACTTCTGGCTGAGCCCGGTTTTCGGAATTCACTACGTGGAGAACATCTACGAAGGTCTGGCCGAAGTCGACTCGGACAATGAGTCTGACTACCGCGCCAGTGCGGACGACTACATTGCCGAAATCGAGGACTTCGACGAGTGGGCGCAGGAAGAAATGGCAACGATCCCGGATGAGAACCGGTTCATGGTCACCTTCCATGACGCCTTCCCGTATTTCGCCGAGCACTATAATCTCGAAGTTGTCGGGGTTGTTGTGGTAAGTCCTGGCCGCGAACCAGGCGCACAGGAACTGGCACAACTGGCAGATGAAATCCAGGAAGTCGGCGTACCGGCGGTGTTCATCGAGCCGCAGTTCGATCCATCACTCGCCGAGGCGATTGCTGATGAAGCAGGTGTTGAAACACTGATGATCTACAGCGACACGCCGCCGGAAGGCGTCGGGTATCTGGAAATGATGGAATTGAACGTCGAAAGCGTTGTTGAGGGATTGAGCTAATGCCCTCAACCCCGGCCCCTCGCTCGATCCCGGGCGAGGGGCGAACGGGGAATATGTAGAGACAGAATGAGAGTCAGACGCAGACGTGACAGCACAAGTCGAAGCGGTCAACGGAGTATCACCAAACGGTAGCAATGCCCCTTCCGGACCGCCCGCAATTCGAGTCGAAGACCTGAGCACTGGCTACCATGAGGAGCCGGTGCTTCAGCATGTTGATCTCAGTGTCGCCGCAGGCTCGCTGGTCGGCTTGATCGGGCCGAACGGCAGCGGGAAATCGACATTATTCAAGACGATGACCGGTTTGCACGAGCCGTGGACCGGACGGGTCCTGATCAACGGAAAGCCTGGTAAACCAGGGGCCGATGTTGCCTATGTGCCGCAGACGGAGACGGTCGACTGGTCGTTTCCTGTCACGGCGGGGCAGGTCGTGATGATGGGGCGCTATCCTCGCCTGGGGCTGATTCGCTGGCCGAGGAAGCGAGATCACGAGATCGTCGATCGATCGCTGGAGAAAGTCGGGATGTCGGGCTTCAAGGACCGGCAGATCGGCCAACTCTCCGGCGGGCAACGCCAGCGGGTGTTTCTGGCGCGAGCACTCGCGCAGGAGCCGAGTATCCTGCTGCTGGACGAACCGGTGAGCGGTGTTGACGCGACGACCCAGCATCAGATCTTCGAATTGCTTGATCAGCTCTGCGAGGAGGGTGTTACGACGATCGTCGCATCGCACGATCTGAGCTGTGTGGCCCAGCGATTCGACCAGGTACTGCTTCTGAACCGCACCGTACATGGCTACGGTCCGCCAGACGAGGTGCTCACGCAGGATCTGCTCAACAAGACATTCCAGTCGCACTTGCTGCTGCTCCGGCTTGGAACGCGGACGTTTGTCGTCGAAGATCCGGATCATTTCCAGCATGATTGAATGGATCATGGAACCACTCGGATATAGCTTCCTGCTTCGCGGATTCGTCGCCGCAATCATGATCGGGATCATCTGCGCGGTGGTCGGAACGTTCGTGGTCCTCAAGGGGCTGGCGTTTATCGGTGACGCGCTGGCGCACATTGCATTCACGGGGATCGTCGTCGCCTTTCTGGTGGGGTTCTCCTTCTATATCGGTGCGCTCGCGGCGGCGATCATTGCCGCGCTGGGTATCGGGACGGTGTCACAGCGCACCGGCGTGAGCACGGATACCTCGATCGGGATCTTTTTCAGCGGGATCTTCGCGCTGGGCATCGTGCTCATGAGCATCGGTATCCATACCTACACGATAGATCTCTTCAGCTATCTGTTCGGGGATATCCTGAGCGTTCGGCGTGATGATCTGATCAGCATCCTGATCCTCGGCGGGATCGTACTGGCCGTGATCGCGGTGCTCTACAAGGAACTGCTCTTCGTCAGCTTCGATCCGGTCGTGGCCGAATCGGCTGGGCTCCCGGCACGCTGGCTTCAGATGTTGCTGCTCATTCTGCTGTCGGTCACCGTAGTTGTCTCGGTTCAGGCAGTCGGGATCGTGCTGGTCGTCGCGATGATCGTGACACCCAGCGCGACGGCATACCTGATTACCGACCGCTTTGGCGTGATGATGGCCCTCGGCGCAGTGTTTGGGGCGATCTCCGCAATTGGCGGGTTCTATCTCTCCTACTACGCAGATGTGCCATCGGGTGGTTCGATCGTCCTCGTTGCCACGTCGCTCTTCGCAATCGTTGCAATCATCGGCCCGAAACGCCGGAACCTGCGAAAGATTCTCGGGTCTGGCGGAGAGGTAACGCAGCGGCCAGCGTAGCGGGTGCGTCTCTGGAACGGATGCTCATATGGAAACGTCGCAGCTTCAGCACACGACACCAGATAAGTTGAAAGAGGTGGGGTCGATTCCAGTCGTTCTCTCCGGAAGCTGGAGCGACGCCAGCGAGCATGTGATGGCCGTCTTCGGAGCAGGCTTCGATGTCCGGCTCGAGCATCGTCCGGTTGGCAGAACGGCAGATGCTCGCCCGTTTGTCGTTGGTGTTGCCCTGGACGATCAGATCCCGTTCGAACTGCTACAGCGCTTGAGTCATCGTGGAACGATCGCATGGTTTGCCTGGAATCGGGATGATTCTCCCGGTCTGGCCCTGCAGGCATATCAGGCCGGTGCGCAGTCCGTATTGCCATCGTCGTTTACGACGGAGATCCTGATTGCAACCGTGACGCGATTGCGCGACACGCTGGAACGAAGCACCGGTCAGTCTGACGAAGGTATCAGCCGCGATCAGAATTATGTTCGGGGCCAGGTTGTCATTCCGGAGCAGCATTCCGTTCTGGAAGTGGTTCGTGGGGTGATTGCTCCGACGGTCATCCATGAAGATGGCGCGGAGGTGCTGCTTGGTCTCTGCGGACCGGGCCAGATGCTAGTCGGCCATCCGGAAGATAGCTGCAGCATTCGCCTGATTACCCACACTGAGGCGACCGTCCGGGTTCGTTCCTGGGAACAGGCGATGGAAGATATC
>SLMJ01000083.1 GCA_007133615.1 Thermomicrobiaceae bacterium | reverse complement strand
GGGCTGCGCGCGACAACGCTGATCGTATCGATCTGAATCATCGCAATCCGATCGATCAGCTGCCGAAGGTCGTCTCGTGTCGGCTTGCGTCGAGGGTTCGAGCCCAGCATCTGGGCGATGATCGCGATTTGCGCCGCCTGTTTTCTCGTTATTCGGTCCGTCATCCGGGTACCTTTCAGACCAAACATGCCTGTGGGAGTGTAACCGCCGTACCGCTCTCGTGCGACGCTCTGGTATGTTGTTTCGCCGGTTGCCGTTCCTGATAGTATCCTGTGTGAGGGGATGGGGATCCCGCCAATGATGTGCAACTCTGTAATGCGACAGGTGCTCGCGTGTGAACGCTGAACCAGCATCGACAACGAATGGTCGTCCATTCGGCGTAACCGTCATTGCCATGGCAATGGTCGCGAATGCGATCATCGCTGGTATTCGCATGTTCATGGGGGAAGAGGCGGTTACCTGGGGCGATGTACTTCGAACGGACTTCTACTTCGATCTGCTCGGTCCGTTTGTCGGTGGCGTCGGTTTGATTGTGAGCGTCGGGCTCTGGCACCTGCAGCGCTGGGCATGGGTTGCGACGATGTGCTGGGCGGGTATCAACATGGCCCAGGCGCTCTGGGCGTACTGGATTGGCGAACCGCAGTATGCCGCGATGGTTCTGAGTGTGGTCATCGTGTTGTATCTCAACCAGCGGGATGTCCAGCTAGCGTTCATTGAGAGCACCCGGGGGATCATCCGTGATAACTGACCTCGAACTGCTCCGGAAGTACGAACCGATCGTGAGGTTCACCTATGGTGAGCTATTTTTCCCAACGAGTGTCGAGCAGTACGTCAATCGCTGCAGCCTCTGGGTCCGGCCGCCGCGTGGGGAATCGAAGCGGGTCGTTAATCCGGGCACACTTGATCTGGAACAGCTGGTTGAGCATGGCACTGCCGATCCGGACCATACGCTCTATATGCGGTTCGTGCAGGAGCCGCTGGATCGCTTCGATTATCAACGCTGGTCCCGTCGACCGGGTCGCCCATATTTTCAGGCGCCTGGCAGGCTCGCGAGAGTCGGACTTCCGGCACGGTTGACCGATTCACTGTTCTTTCTCAGCCTCTTGCTGCGCGGGTCTGTTCCCGGCGGAACCGCGGCGGCGGCATCGATGAACTATGAGGCGATGCGCCGGGCCGATCCCAATTACTACTACTACGGGAGGGTCGTTCGCCGGGCAGGGTACGTGATCCTGCAGTACCTCTATTTCTACGCGATGAACGACTGGCGCTCGACGTTCTTTGGGGCGAATGATCACGAAGCCGACTGGGAACAGGTCTTTGTCTTTCTGGAGGAGCGGGGAGAAGAAGAGCCTCAGCCCGTCTGGCTCGCCTACGCCTCTCATAATCACAAAGGTGATGATCTGCGGCGACGCTGGGACGATCCGGAGGTCCAGAAAGTCGGCAATCATCCGATTGTCTACGCCGGCGCCGGCTCTCATGCGAGCTACTTCGAACGGGGCGAGTATCTCACCCCGGTTGAACTTGCTTTCGTCACTCCCGTCCTGAACGCCGTGCATACGGTGCAGGAGATCTGGCGAGATCGATTGGGTCAGGGCGATCCGGAAAACGTCGTCGAGCGCATTGAAGGATTCTTCGGTGTTCCGTTCATCGACTATGCCCGTGGAGATGGACTGGCGATTGGTCCCGAACAGGATGTCGAGTGGACGCCGGTTGCGATTGATGACTCGGTTGCCTGGGTGGATGAGTATCGCGGACTTTGGGGGCTCGACGCCCAGGATCCATTCGCAGGCGAAAGTGCGCCGGGTGGCCCGAAATATAACCGGGACGGAACGATTCGCCAGTCCTGGTACGACCCATTGGGTTGGGCGGGATTGAACAAGGTCGCACCGCCGTATCAGGCGGCCCAGGTAATGGAACGTCACATCGACGAACTCCGCGGCGATCTCAATCAGGTTCAGTTGCAGATCGATCAACTCCGAAGCACGCTACCCCGTCTGGAACTGGAAACCAAAGCGCTTCAGCAGGGTCACCAGTGGAGTGAGATGGAAGATCGCCGCCGTGAGGAGCTTCGCTCAGAGGCCGACCGGCTGAATGAGCTGCAGGGACGAAGAGTGGACCTGACCGAGAAGCTCCAGGCCTGCCGGGAGTTTCTCGAGCGTCTCCGCGCTGGTGACCTTGGGGACCCTCAGAGTCACATCGAGCACAAGATCACTCCGCAGAGTGAGGACGAGCTTCGGCAGAGCCGGCTGGCGGAAATGTGGGCTGCGGTCAGTGTGGGCCTGTTGATGCTCGGGATCGTCGCAATGGTTGGTCTCGGCGTCGCTGGATGGACCGTGACGCTCGGGTTTATAGCCGGAATGGTCGTCGTCATCGAGTCAATCCTGCGTCAGAAGGTAACGAAACTGCTGGTTAATGTCTCGATTATTCTCGCGTTGATAACCGGGCTCGTTCTTCTCTACGAGTTCTTCTGGTGGACCGTCGTGGTCGTCACCGTAGGCATCGCAATGCTGATTATTACGGATAACGTGCGCGAACTCTGGCATCGCTAGCTTGAGGAATGAGGATAGTATGGCTATCGAACGAATGCGTGCGCGCGACCTTGGTGTGGTGATCGGAAATGTTCCGACTGGCCCGCTAAACGCAATCACCGATGTCTCGGGGGTCGAGGTGGCTCATTGCACGGTCTCATACGGGGATCCCTCAGATGCGCCTGGTACAGGACCGTCGCGCACTGGCGTAACGGCCATCTGGCCTCATCGCGACGACGTCGTGCGGAATCCGGTTGCCGCGGGGTTTTTCGCACTGAGCGGCACCGGCGAAATGACCGGCCGCAGTGAGATAGAAGAGCTCGGGCGAATCTGCACTCCCATCGTCTTGACGAACACGATGGGGGTTGGGGTTGGCTATGACGGGGTTTGTCGCTATCTGATCGAGCATGACCACGGGGTTGGCGATGATGATGTCGGCTTTGTGATTCCAGTCGTTGCCGAGTGTGACGACTCGTTTCTGCATGACGCTCGCGGCTCACATTTGACGAACGAACATGTTGCGACAGCACTGGATGCCGCGCAATCAGGGCCCGTCGAGGAGGGTGCCGTTGGTTCTGGAACCGGAATGCATTCGTTCCGATTCAAAGGCGGAATCGGCACATCTTCGCGGGTGTTGCATGAAGAGTTCGGCGGCTGGACCGTTGGCGTGCTCACCATGACGAACTTTGGAGCGAGACACCGGCTAACGGTAGACGGCGTGCCGGTTGGGCGCCACTTCCCCTTGCCCGGTCCAGTGTCTGAGCCTCAGGATGAGGGCTCCGGAATCGTCGTCGTTGCGACTGACGCCCCGCTTGGC
>SLMJ01000209.1 GCA_007133615.1 Thermomicrobiaceae bacterium | reverse complement strand
GTCCATCAGGCGGTCTTTCGAAACGGCGTCGAGAACGGTCTGTTCCTCTGGCGTGATCTTCGGGGCGGACATCGACATGCCTCCTCGTTTCGGCTCGCGGAACTCTGGCGTAGAATGAGTTCCCGGGCGATCCGGACAGTCCTGTTCGTGTGCGTCGCCATTGTAATTGACCAGCGCAGGAATAGCGGAGAAAGGCGGCTCCTCGTGTCGACTCCAGATGAAAACCGGATTGCCGAGACGAGCGCCTGGCTGCAGCGAACGAGTCAGGACATGCGGGCTGCAGCGCACGGGTTGCGGGCGGAGCCACCGTTGCTCGACGACGTCGTATTTCACTGCCAGCAGGCCTGCGAGAAGGCGCTGTTTGCCTTCCTGATCTGGCATGGGATTCCCTACCGTGAGACGCATGATCTGACCGAAGTCGGCGGCCAATGTGTAGAGATCGATCCCTCGCTGGAACCGTTTGTTCAGCGGGTGGCTCCGCTCAGCGAGTATGCCTCGCTTTACCGCTATCCCGGTGGTCCGGAGGAGCCCTCACGGGAGGACACCAGCGAGGCGCTGAATGCCACGCATGCCCTCACCCAGGAGGTTCTGGACCGGTTGCCGGAGGAGATAAAGGGGTAGAATCGAACCGGATTCTTGAGCGTAGTCGTATAGAAGTCAATGATGAGTGACGCCACGCGTTCGCCAAATTCAGAACTGAGCGAAGTACTTCAGCGGCTCATTAGCGCCTACGAGCCAGAACGGATTTATCTGTTTGGCTCGCATGCCCGCGGGGACGCGACGGATGATAGTGACTTTGATCTGCTCGTTGTCGTTCCGGATACCGCACGCGATGAGCAGCAACGTAGTCGACTGGCGTACGAAGTGCTATGGGGCACTGGCGCTTCCGCTGACGTGATTGTGAACACCGCCCAACAGTTCAAGCGACGGTCGCATCTCCGCAGTTCGCTGGCCGGAACCGTCATGCGCGAAGGCAGAGTTGTCTATGACGCCGCATGATCCGGAGCGTTTGGCGGAAACGCTCTCGTGGATTCGGCGAGCTGACCGAGACCTCCATGCAGCCCGTGGAGTGCTGACGCTCGATCCCCCTCTCACTGATGATTCAGCGTTTCATTGTCAGCAAGCGGTGGAAAAACTTCTCAAGGCATTTCTGACCTGGCACGATCAACCGTTTCGTCGAACGCACGATCTTGGCGCTCTGGGTTATCAATGTTCTCAAATCGATGCATCACTTGAGAATCTGCTGCGGGAAGCAGCGCCTCTTACCGAATACGCGTGGAAGTTTCGATACCCGATCGACGAGCCAGAACCAGAGTCCAGCGACGTTCAGTATGCGATTCAACTTGCGGAGCGGGTTCGACTGGAGATTCTCTACCGGTTGCCGGAGGAGATAACGGAGTAACCCTGACACCTGGTCAGGAATCTCCGGGCTCGATCGCATTCGTCTTCGTCTCCACAGGTGCTAATTCAGCTCATCCACCGCCCGCTGCACGAATTGCTCAAGCAGGCCGAGCATTTCACGCTCTCGCTCCGGCGGAAGGCCCCAGCCTGGGAGTGCCCGGGCGAATTCCAGCGACATGCGCAGATCCCACCAGGGCAGGCCGTCGATGTCGATGTCGTTCCAGCCGAGGTATTGAACGGTGAATCGTTCGGATGCGAGGGCACCCTCGGTCCAGAACAGTTCCAGGCGGGTGCGAGCGAGGTCGATGATCGGGTCGCCAATGAACGCGTCTTCCCAGTCGATAATACCGACGATGCGCTCGCTTCTCCAGAGCAGGTTGCCGCGCCAGAAGTCCCCGTGCAACAGGACCGGCTGGTTCAGGTGGCGGGTCTCCGGGGACTCCTGCAAGATGCGACAGGTGCGCTGGGCCAGAGCGGAGTCTTCTGCCCGGGACTCCAGGCGCGATCTGTCTTCGTAGTCACTTCCCACGAGGAACGAGAGGTCGACCTGGCTGCGATCGAAGCGGTGGATTTTCGCAAGCCAGAACGCCATTTCGGAGATCATTCGGGATGTTGACTGCGGGCCATCCGCGGTGCGGGCCTCGCCGGCGAGAAAGCCGCTGACCACTGCCGGGCGGCCCGAGAGTTGACCATGTTGATCAACATAAACGGGTTCTGCGACCGGAAATCCTGAATCGAACAGTGCTTGCAGGAGCATGTACTCGTGCAGAGCAATGTCTGGATCCCGAGCCAGGTCACGTGGACCGTGTGCACGTACGACCAGGTGAGCGGCGCTGCCGTCCGATCGTTCGAATTCCACAGCCAGCGTCTGTGCCGAGACGCCACCGGTTAGGGGCCAGTGGTCAAGCAGGCGGGCGTCCGGGTCGATGGCCGCGAGGAGGTTTTGCAGGTCTATCCTCACGCCCTCACCCCCTGACCCCTCTCCCAAGGCTGGGAGAGGGGAGCGAATTGATCTAGTCGACTACCACTTCGGCCAGAGCGGGAGGTAATCTGGATCACGCTCCCGCATCGCGGAAACGTCATCGCGGGCGAGACTGTCCCCCCGGTTTTCGTAGCGGTCGGCAGCTTTGGCCAGTTTGTCTTCATTGATCGTGACTCCCAGCCCCGGCGCATCGCTCAGAGTGACGTGACCGTCTTTGAAGGTGAAGATGTCCGTTTCATTGACGATGTCATGCGGATTCCACGGGTAGTGCGTGTCCGAGTGATATACAAGATTCGGCACCGTGGCCCCCAGGTGGATCATCGCAGCGAACGAGATCCCCAGATGGCTGTTGGAATGCTGCGAATACCCCCAGCGCAATGTCTGGCAGATCTTGCCGGCATCCCGAAAGGCGATCATGCCGCCCCATCCGTGATGATCGCCAAGCACCACCTGCACGGCTCGCTCCCGGAATGCGACCGGGATATGGTCGAACGACGTCACGCACATGTTGGTGCTGAGCGGGATCGGCGTACTCCGGGCGACCTGGGCCATGCCCTCGATGCCTTCCGTTGGGTCTTCCAGATACTCGACATCCAGGGGTCGAAGCGCTTCAGCAACCCTGATCGAGGTCTCAACCGACCAGCAGGCGTTGGGATCGAGCCGCAACCCGGCTTTCGGACCGAACCGTTCACGCAACTGCCTGACCGTTTCAACTTCTTCGAACGGATCGAGCACGCCGCCCTTGACCTTGAAAACAGACATTCCAAAGCGTTCGTGAAAGATCTCGGCCTGTTTGACCAGTTGCTCCGGGGTCAGCGCCTCGCCCCACTCGTCGTCTCCCTCTTCCTTGTAGAAAAGATATGCGGAGAATGGGACCTTGCGGCGGACCGGCCCGCCGAGCAGTTCGTAGACCGGGCGTTCCGTCGCCTTGCCGATGAGGTCCAGGCAGGCGGTCTCGATCGCG
>SLMJ01000187.1 GCA_007133615.1 Thermomicrobiaceae bacterium | reverse complement strand
GTATCCGGGTCCTCGTAGAAGGCTGACGGTGGAATCGCCGCGACACCCACGTCTTTCAACAGGTGCATGCAGAAGCTGACGTCGTCGTCGAATCCACGTCCCGCCGCATCGACCTGCAGGAAGAAACTACCCTGTGCCGGCAGAACAGGCAGCCCGGCATCCTCGAGACCAGACTTCATCACATCTCGCAGATTCGTGTAGCGTTTCTTGAGGTCGGCGTAGTAGCTCGATTCCAGCGCATCTTCCATCCCGGTCGCCATGGCTTCCTGGAACGGAGTTGCGGTGGCAAACGTGGTGAACTGATGCGCCCCGCGGATCGCTTCGGTCAGTTTTGGCGAGGCGATCGCCCAGCCGATCTTCCAGCCGGTCATGCTGAATGTCTTGCCAGTACTGTTGATCGTGATCGTCCGATCACGCATGCCTTCCCGGGTGGCGATCGGGATATGCACGGCATCGTCGAAAATGATCCGGTCGTAGACCTCGTCGGTAATCGCGACGATATCCCGCTGCTGGCAAAGATCGGCAATGAGATCGAGTTCTTCTTCGGTGAACACCTTGCCGGTCGGGTTGTGCGGGTTCGTAATCAGAATCGCCCGGGTGCGGCTGTTGATTGAGCGGGCCAGTTCGTCCGGATCAAACGACCAGTCCGGGGTATGCAGTCGGACCGGCCGGGTGCGACCACCGGCGAACGATGCCTGAGCCGGGTAAGCATCGTAAAACGGCTCGAAGACCACGACCTCGTCACCCGGATTCAGCAGTCCGAGCATCGTCGAGAGCAGCGCTTCCGTGGCGCCGGTTGTCACGGTGACTTCCGTCTCCGGGTCGGCTTCCAGGCCGTACGCTCGTTTGTAGGTCTCGGCAATCGCGTTTCGAAGGCGTGGAATACCGTAGGGTGGTGCGTACTGGTTCCGGTTCTCGTCGATCGCCTGCTTGGCTGCTTCCTTGACGATGTCCGGACCCGCGAAATCCGGAAATCCCTGCCCCAGGTTGATCGCGCCGAGTTCGCCAGCCATCTTGCTGATCTCGCCGAAGACCGTTGTGCCGAGCGCGGCGACGCGATCCGATGCGTAGGTACTCATGCCAGTTCTCCTGCTCCAGTCAGTCCCAAACTTGCACCAACCAGCATAACCCATCGTGCGAAATTGAAAAAACGAACTGCCCAGAGGAGGCCGCAGCGAGTGCCAACCGACAGGCATGCGTCTCACCTTCCCGTGGGTTACACTGGAATGCGCAACTGGTTCTGACAACAATAGCTGTTTCGAATCCCGTTCAGGCGCCCGTCATCCGTCTGGTGGCACAGAATGAACCATCTCGAGTTCCTGAAACCAAACCCGGTGCTGGCCCCGTTCGTCGAGGTTATCTGGTACTGGGAAACGAACGCGACTGATTCGCAACCAGATCGCGTGCTGCCGCATGGCGCCTTCGAGCTGGTGATCAGTTTGAGCAATCCGGAGCACGAGAGTCTGATCTCAGGTCCACAGACCCGGCCCATGATCGTTGATCCGGGCTCGGTAAGCCCCATCATCGGGGCGCACTTTCGCCCCGGCGGGGTATCGGCACTGTTCAGGCAGGACGCGTCGGCGTTTCGTAACATCGATGTTCCGCTCGCCGATGTCTGCCGACGCCGCACTCAAGCGATCATTTCCGGGCTATCGGGTCGGTCAGGCCCGCAGGCGTATCTCACCGCGCTGGAGGAATCGCTGACTCGCTTCGCCCTTGACGCGCCAGCTCCGCATCCCGCGGTCTCACTGGCGATCCAGGACTTTCACCGCGAACAACCAGCAAACCGCATTCAGGATCTCGTCCTTGAATCCGGAGTCAGCCAGCGTCGGTTCATCGAGCTGTTCACCGATCGGATCGGCCTGACTCCAAAGCTTTACGCCAGAATTCAGCGATTCCAGCGCACAGTCCACAAGGCGGCAGGTCACGGTCCGGTGGACTGGTCTGCACTGGCCTTCGAACTGGGCTACAGCGATCAGGCCCATCTCATCCGGGACTTTCGCGAATTCTCTAATCTCCGGCCATCAGAATACACTCCCCGATCGTCCGATCAGGCTAACCACGTTCCCGTCTCCTGAGAGGGTCAGTTTTTTTCAATACATTCGCTTCTCGCTGCATCACACTCAGGGGAGCGAGAATTCGACTGACTTCGGAAGAGGAGATTTATATGACAGCTGACGACCAGCGTGAGTCGATTCCTGACGGATTCTCAACGGTCACGCCGTATCTGATCGTGGATGACGGCCCAGCAGCAATTGATTTCTACACGGCAGCATTCGGGGCGGTGGAGTTGCTCCGGGTCAACATGCCGGACGGACGAATGGCTCACGCGGAGATCAAGATCGGGGATTCACCCGTCATGATCGGCGAGCGATCGACCGACTTCGAGTTCATGAAGTCCGCCACTGATCTCGGCGGTGCCGCGATCAATCTCTATCTCTATCTGCCGGAGGCCGATCCAGTCTTCGAACGGGCACTTCAGAACGGTGCGGAGGTTGTGATGGAGCTTGAAGATCATGACGATGGCGATCGTCGTGGAGGAGTACGGGATCCGTTTGGATTCATCTGGTGGATCGCCGCAACGATCGACCCGGATGCGCGCAAGCAGATGCTGGATCAGCAGGCCTCGGGCATCCCGGGAACCTGAGTCCACTACGTCTTCAAATCGCTTGAAATAGAAAGCGGGGACCGGTCAGTGACCGGTCCCCGCATCGTGCGCGATCTGGTTATCTAGTCCGCGCCGACTGGCTGGCGAGCGCGAATTTCCTTCGCGGCGTCAACCATGTTCTTCAGCGACGGCCAGACTTCCTCGTTGCCACGGGTCTTCAGACCGCAGTCCGGGTTGACCCAGATTTGCTCTTCCGGCAGCACTGCGCTGGTGCGGCGAAGCATCTCGACCATGTCCTCGGTATCCGGGACCTGGGCGGAGTGCACGTCGTAAACACCAGGGCCGATGTGCCGCTCGTACTTGTGGTCCGTGAACGCCTGCAGCAGTTCGGCATGGCTGCGGCTGTTCTCGACCGAGATCACGTCGGCGTCGAGCGCTTCGATGGCCTCGATAATCTCGTTGAACTCCGCGTAGCACATGTGCGTGTGGATCTGCGTCTCGTCGTCCACACCAGTCGAGGTCGACAGGCGGAACGAGCGGACGGACCAGTCCAGGTAGTCCTTGCCCTTGCGACCACGCAACGGCAGACCTTCACGCAGAGCCGGCTCGTCCACCTGGATGACACGGATGCCCGCGTTCTGCAGGTCGACAACCTCATCCAGCAGCGCCAGGGCGATCTGGTTCGAGGTCTGGTGTGCCGGGATGTCCTCGCGCTCGAAGGACCAGTTCAGGATCGTGACCGGACCGGTGAGCATGCCCTTCATCGGCTTGCTTGTCTGATCCTGGGCGAACTTGATCATGTCGACGGTCATCGGCTCCGGCCGGCGAACGTCACCGAAGATAATCGGCGGGCGCACGCAGCGGCTACCGTAGGACTGCACCCAGGCGTGCTCGGTGACAGCCATACCTTCGAGCTTCTCAGCAAAGAACTCGACCATGTCCGTGCGCTCGAACTCACCGTGCGCCAGAACGTCCAGGCCGATCTCTTCCTGCTGCTTGATGACTTCCTTGGTGCGCTCCCGCATGAAGTCCCAGTATTCCTGGTCCGAAATGCTGCCCTTCTTCCAGCGGGCGCGCATGGACCGGACTTCCTTCGTCTGCGGGAAGCTACCGATGGTCGTGGTCGGGTAGTCCGGAAGCTTGAGCTCAGCCTTCTGCTTCTCAATGCGCTCCCGGAACGGCGACTTGCGGCTGAAGTCGGACTCGGAGACCGATGCAACGCGTTCCTGCGTCTTGGCATCGTAGATCTGTGTGGACTTCAGTGCCTGCTCGAAGACCTTCGCGTTGGCGTCGAGCTCGGACTTGACCGCGTCGCGGCCTTCGTTCAGTCCCTTGGTCAGGATCGCAACCTCTTCAACACGCTCCTGCGCGAAGGCGAGGATGTTCTTGACGTCCTGGTCGAGCTTCTCTTCCATCTGCACGTCGTGCGGCAGGTGAAGCAGCGACGAAGACGGCTGAACCCAGATGCGGTCCTTGTCGACCGTCTCGGCGATCTCTTCCAGCAGCGACAGCTTGTCGTTGAGGTTCGAGCGCCAGACGTTGCGGCCGTTGACAACGCCAGCACCGAGCACCTTGTCTGCCGGGAAGCCCTTCTGCTTCAGGGCAGCGCGGTTTTCGTCGTTGCGGACGAAGTCCAGGCCGAGACCTTCCACCGGCAGATTGACTGCGGTGTCCCAGTTGCCGTTCAGCGACTCGAAGTAGGTCTGCAGCATGATCTTCGGGCGATTGCTCTGGCTTGCCAGACCGGCGTATGCCTGCTGGTAGAGGGAGCGCTCTTCTTCGGTGCGGTCCTCAACCAGGGTCGGCTCGTCGATCTGGACCCACTCCGCGCCGAGTTCCTTGAACTTGCTCAGGGCTTCGGCGTAGATCGGCAGCAGGTCAGCCAGGTGCTCAGCCAGCGGCTTGGTGTGCGACTTGCCGAGCAGGATCAGCGTGACCGGACCAACGAGGACCGGCTTCGGCGTCTTGCCGAGTTCCTTCTTTGCTTCCTGATACTCGTTGAACGGCTTGTCGCTGGCAAGCTTCGGCGATCCAGCATCAAATTCCGGCACGAGATAGTGATAGTTGGTATCAAACCACTTCGTCAGTTCGAGCGCCGGCTGCCCCTTGGCACCGCGAGCCATCGCAAAATAGGTCTCAATATCAACCTTGGAGTCATTGAAATTGTAGCGCTGCGGCACGAGGCCAGTCAGGCAGATCGTGTCCAGCACATGATCATAATAAGAGAAATCATTAACAGGGATCTGGTCAATCCCGTGCTTGTCCTGGAACGTCCAGGCTGCTTTGCGGATCTCACTCGCAGTGTTGAGAACGTCCTGTTCCTGGTTCTTACCAGACCAGAAGCGTTCAACAGCGCGCTTGAGCTCACGGTTCCTGCCTATCCGTGGATAGCCGAGTAGTGAACTCTGAGCCATTGAATGGTACTCCTTCCATATGCCACTCCCCGCCGAGCGGAGCATGGCAATCCGAATACATCGCCCTTAACTGTATACATGACGTGCCAAGTGGGGCGAGTCGCAATCACGACAACATGGCTGGCACACGCCACACAAAAGTTGCCGCAGATTACGTGCCGTGAGGCAGAGCCAGGCACAAGATCACCGCAGAATCCCGCATCCGGTGCGGAAAACTGACCAGCGCCAGCTCGTCAGACCGCGCGCGTCGCGCGTTCTGGCTCCATATCTTCTTCCGTCTCGACCGGACAATCAGTTTCTGCCAGCCACGTCTCGCCATACAGACGAAGCTGATCGATCAGCGGAACCGCAGCGCGACCCTTGTCAGTCAGACTGTATTCCACTCGCGGCGGAATCTCCGGGTATTGCTTCCGCGTAATCAACCCGGCTTGCTCCAGCATTCGCAGGCGTGAAGACAGAACGCCCGGGCTGATTCCGGTCGAAAGTTGCAGTTGCTGAAACCGCCGGCAACCGCTGGCCAGATCGCGGATCAGCAAAAGCGTCCAGTGATCACCGAACAGTTTCGCTGCTTTTGCGACGGGGCATGTCTCCTGGTCGTGATGTGTGTCTGTCACAGCTCTGTCCCTCTATCAGCACGCTCTCAGAACGATTGTAGCAGATTCCTTGACAAAGCCTACCGAGGTAACTATCATTCTAATAGTGACTATGGTCGACGTACTTATTACGGAGGTATTATCCCGTGACTAACCAGACACTTACGCAAATTGGGGTCCGCCAGTGGACGCTGGACCCATCACACAGTGAAGTTGGCTTCTCTGTTCGACACATGATGATCTCAACTGTTCGCGGGAACTTTCAGAACTTCTCCGGTACAGCAGAGTTCGATCCGGAATCAATCGGAACCGGTTCGATCCAGGTGGAGATCGACGTTTCCAGCATTGATACCCGTGATGAGAATCGCGACGGACACCTGAAATCTGCCGACTTCTTTGATGTTGAGAGTTACCCGACGATTACCTTCCGCAGTACGAGCGTTGAAGCCCGCGGCAATGGCGCATACAACGTTCACGGTGAACTGACGATCAAGGGCGAGAGCCGACCAGTAACGCTGGACGCCTCGTTTACCGAGGTTGTCCCGGATCCATTCGGTGGCACCCGGATCGGTGTCAGTGCCAGCACGCAGATCGACCGCAAGGAGTTCGGTCTGGAGTGGAATCAGGCGCTGGAGACTGGCGGTGTCCTCGTTGGAGAAAATGTCGGGATTACCATTGACGCCCAGTTGGTGGTCAGCGAGTAGCGGCCCTCACCGGCACGAAGGGGCCGACGTTACGAGCCTGTCTCAGAACCTGAACCTGGTAGACCGGCCACCTCTGTTTGGCCCAGTCTGGGGAGCAATTCGGTTGGCAGGGGCAGACGGAGCTGCCCAGTCTACCGGCCAGTTTCGAATATTGAGACAAACTCTAACTGTCGGCCCTGGGTCAAATCAGCAATCGTGGTCCCACAGGGGCGTGGGACCCTACCACTCCTCCGGATTACCCCAGATCAACAAAGAGAAACGCCTCGGCCAGGTCGTACTGGCCGGACTGCTCTCCGGCAGTTTCGGCCCGCTGGCCCATCCGCTCACGCAACGCTCCGTGAAACGCGGCTTCCTGGCTCACATGCATCTCCAGCGCTTCGATCTTCCGCTCGAACGTCGCGCCGACATCGATGAACGTATCCGGCTTGTCCGAGCCGAACAGCAGTACCTGGCGAGTCACATGCGACTCGTAGCCATCCTGTGCATGCTGTGGGAAAAACGTGGGAAGATGGCTTGTCGGAAACGCCGAATGGAGTGCCGCAAACCCGACGGCCCGGTGATCCGGGTGCTGTCGATAATTCCGCGTAAGCGGATCGTGAGTAATCATCAGATCCGGCTTGAAGCGGCGGATCTCCAGCGTGATGCGCTCTCGCAGTTCCAGCGAATCGAACACCTCGCCGTCCAGATACCGGAGAAACGTCACCCCCTGAGCGCCCAGATATTCGGCGGAACTGAGTTGTTCCTGTTCACGTGTCTCGGTAAACGTGGTCAGGTCTGTCTCGGCATCCGGCACGCCCTTGTCGCCCGAGGTGACGATCAGATACCAGACTTCAGCACCGCCATCGGTCCAGGCCGCAACCGAGCCGCCGCAGAATGCGTCCGGATCATCCGGATGCGCCCCCACAATAAGAATTCGTTCTGGTGTCTCCAGTGATGGCACTCGTTCCACCTGCTGCAATCCGTTCACTGAGTCCCGACCCCGGCGTGAAATAGTACCGCATCAGTCCAGCATCTTAATCAGGTAGATACTCGCACCACTTGGGGACTTGTTCTATCCTGCGCTCGAGAGAGCGTTACTGCCGGGCCTGGACATGGGAAGGGGCGGCGAGTGGAGGACGAGCGCGAAGAACATTCAGAACTCAACGGTCGTGGATCTCCTCTCGAGGTGCTGGCGATATTCGCCCGGCTCGGATTTACATCCTTTGGTGGACCGGTCGCGCATCTCGGTTACTTTCGGGAGGAGTTCGTCGAGCGCCGGAAATGGGTGGATGAGCAGACCTACGCCGATATCGTTGCCCTCTGCCAGTTCCTGCCGGGCCCCGCAAGCAGTCAGGTCGGCATCGCAATCGGATTGACACGAGCGGGGATTCGCGGCGCATTTGGCGCCTGGCTCGGGTTCACGCTCCCATCCGCAATTGCGCTGATTCTGTTTGCCTACGGCGTTTCGGCCTGGGGTGATGTTGCTGACCAGGGCTGGCTGAACGGCCTGAAGATCGTCGCGGTGGCCGTCGTTGCTCAGGCACTCTGGGGAATGGCGACAAATCTCTGTCCGGATCGGGAACGGGCAACGATTGCAATCGGAGCTGCGATCCTCGTGTTAGCCTGGCCGGTTGTTGGCGTACAGGTCGGAGTGATCATTCTGGGCGGCATTATCGGCTGGGCGTTTCTGGCGAGGAGTGAACTCGGTAAGATCACCCCGCTGAATGTCCCGATCAGCCGAAATTTTGCTATCGGAGCGTTTGCGGTATTCCTCCTGTTGCTGGGTGGATTGCCACTTGCTCGCGCACTTGCCGATACCTACCCACTCGATCTCTTTGACAGCTTCTATCGAACCGGATCACTCGTCTTCGGCGGTGGGCATGTGGTGCTACCACTCATTCAATCCGAGGTCGTCCCGCCTGGATGGGTGAGCCCGGACGACTTCGTGGCTGGCTATGGCGCGGCCCAGGCAATCCCGGGGCCTCTCTTCACGTTCGCGGCGTACCTCGGTGCGGTCTCGACGATGACGCCGGCCGGCTGGGTTGGCGGTGGGATTGCGCTCGTGGCGATCTTCGTGCCGTCGTTCCTGTTGGTTTTCGGAGCACTTCCATTCTGGGATCTGCTACGAACCCGGATTGGTTTCCAGACGGCACTCAAAGGAATCAATGCGGCGGTTGTCGGTCTGCTTCTCGCAGCGCTGTACGATCCGGTCTTTACCAGTGCGATCATGCGTCCCCTCGACTTCGCCCTTGCACTGGTTGCATTTGCGATGCTGGCGTTCTGGAAACTCCCGCCGTGGCTTGTGGTGATCCTCACCGCCGCGGGAGGAGCCGCGCTGGCGCAATTCTGAATCGAACGAGCGGGCGTCGTAGACATCAATTCAAGGCTCCGTTAGGATGGCGAAACCGGTCCGTTTGGCATGTACCGCACGATGTAAGGAGCAGGTGGCGTGAATATCGTTCGGAAAGGCGAGACGCGCGCGTCACAGGGAGACACCTTCACAGGTGAAGTCTGGTTGCAACGCGTGCTCGACTCTCAACGCGAAGGTGGGATGAGTCTCTCGGTGGTGAAGTTCGAAAATGGGGCTCGAACGCACTGGCATATGCATCCCGGCGAGCAGATTCTCTTCGTACTCGAAGGCGAGGGCCGGGTTGGTGACGAGGACGACGAAACGCTCATCTATCCGGGTGATGTCATCTACACGGGACCGGGTGAGAAACACTGGCATGGCGCAGCGCCAGGCAAGAATATGACCCACATCAGCATTACGAACGTTGGCCCGCCCGAATGGTATGACGCGCCATCCGAATAGCGGTTCACAGTGCGAAATTGCCGTCTGACAGTTGACGATATTTCTGATCATGGTAGAACAATAAGTCGGACGGCATCTGGC
Source organism: Thermomicrobiaceae bacterium (assembly GCA_007133615.1). Classification (GTDB taxonomy): domain Bacteria; phylum Chloroflexota; class Chloroflexia; order Thermomicrobiales; family Thermomicrobiaceae; genus SLMJ01. The sequence continues at coordinate 3,625 of SLMJ01000187.1, read as the reverse complement.
CGCCCCTGCCCGTTCCAGGGCACCGCACGAAGGAACGTGCACCTCGCACGAGCCTTCCTGGGACACGGAAAGAGGAATTCGTCTTGATTAGCACCGAATGGGTGCGACGCCAGGCTACCGGTCTCTTCTATGGCTGGTGGATTGTGGCCGCCGGGATCTGGGTCCAGGCGATAACCACTGGACTGCTCATGCAGGCTTTCGGCTCCTACGTTGCGGTGATGCAACAGGAATTCAACTGGAGCAGAACTGCCTTCTCCTTCGCCTTCTCCGCTCAACAGGCAGAAAGCGGACTGCTCGGCCCACTTCAGGGATGGATGCTCGACAAGTGGGGTCCGAGAGTCGTTATGACCGCAGGAATGATCATTTTCGGTCTCGGATTCATTGCATTCAGCCAGATCAACTCGCTCTGGACGTTCTACGCCACCTTTCTCCTGATGGCAGTCGGCGTGAGCATGGCGGGATTCAAGTCAATCGGCGCCACAGTAGTCAACTGGTTCAGCAAGAAGCGTTCGACGGCGATGGGAATCGTCCATGTCGGCATGGGCATGGGTGGCTTGATGGTCCCGCTGGTCGCGATTTCCCTTTCCACCTACGGATGGCGGGCAACCGCGTTCGGATCAGGCGTCATTGTCCTGCTGGTCGGCGTTCCGCTGGCGCAGGTTTTTCGCCACACTCCCGAGCAATACGGGCTCCGACCGGATGGTGAAGTGGTTAATGAATCTGACGAGAACGGAAGTATCGAGTACGACGATCGCTACGATTTTGCTCCACGCGAGGCAATACGAACCCCGGCATTCTGGTTGATTTCGTTTGGGCACGCGATGGGTGTGCTTGTCGTCGGTACGATCATGGTGCACGCAGTTGTGCATATGAACGAGAGCGAACGGCTCGGCTACAGTCTTACCCTGGGAGCAAGCATTATCGCGGTCATGACCACGTGCTCGATCTTTGGCAACCTCTTCGGAGGGTTCCTTGGCGACCGATTGAACAAGCAGTACCTGGCGGCTGGCTGCATGCTCGGATCCGGCTTTGCGATCATTCTGCTCGGCTGGGCCAGTGCTCTCTGGATGGTCATATTGTTCGCCGTGATCCAGGGACTTGCGCACGGCGTTCGTGGTGTCCTGATGATGCCGATTCGAGCCGATTACTTCGGTCGCAGGTCGTTTGCAACGATTATGGGCATCTCGGGACTGATCGTCATGTTCGGGATGATGGGCGGCCCGATCCTCGCTGGTGCAATGGCAGACGCGATCGGTAACTATGAGCTTGCGTTTACCATTCTCGGTGTAATCGTTGCCTCGGGATCGCTCTGCTTCCTTCTGGCCAAGAAGCCGTTGCATCCGGCCCGCCGACGTGCCCAGGCGAGCAGCTAACGACCGCATCCAGAACAGCCAGTAGGCTTGCCACATGCCTGAATCGTCGTTCGATCTCCAGGACCAGTTTGCACGTGCTCGCTTTCGCTGGCCGTTCCGCCGGTACCAGTCGCTCGCGCTGGACGCGTTCGAAAACAGAGCGCCAGATCACCAGCATCGCTGCTATCTCGTGATGCCTCCGGGATCCGGCAAGACCGCGCTCGGACTGGAGATTATCCGCAGGAGCGGAAATCCCGCCATCGTTTTCTGCCCCAACACGGCGGTACAGCACCAGTGGGCCGCAGAGTGGGGCGATTTCGAGCCGGCGACGATCCCCGGCGCCACTGACCCGGCAGACGAAGCCCCCATCTCCTTTCTAACCTATCAATCACTCTGCAATCTCGATCCAGAACACCAAGACCTGGACCAGGTCGTCCTCGATCTCTGGCAACAGAGCCTGCAACGGGAACGCGGGGTTTCGGAGCACGAGGCCCGGCGCGAGATTGATCAACTCGCTGATTCAGACAGCTGCCAGTATCGCCGGGACCTCAGCCGGTATCGACGACGGGCCCGCCGGATGATTGCACGGGGAGAGAATTCGGAGCTACTGCTCGATCTGCTTCATCCGAATGGCAAACGACTGGTCGAACGCATAACCTCCATGCCCCGGTGCACGATCGTGCTGGACGAATGCCACCACCTGCTGGAGATGTGGGGATACCTGGTTCAGGCGCTGGTGGATGTTATGGGAGATGAGACAATGGTCGTCGGTCTGACCGCCACACCACCGCGCGATCTGAATGAACGAGAAGCGGACCTCTACCGGAATCTGTTCGGATACGCCGACTTCGAAGTGCCCACTCCTGCGGTGGTGAAGGAAGGCGATCTCGCTCCGTACCAGGAACTCGGCTACCTGACGCGCCCGCTTCCAGCAGAAGCAGACTACATCGCGGAACAGCATCTTCGGTTCGAGGAGCTCATTACGAGCTTGCTGGATCATCAGTTTGCCAGTCAGGCGTTCCTGCAGTGGATCGAACGACGCGCACACGAGCGTTTCAGTGAACAGGGCGCCCGGGTGAACTGGACGCGGTTCGAACGAGATAACCCGGAACTTGCCCGTGCATCATTGAAGCTCTCCCATCGATTCGATGTGTCGCCTCCACAGGACTCGCGAATCAGGGAACCGCACCGGCAGCCGATGACCGCAGATGACTGGGTCGTACTGATCGAAGACTATGCAGTCAATGGGTTACGGCTCAGTGACAACGAAGACGACCACAAAGCCTGGGAAGCGATACGGGAAGCGCTGCCGTCACTCGGGTACGTGCTAACCAGTAACGGCATTCGACGCCACGTTTCCCCGGTCGACCGGGTGCTGGCTCACTCGGCAAGTAAAGGCGTCGCAGCTGCGTCCATCCTCAACGTGGAATCCGGCGAGCTGGGAGACGATCTCCGCGCGCTGGTTCTCTGCGATTACGAGCGAACCAGCAGTGAAATGGTCGCCCGGCTCCGGGGAGTGCTCGATGACCAGGCCGGCAGCGCAATACTGCTACTGGAGACACTGATCGGCGATCCAGACGCAGTCAGATTGAATCCGTTGCTGATGACTGCCCGGACAATTGCATGCGCTGAGGAGGCGGCTACCCGATTTCAGACCTGGCTACGAGGGCAGGAACCGGACCTTGCCAAACGGCTGGAATTCACTCCGGTTTCGTCCAGCGGGAGTGAAGAGGGTCGTGTCGTCCGTATCGACGCACCCGGTGTTGCCTGGACGTCCCGGCGATACGTGCCATTGATAACCAGCTTTTTCGAATCGGGTGGCTCTCAGTGCCTCATCGGTACCCGCGGACTCCTCGGCGAAGGGTGGGATGCCCGCCGGGTGAATGTGCTGCTCGATCTGACGACGGCAAGCACTGCGACAGCCGTCCACCAGATGCGGGGACGGTCGATCCGGCTTGATCCCGACTGGCCGGAGAAACTGGCCAATAACTGGGACATCGTCTGTATTGATCCTGACCATCCCAGAGGCACCGCCGACTATGAGCGATTCGTCCGAAAGCATCACTCATACTTCGCGCCGAATCGTGAAGGCGGGATCGAATCCGGCGTTTCACACGTACATCATGCGCTCTCACCGTTCGGGCCACCGGAAACCGACGAGATCGAACAGATCAACCGTCATTCGCTTCGCCGGGCTGGAGAACGGGCTGAAACCCGGGAGCTCTGGCGAATCGGCGAGCCCTACGAGGATCATGAGGTAACGACGCTCAGGG
>SLMJ01000331.1 GCA_007133615.1 Thermomicrobiaceae bacterium | reverse complement strand
CGCCTTCGTATGCACCTCCTCCAACTCGGTGACCTGCATGGGAGAAGACGAGACCAACGCCTGTGGTGGCTGCTCCCCGCTTGCCGACCAACCCGGCGTCACCTGCGCTCCCGGCCGGGTGTGGACCTGTGACAGCGAGGACGACCTTCGCTGCGAGCCCGAGCAGGGCTACGTGGCTGAGATCGCCCTGCTCGTCACCATCCAGCCCCCGGGCCTCCTCACCGCCGGCACGCCCTTCGACGTCGCCGTCGCCATCATCGATCAACACCAGCAGCCCGTGGAGATGGCCGACGTCGAGATCACGCTTACCCTCAACCAGCACGAGTTCGCCTCCGGCGGACAACAGGTCGACGCGAGCACCGACTCCACCGGCGTCGCCCACTTCTCCCCGGTCATCGAGCGGGGGGCCACCAACTTCTTCCTCGACGTCACTGCCGACGGCGAGGAGTTCGACGGGGTGTCGACCACGACCCAGGTATTCAACGTCGTCGCCGACGCCCCGTCGAGCGACCACTCCAGTATCACCGGCGAAGCCGGCGTCGTCGCCGACGGGCAGGAAGAGGCGCTGATCACCATCGAGCTTCGCGACGAATACGAAAACCCCGTCGCCGGAATCACCCCGCAGTTTTCCGCCTCCGGCGAGGGCAACGACCACGAGGCGTGCACCGAGACCAACGCCGACGGCCTCTCCACCTGCACCATGACCTCCACCGAGCCCGGCGAAAAGACCCTGCACATCCTCTCGCCGGTCGAGGTCGTCGGGGACACTATCAAATTTCTACTCCCCTGCGACTCCGCCGGCGCCCCCTTCGGCGGCGGCAGCGGGGATCCCGACGATCCCTACCGCATCTGCGCCTCCGATCACTTAAACAGCATCGGCGTCGGCACCCAATACCTGGATGATTCCTTCGTCGTCGCCCGCGATATCGATATGTCCGGCATCGTCGACTTTCAAACCATCGGGCATGTCACGAATGCAGAAGGCGAGAATAAAGAGCACTGGTTCAGCGGAACCTTCGATGGCGGGGGATGGACGATCAGCAACCTCACCCTGGAGTTGGATGGCGAAGATTACGACACATCGAGCGATGAACCTCACTGTATCGGTCTATTTGGTTGTATTGACGATGAGGGCGTCGTCGAGAATGTCGTCCTGCAAGACATCGACCTCAGCGTCACCGAGCTAGCCGGGTATACAGGAGGGCTCGCCGGCACTAATCTCGGCACCATTTTCGACTCCGAAGTCTCGGGCCAATTTGACGGTAAACCCGACGCCATCGGCTGTCTGGTCGGCTTCAACAACGGCGATATCACGGACTCGCAGGCCACTTGTGACATCACGGGTAACTCCCACGTCGGTGGCCTCGTCGGCGATAATAGTAATCAGGGTACTATCACAGCCTCACAATCCTCTTGCGACATCGACGGTCAAAGCAGGATCGGTGGACTCGTCGGGGATAATTTCGGCATCATCAGCGATTCCCATGCATCTTGCGATGTCTTCGGCACCCACACTGGCATCGGCGGGCTCGTCGGTATTAGTGAACAAGGGACAATCTCCAACTCCCACTCTTCCGGCGAAGTCATAGGTAGAGGTATGTATGTCGGTGGATTTGTCGGTCTTAATGGCGCCACCATCAGCGATTCCCACGCCTCCGGGAGCGTAACTGGTATGTGGATGAAGGTTGGCGGATTTGCGGGAGAGAACTTCGGCTCCATCTCTGATTCCTATACCTCCAGCGAGGTTGATGACGGCGTATCGGACGTTGAGCCGACCAACGTGTTGCTGATGCTCAGCCGCGCTGGATCCATGGCGTGGACCCACGGAGAGTGGGGCTCGGGAGACATGTCGAACTGGCAGATCGCCGTGAACGCCATCGACAATGTCGTGGCGGCCTTTGAGCACGATCTTCGCTTTGGATTGGGCTACTTCTCCGGGACCGATGTCGACGTGCCGGTTAACTGCAATTATAACAACCACAGTGCGATCATGAGCTCGCTCACCTCCAACTCCCCCGGAGGTGGATCCCCGATGGCTTTGGCGATGAACGCCATTGCCGACAGCGCTTGCATGAATGACTCCAATTACGGCTCGAAAGGTATTCTCATCAGCGACGGGATTCCCAGCCAACCGCAAAGCACCGTCATCGACGCCACCTGTAATGCCCGTTATCAGGGTCACCTCATTTCTATCGTTGGCCTCGGTGACGGGACCGATACCGACTTCAACAATATGCTGGCTGCCGCCGCCGGAACGGGCTCTTGCCACGACGACTCCGGTAATCTCGTCGACCCTTGTCAGCAAAGCGTGAGCTCGAGTAATTGTACCGGCTCCTATTCGGCGATGAATCAGACGGAATTCCAAAATTTGTTGCTTACTGGTTTCGTCTATGAACACGGTGGATTCGTCGGACGCAATGATGGTGACATCACCTCCTCCTACTCTATCGGCGACGTCGAACATATTCATGACCCGGAAGATTGGTGGCTGACGCGTTCTTGGGTCGGTGGATTCGCGGGATACAACCTTGGTGAAATCTCCGCCTCCTACTCTACCGGCAATGTCGACGGCGTGATCAACGACGGGGCCATCGGTGGATTCGCCGGCTATAATCGAGATGATATCTCCTACTCCTACTCCACTGGCGTCGTGACCGGCAACGGCAGCGACAACGTGGGAGGATTTGCGGGAGAAAACGACGAAGAAGCATCGGGCGACGGCGGTACCATCGCGGCATGCTACTGGGACGAGGACACCTCGGAGATCTCCACCAGCGACGGCGGCGAACCGCTGGGCACCGACGACTTCTCCCAAGAGTCGAACTTCGAGGAATGGGACTTTACCGACACATGGACGATCGGTACCGCGCCCGACGGCGAGGAGCGACCCATCCCGCTGTGGCAAGGCGATTGAGCTCCACCAGGACGGTAAAGCGCCTTTGGTGCGGAAGCCATTCTTGAAGCACCGGAGTCGATCACTTCCGAATCGAGATAACCATCCCCCCTGTATTCTCTCCACCACCGGCTTCACCGCGATTGCCCGGTTTATCCGACTCTTCATCTACCGCACAGCCGACCAACATCAGCAAAGAGATCCCACCGAGCAATATCGTCAGCCATCTTCGATTCATCATAGCGATTCCTGGAAATCCACCCCCTGCCTGCGGGATCTGATTCGACTTTCATTCGCATGCCGACCACGGCGGATGGCTGTATATCCTAACGCAATATGTCCTGGAAAGACCATCCGCGAGTCTTGGATGGTCTGATCATTTCGGCGAAGGTGTTTAGCTTCGGACTTCAGCACACCGACCTCCCCCTTCGGTCAGGAGTTTATCGTGGAGTCCATGCCCGTGATCGCACAGCTTCAGG
>SLMJ01000237.1 GCA_007133615.1 Thermomicrobiaceae bacterium | reverse complement strand
TGCGCCGACCGATTCCGCAACGTATCCTGATGTTCCGATTGACCGGAGATTGGCGATGTGACGTTCGTGATCGAGATCGCGTCGGGCAAGCATTCCGGCGTGCCTGATCTTCTTCGAGACCTCATCTTCATCAATAAAGGAACAGACTTCGTCGGCGAGGACGTCCGGTGGTACCTCTCCGGTTACCTGCAGGCGAACGCCGTAGGCCATTGCCACGCCGCCATTGATCGCCTCCGGGTTCGAATGGGTGATCAGCCCGGCCCGCATGACCTCGCGAACGAAGACCTCGGCGTTGAATCGACCGACGCTGTGAACAAGTCCCACCGGCGCGATCCGCATGGCGACGCCGTTGCCCGCGGCATGCTCGCCACCGACGCCCGATTGGAAATCGCCGGATTCGTCTGCCTGTCGCAGCGATTGTTTTGTCGTTCGACCCATGAAGCGTTCGCTGTCTGAGTTGAACAGGCGGAGAAACCGCATTCCCGTATTCTCGGGATCGACGAGCCCGCCGGTCGATACGAGGCTCTCCACATGGCAGAGCGTCATCTCGGTGTCGTCGGTGATTTCCCCTGCAGCTTCGATCTCGGAGCCGACCAGGTCCGTGCGTGGAAGATACTGGTTGATCCATCCGTGGTTTTGCCGGATCTGGTCTGCAGAGAAGCCTTCAACGGGCATACCGAATGCGTCGCCGACCGCCAGGCCAAGGAGGCAACCGAGGAAGCGATCGGAGATATCCAGCCGCTGATCCGGATCACGTTCGTAACTGCTCATGCCCAGTCGAATTCCAACGTATGATACGCGCGGTCACATTCTTGCAAGCATCTTGCGAGTACATTAAACCACGGCGGATTCGAGGAACACGGGATTGAGGTTCGCAAGCCGGAAATCGATGTCATAATGCGGTTGTCAACTGGAATGTCATCCGTAATACTCGTAGCGACACGCGTTTGTCACCAATTCCAAAAGCCGAAAAGGAGCGGAACGGTGAATATCCTCAACGCGCTGGAACGAGTACGGGTGCGACTTCAGGAGAATGGGGCGCGTCCGGAAACGCTGCAACTTGTCGGAACGATTGAGAAAACGGCATCGACGCCAGGTGCCGATCGCGCGCAGGTCAAGTCAGTGACTGATCTCGTTCGGCGGCTGATGCGAACGCCGGTTGCCAACCAGAACGTGGGTGTCTATGACGACCTGGCGGTTCTGGAAGAGCAGCTCGAAACCGAAACGGCGGAGTTCGTCCAGCAGAAAGAAGCCGAAGAAGCCAAGCCGATGCCGAAATCGCGCAAGTACTACAAGCAGATGAAGGAAAAAGAGGACCGGGAGAAGGAGTCAGAGGAAGAATCGAAGGCTTCCTGACCCGGCCGACGCACGTTACAGAAAGTACGCAATTCAGTTATGAAACAAGAGGCTCCGCTTCGTCCCGAGCAGTTTGATAAAGTGGCCGTCTTTTTTGACATGTCGAACCTGTATTTTGCGGCGCGTGATCTTGGTATACGGATCGACTATACGCGGCTTCTCGATTTTCTCGTCAATGGGCGCCGACTGCACCGGGCGTATGCCTATATGGCAGTCTCGCCGGACGATGCCGGAGCGATTCCTTTTCTTACCTGGTTGCGACGAAACGGGTTCCGGGTGATTACCAAGCCGCTGAAGCGATTCAGTGACGGGACGACCAAGGGCGACCTCGATATGGAACTCGCTGTCGACCTGCTGACCCAGGTTCAGCACATCGATGTTGCCGTGGTTGTCAGTGGCGATGGGGATTTTACCTACCTGGTTGACCGGGCCCAACGGCTGGGACTGCGGGTAGAGATTGCCTCCACACCGAGGTATACCGCGATCGAGCTCATGGAGATTGCCGATCGGTATATTGACCTCGAGGCGAGCCTGCGACTGTTTGCGCTCGAGCGAGGAAACGCCGGGCCACCGGATCATGAAATACACAAGGCGTTTGAATAAATAGAATTCAGTTCTGTTGCGGGGTGCCATCGGCGCCCCGTTTTCTCTGGGGAGGGACCATACGTGACTTTGATTGAAGACGTTGCGAAGCGACAGGACCAGCTGCTTGCCTCGCTGGAGCAGATCGTTCGGCTGGAATCGCCGAGCACCGACAAAGCCGCCGTTGACAAACTGGTTCAGTATCTTCGTGCGGAGTGCGAGAAGCGCGGTGCGACGATTCAGAGCCACGATCAATCCGAATGGGGCGACCTGACGGTTGCCTCCTGGCCAGGCACCGGATCAGAGACAGGTCAGATTCTGGTGATGACGCATATCGACACGGTCTGGCCAGTGGGGACGATCGAGCGACTGCCGTGGACGATCGACGGCGACATTGCCCGTGGTCCGGGCATTTTCGACATGAAAGCCAGCGTGGCGATGATGCTGGAAGCGATGCGCATCATTCAAGAGAACAACTCCCAGCATCGCCCGATCAAGTGGCTCATCAACACGGAAGAAGAGATGGGCAGCCCGGCTTCTCGGTCGCTGATCGAACAACTTGCCCGCGAGAGCGAGTACGTCCTCTGTCTGGAGCCACCGGTTCCGCCGCATGGCGCGTTGAAGACCGCCCGGAAGGGCGTCGGGATGTTCACCGTGAAGGTGACCGGCAAGGCATCTCACGCTGGCGCGGATCCGAAAGCTGGCGTCAGCGCGATCCAGGAGATGGCAAACCAGATTCAGTACCTGCATTCGCTAACAGACCACGACCTTGGTACGACAGTCAATGTCGGCGTCGTCAAGGGCGGTACCCGGCGGAATGTGGTCCCCGCTGAGGCTGATGCGCTGGTTGACCTGCGGGTCGTCACGATGGATGAAGCCGAGCGAACGGTCGAGGCGATTCGGGGTTGCCGGGCGTCGCTGCCGGGTGCCACGGTGACAGTGGAGGGCGAGTTGAATCGGCCTCCAATGGAGCGGACCGAGGCGATTGCGGCTGCGTTCCAGCGCGCCCATAAGATCGGCCAGAGTATCGGGCTTGATCTGAAAGAAGCATCGACCGGTGGTGCGAGCGACGGCAACTTCACCGCTGCGGCCGGGGCAACGACGATCGACGGGCTGGGTTGCACCGGAAATGGTGGCCACGCTGATACCGAGCACATTCTGGTGTCGGGGCTGATCGAACGAACTGCCTTGCTGACAGCGTTGCTGCGGGAGCTCTAGCGGCCCTCACCTCTGGGGGACCGTGTTTCATTGGCCGTCGATGAGATGGAAACAAGACGTTGGAAACGGTGCATGGTCCCACGGCCTCGTGGGACCGCACGTCGGTTGCGGGGCACCGGGTCGACAGGGGCGTCGGCCCCTACGCAGGGGTTGGTGTGTGATGGTGATGTAGGGTCCCACGCCCCTGTGGGACCGCGCCATTGGACCGCGCAAGACGTGAATGGAACCTGACCCGGGC
>SLMJ01000213.1 GCA_007133615.1 Thermomicrobiaceae bacterium | reverse complement strand
GCGTGCACCGGGGTATCGTTGTCATAGCCAATCGCGTAGAACGTGGTCAGGTTAATGTCAATCCAGGTGCCCTCGAATACTTCAGGCGGGGTCGTCGGGACGAGCGGCTCCACGAAGATCGCGGTGATGAATCGGTCGTCACCGATCTGGAACCAGCGGTTGTCGGTCACAGTCTCGAATTCGCCATCTTCGTTTTCGATGTTCTGCTCGATCGGGTCACCTTCAACGACATCGTAGATCGTCAACGGATGGCGCCGAAACGTCGTGCCCACAACCGACGCCTGCGTTGTCGGCTCGGCGCGGATGTTGACAGAATCGCCCGTGCACGCACCCACAAAAACGCCATCGAGCGGCCGCAACGCCCCCTGCCAGTCCGGGTCGTTCATCAACGACTCGAGTGGCGTTGGCTCCGGTGTAGGAGTCGGCTCCGGAGTTGGTGTCGGAGTCGGTTCTGGCGTGGGAGTCGGCTCCGGAGTAGGAGTGGGTTCTGGAGTCGCCGTTGGTTCCGGAGTTGCCGTTGGCTCCGGCGTTGGCGTTTCGGTGACTTCTTCTGCAGTTGGAGTCGGCTGCTGACCACCACTGGTATCGTCACCAGTCCGATCACGTGAGACGCATGCGGCGATCACCGACCCGATGATGGGCAGAGAGACACCAAGAACTGCGCCACGTCTGATGAGCGTTCGACGCGAAACGCGCCTGTCGAACAGAGTTGGCTGTTTTCCCGGTTGACTTTGACTATTCGACACGTGACCCCCTCGTAATCCCTTACGTCGTTGCTCTTCCCTGGAGTGTGAGACGCACGAATTGTGAACTGCGTTACATCGTGAGAAGCGTTGACATCCTAATTGCCAATCCCCAGATTTGCGAGCTGTTGCTCGAGTTGCGAGCGGGTGAGCGTACCCCTCCAGATGTGGGCAACAGTCCCGTCGCGATCCACCAGTATGCTGCGCGGGATTGATGTCGCTGCGTATTCCTCGGAGACATCGAAATCCTTATCCAGCAAGAATATCCAGCTAAACCCGCGTTCTGTTACAAATTCTTCGACCAACTCCTGTGGTTCCCGCTGGTCGACGCCGAGAATCTCAAACCCATCATCGTGATGTTCTCGGTAGACCGCTTCCATATCAGGCATCTCGACCCGACACGGTGGGCACCAGGTTGCCCAGAAGTTGATCAGGACCACCTCACCCCGATGGTCCGACAGTGCAACCTCGTTTCCGTCTAGATCCGGAAGTGTGAAATCTGGTGCCTCACGGCCAACTGTGACGTTCTCCCCTGACGAGGAGTCACCGCGCTCATTTGACCACGCCCAGGCGAAGAGGGCAATAGCTCCGGCAAGCAGAAGAATTGCAATTGCTGCCAGATTGCTTTCGCCGCCTGCGGACTCGTCTGAATCATCAGTGGATTCGTGGTTCGGTCCGTCCGGGTCTTCCTGTTCTGGTGATGTTGTCTGCTGCTCTGTCAATTGCTCTTCACCAGTACTCTAATGGTCGTTTCGGTACGAGCGCTGAACGGTCTAAAACCCATTCTGAAATATGAGAACGTCACAAACCGTAAGGAAGATTCCATTACGGACGTGCAATCCTCACAGACCCGTCTAATGATACGAACTCTGTCCAGCAGTGTCTTGGGTTGTAGACTGTGTTCAACGTTACAATTACCTTACGAACGCCTTTGTGGAAACCAGGCAGGCTCGGTATCCGGACGGGTTCACGCAAACCCGGTAACGTTCGGCGATTTCGTCGGAAAGAGTGCATCATGGCAAACGAGAAGGGCCGGAAGCGTCGCCAGAAGAAATCGACGTCCTCAGAACCCAACCCGATGACGCCGGTTTCGCTGACACCCATGGAATTGCGCAATGAGCCGGCGAAATCGTTCGCGAGTAAGCCGTTCGAGGCGCGGGATACCCCGATGGTTTCCATTGGCGATCACGCGCCGAGATCAATGCACGTCTCGGAGCAACGGTATGACTTCGCCCCGCTCCAGGCGTTGCGCCCTGAGCTCCGGAAGGAACGCAGCCTCGAATTCAAGCTTCGACCGATCACGGTGAGCCCGGTACAGATGCAGCAACTGCGGGACCGGCGGGTCAATGCTCGCGAGCTCGGGTGGGTGATCCCGGGTCATCGCATCCGGATCGGGAAATAGTTACCAGGAAAGCTCGACAAACTCCCGGTCATAGTAGATCAATGGATCGACCGCTGAACCGAGTTGAATATCGGCGACCTCGCCAACGAATAGTGTGTGATCCCCAGCCTCGTACTGCGCCCACTTCCGGCACTCGATCCACGAGATACACCCGTCAATTTTCGGAATCCCGAGGGTTCCGAGCGTATGTGGAACGCGGCTGAATCCAGGATCGGCGAGCGGTGTCTGGCCGGAAAATTGCTCGGCGAAGAAGGTGTGCTCGCGGGCGAGAACGTTTATGACAAACCCATCCGCTGCGAGCAGGCGATCGTGACTATTGATCTCTTTGAGAATGCTGACGAATGCGAGCGGAGGATCGAGTGAGAGCGACCCGAATGAGGACACGGTAACGCCATGGAACGCGTCATCGGTCGCGCTCGTTATCACGGCCACGGCAGTTGGAATACGCGCCATGACGTCCTTGAACTGCTGCTCGTCGATCATTCGCCCACCTTTTCGTACCTTCCCGGCATCTGAGCGTAACCGTACTGGTTATTGCATTGCCGGCGCCATATGAGGATGTGTCGTGGCAACGAACTGCGCAAGCATAGATCGATTCATTGCACAGGGATCGCACGCTCCGGGAAATCAGGGCGCGCTATTTCACGTCCGATATGGTGACCGGACGCAGGCGTCACCAGTCCTGTTCATACACGGAATTCCGAGCTGGTCATGGCTGTGGCGAGACGTTCTTCCGGTAACGGGTGCCGACAGGTTGTCGATCGCGATTGATCTTCCTGGATTCGGGTTGTCCGGGAAGTCGGACCAGCAGGACTTCCGCGTTACAGCACTGGCCAGCGCCATCGAGCAGTTCATCGATCAGGAGATCGGGGTCGGCGAGCGGATCTCACTCGTCGCGCACGATTTTGGCGTGCTGGTTGCCATGGAACTCCTCTGCCGGGCCCCGGAGCGGTATCCAGACCTGGTGATCACGAATACGAGTCTCCGCGCCGATGCCTGGACGGGCGGCGGGCCGCTGCAGATCCTTGGTGTACCGGGTCTTGGGGACCTTTCGATGGCGCTCGCGCGTGCCTGGATGCTTCGGTTGGCGATGCGCCCGTTTGTGACCGATAAGGACGCGCTCCTTGACGAGCGATTCGACGGCTACTGGTACCCGTTTCGGCATGGTTTCGGGAAAACGCTGGCCCGACTCTATCGCCAGCGACCGGTCGAACCAGCTGATTTCGACCGCTGGCGTCGGGCGCTGAAT
>SLMJ01000022.1 GCA_007133615.1 Thermomicrobiaceae bacterium | reverse complement strand
GAATCTCTTCAACCACGGATGGATGCACCGGGATCCCGTTTGCCCGGCGATCGACTTCTCCCTCATATTCAGGCTCACCGGGAATGAGTACGCGATCGACTCCTTCAAGGGTTTCCAGTGCTTTGATTTCCTGAATCATCTCGTCGATGCCGGCTTTGAACTCTTCTTCGCTGGCAAACGCGTCGATCCGCCAGGCCATGAAAGCATGACCGGTTCTGGTGGGGCCTGGCACCTCATCCCGACTGCCTTTCACGTATTTGCCCCATGGGCCACTGGCAAGCTGGCCGCAGAGCGTTTCGATGAACAGCCCGAGTCCGAATCCCTTCTGCCCACTGGTCTCACGTGTGCCACCGAGTGGCGTGAGCGCCACCGCTTCGTTCGGATCCGTGGTGATGTGGCCGTCGGAATCGACGGCCCAGCCGGCCGGAATTGGTTTGCCTTCTCGACGAGCAATCTCGATCTTGCCCCAGGCAACGGTGCTGGTTGCTGCGTCGAGCAGGATTGGTTTCTCTGTGCCGGCCGGAATCGCGGCGGCAATCGGGGCTGTGCTCAGGTAGGCGTGCTTCGCGCCGGTTGGAACGACCAGCGGCGTGGCGTTGGTAAATGCCACCCCGCACATGTTGTGCTCGAGCGCCATGGCAGCGTAGTAGCCGGCGATGCCGAAGTGATTGCTGTTCCGGACGGTCGTCATACAGAGACCGATCTCTTTTGCCTTCGCGATTGTCCGTTTCATTGCCTCGATTGATGCCGGATGGCCCATTCCGTTGTCGGCATCCAGCGCGAGTGTGGCAGGTGTCTCGGTAATGACTGTCATCTTCGGGTCGAGATTAACCAGCCCCGCACGGAGCCGGTCGGTGTACATTTTCAAACGTGGGACGCCGTGCGAATCAATCGCCTGCACGTCTGAGGCGATCAGCACCTCGGCAACTTCGTCAGCGTGCTCCCGCTTGACTCCGAAGCCCACGAGGACGTCGGAAGTGAACGTCTGAAGAGCGTCCGCCGGTATTCGCTTTGTTTCTACTGCCATTGGTATCGTCCTCGATTCAATACTACGGCCGTACTCCGTTGTCACAGCCCCGCAGGTGACATCATAACCGAAACTGGTGAAATCACAGCGTGGAGCTGGCAGATACTGACGGGATGTCGGAGAGATGCCATACTGTACGCAATTGAACAGAATGCGACTGACGCCTGTTTGACGATGATCCGGCGCAATTCGCCGATCAACTGATCTCGCTGATGGACAACAGGAGGATCACGATGACGATCAATTCCGTACTCGTGCCGCTGGACGGGTCCGACCTCGCCGAAGAGGCACTTGGTTACGCCGTACCGATTGCCAGGCGTCATGACAGCCAGATTCACCTGGTGTTTGTCATCGGGCACGATGCGGACGCATCCGAAGACGATGAAGCCCGGAAGTATCTCTCGAGCCTGTCGGAGAGACTGGAGCTGGACGCCGAGATGCACGTGCGGATCGGTGCTCCGGCAGATGAAATCATCGAGACGGTTGACGATCTCGATGATGCGCTCATCGTGATGACGACGCATGGTCGCACCGGGATTGGTCGCTGGTTCTACGGCAGTGTCGCGGATAAGGTGGTTCACGCAGCAGATGCGCCGGTGCTTCTTCTGCGGTCCGGAGCCGGAACGCTGGACGGCGGCAATATTCAGAAGATCCTTTCGCCGGTGGACGGCTCTGCCTACTCCGAAGCCGCGCTGGGTTGGGCGAAATCGATGGCGAAGACGTTCGACTCGGAACTGTACATAACGCAGGTTGCCGAAACTGCGAATCTCTACAGCAGCCTCGGGTACGAGACCTACGCTCCCGGTGCAGGCCAGCCAATGAGTGATGTTGCCGAGTACATGGTCAACGAGGCGCACAAATACATCTCGAAAGTCTCCTCGGATCTCAGAGAACAGGGTTTTCAGGTTCAGGGCGCTGTCCTGGAAGGGTTCGCCGGCGAAGAGTTGATTGCCTACGAGCGAAAGATCCAGCCACAGCTCATTGTTATGGCGACCCGCGGTCGTGCCGGATTCGACCGGTTCATCTTCGGCAGCGTGGCCGAACGGGTCCTGAAATCCGGTCAAACGCCGGTGCTGATGGTCAAACCGACCGAGGCGCTCGACGCGTAGCGAGTTTCAGATTTCGCGTTCAATCAGTTAGGAAAACGGGCCGGCTATCAGGCCGGCCCGTTTCGTCTTTACTGGTTAGCGATTGTGCCTAGCCGAGCTTGACGATGCCGACTCCCTGGTCGATGCCAATGTCTGTCCCGAATGGCTTCGACAGCTCCGCCATCCAATCCAGGATCTTTCGGCCGTGCTCCGGGGTTGCCAATCGCGGAATTCCGCGATCCGGTATTGGCTGCCCCGGACCGAGTGAGAGCGGGTGGAGCTTGATCTCCGCGATCTCGCCGTCCACGAAGCGGCACATCGGCAGCACCGTTTCCCAGTACGGATCCTTCGCGATGAAGCTGCGCGTCTCATTCGCGTTCAGATGCTGGAAGAGATCCACCGCACTTGCGGATGGATCCACCTTGAGCGCCGCGTAATCATCCGCCGGCATGTGCTGCACGGTTTCGTGCTGGAAGATGAAGTTGCCCAGCGAGTAGAAGATCGGTTTGCCTTTGTATATCTCAAGACCTCTGAGCATATGCGGCCCGTGACCGACGACAATGTCGGCGCCGGCGTCGATGCAGGCGTGGGCGAACTCGATGATGAAGTCTGCCGGTTCCCACATCTCGTTCTTCGGCTCGTGGGCATGGATCGATGCGACCGTGAGATGGGAGACGGCAGCGGCGTCCTGGATGGATTTGGTGTTTCCGGTCAGGTCGCCCTCGTGGGCTTCTGTCCGGGTGTCGAAGTCGTCGCCGACGATAAACGAACGATCCGCCAGAACGAGTTCACCCTCGCGCTTCGGCGGCTGGCCGAATCCCATATCGACTCGCCACTGTCGCCATCCTTCGGCGCCGGTCTTCTCGGCCACACGTTTGATCGCGTCGTAATGCTCCTGATCAACCACGAACAGGCGATCGTAGCGTTGAGGGTTGACCCCCGGTCGACCAGGGACGTCCGGTCGTTGTTCTCCGGCGTACTGTCCGGCACCGAACGTCGATGCACAGCCCATCAGGCCGATCCGTCCGTTGACGGTCTCGAGATAGGCCGGGCGCCGGGCTTCCGCCAGATGCTTTCCGGCTCCAGCGATCGCGAAGTCGTTCTCCCGCAGAACGCGGAGTGTTTCCAGACAGCCGTGCTCGCCGTAGTTGAGGGTGTGATTGTTGGCAAACGCGGTGAGGTTAAAACCCATTCGGCGGACGTCGGCGGCCATCCGTGGATCGGTTGATATGTTTCCGCCGCCGCTATCGACGACGGGTGAGCCTTCGAAATTGCTCATAACG
>SLMJ01000409.1 GCA_007133615.1 Thermomicrobiaceae bacterium | reverse complement strand
TCAGGGTAATCACCGCCGAGACCCCTGAGTGGACCGCTCCGATCACGAAGTACGGAGCAAAAATGGACGCGTGCCAGACCGGGATGAGCGAGACCGCAAAGTCCCAGGACACGATACTGTGAACCGAAACGAACACCGGCAGAATCAGCGCAGAGAGCAGAATACCGGCAACCAGCTGCAGCTTCCACTGCCGTTCATTCCCCCGCCAGCCGAGGGCGAGGATTGTGTACAGCGTCTTGCGCCACCCGGTGGAGCGATCCCGCAGGAGCGCCATATCCGGAATCAGCGTGGTGTACAGGAACAGCGTACTACCAGTCAGGTAGGTGAACACCGCTGCCGGGTCCCACACCAGCGGACCACGCGGGTCCGGCCAGACGCCGCGCTCGAAGTCATATGGGAACACCCAGTAGACCGTTCGCCACGGACGGCCAGTGTGCAGGAACGGAAAGAGCATGGCCGTCATGAGACTGAAGATCGTCATGACCTCGGCAGCACGGGTGACCGGGCGTCTCCATTCCGCCTGGGTCAGACGGAGAATGGCCGAGATCATCACGCCCGCGTGACTGATACCGATCCAGAACACGAAGTTCGTGATCATGAACCCCCAGAAGACCGGGGTGTTGAGGCCGGTTGTTCCGAGCCCCCAGTAGAACATCCACCCGACGGCGAATGCGAATGCTGCCAGCACGCCACCCAGAATGATTACCGCGACCCAGAAGACCATCGGTGTCTGGGTAAGTGGCCGGAGCAATTCCTTTGTGATTGCCTCTCCCCTGAGGGGATGTCGTTCCTGCATCTGTTCCTCCGCGCGGCGGCTCTTCGGCCTATTCCGGCTTACCGATGACGATCACTTCAGCCTTCTTGTACTGGCGCATGGCTCGCAACCACAGTCCGCTACTCATCTCCCAGATGGACGGCACTGCAATGAAGCGCATAGCCACCAGTACGATCCCAACCGCCGCGCCGATAAACCCGACGGTCAGTAACACATCGAACACTCCGGGATAGTGCGTTGCCGGCACATCCAGGAAGTACTGTGCATTGATGTCCTCAACCGTGTAGCCGATTGACGCAAGGCGAATACGGTCTGCCAGAATCCCGATCAGAACCAGCACCGCCACCACCGTTGGGCCGGTGTAGCTGCGGCGGATGAAGTTCCACATCAGACCCAGCAACGGCGCCAGGAAGCAGAACCCAATAACCATGACGAACAACCAGAGATAGGTATCGAAAAAGAAGAACTTCAGGAAGTTCACCTCATACGGCGTTCGTGCGTACCAGGTAATGATGAATTCCGACCACCAGAAGTAGAACCAGAGCAGACCAAACGCGAGCAGCATCTTCGAGAGGCCCCAGAACTGATCCAGCTCCAGATACTTCTCGCCATCGCCCCACTTGCGCAGGATCGCAGCGGTTACCAGTGTCAGAGCGATTCCCGCCTGGAACGATGTCACCACCCAGTAGACCGGGAAGATCGAGCTGTGATAGCCCGGAACAAACCCGATGATGAAATCACTGGAGATGACCGTCATCGCTCCAACGAACAGCATCACATAGAACACGCCGATGTAGCTGAGTCCGCGATCATGAACGGCCCACTGCTTGATCGTCCCGCGCCAGCTGCCAGCCATGCGGGAGAAGAAGCCTTTCGGGTTGTCATCCACCTGATCGCGCAGAATTGCAAAGTCCGGGCGAGCACTGATGTACAGGAATGCGTATCCGCACGCCACGAGTGCGATCATCATGATGCTCGACCACAGCCAGGGCGCTCCCGGCCAGCCCATCCAGATGGAGGAGCGATCCATCGACGTCGGATGCGTGCCCTGAAGAACAAAGAAGAGAATCATCGGCACGATCAACGCCGCAGCCCAGATCTCTGCGACCCGGTTTACCGGCCGCCGCCAATGTCCCCGCGCGAGGCGCAGCGCGACGGAAAGGCACGGTGCCGCCGCCACGGTCGACATTAGAAAGAAGAAGACCGCGGTGACGTAGGTCCAGACCGATCGATCGGCATACCCCTGCAGCAGCGGGCCGGCAATGAGCGAAACAATGCCTACCAGCGCCAGCACGGCGGCGATGATTATCCCCAGTCGATAGAGCGACCCGAGACCACTAATCCGCTTGATTCCGTCTGAAGCGATCTCACGCGGGGAGAGCGACCAGACTCTTGGAACAATATGTCCGTGTGAAGACATGTTCGACTGCTCTGCCCTTCCCTAGTCCCGCGTACCGTCGGGACCGATTCCGTCTATCTCATCCGTCGCGTCTGGATCGATCTTCTTCAGGTAGAGCACCGCCGGATCAGTTCCCAGCCCACTCAACAGCTGATAGCCGCGGTCTGTATCCGAAGCCATCTGTGCGACCCGGCTATCCGGGTCATCCAGGTCCCCGAAGACGATCGCGTCTGTCGGGCACGCCTGAGCGCATGCCGTCGTGAATTCACCGTCCTCAACCTCGCGGCCTTCCACCTGAGCTTCCTGCTCGGTGCGGACGATCCGCTGAACGCAGAAGGTGCACTTCTCCATGACACCCCGGCTGCGCACCGAGACGTGCGGGTTGAGCTGGTGCTTCAGGCTCTCCGGCCACTTCGGCTCCCAGTAGTTGAAGAACCGCACGTGCCACGGGCAGTTCACTGCGCAGTACCGTGTTCCGATACAGCGGTTGTAGATCTGCATGTTGATGCCCTGCGTGGTCTGATAGGTGGCGTACACCGGACAGACCGATTCACACGGCGCCTGAGCGCAGTGCATACACGGGATGGGAATGTACCGCGCCTTGACGTTCGGGTATTCACCTTCCCAGTAGCGCTCGACACGGATCCATTCGATCGCGCGGCGCTGATGGAAAATGTCTTCGGTATTGATCGGGATGTTGTTTTCTGCCTGACAGGCGACCACACAGGCCTGACAGCCCGTACATCGATCGAGATCGATGACCATCCCCCAACGTGCTGACATTCAGACTCCTCTCAGGCCGTTGTTTCGCGCAACTGTCACGTCAGGCAATCTGCTACGCATCACGAGTCACCTGAACAACCGGATTATCTTCAAGCTGGAACGGCAGCTGGCGTTCGAACCGCGGGAAGCGGATTCGCTCACCGGTCGGTTCAAGACGGACCCTTGTTGCAGCCCAGGCCAGTGCACCGGTCTCACCATCTGTCTGCGCGGCGACGATCTCAATCGGGTTCGCCCCGCGGTCTTCAGCGTAATGCGTGTACTCAGTGTGCCCCTGGCCAATCGGCACCGCCGCAACGTTCGGCGGTGCGGCCGGGTTCACGTACACCGGAACTTCGATGCTGCCGCTCGGCGATTCAATGCGGACCATATCGCCGAGCTGGACACCCATCTCTTCTGCCGTGTCCATATTGAGCTCGACCCACGTGGTCCACACGGCCGTCGTAATCGGATCTGGCAGACCCTGCAACCAGGGCAGGTTCGCCGTTTCGCCGTACTCCCACGAGTTCGTCGGGAACGGCAGGAAGTAGAAGTCGTATTCAGATTCATCACCGGAGAACTGCGCCTCAGATGGAGACGGCATGTCTTCCGGTCCGGACGGTGCTTCTTCCATCCGGCTTTCTTCGTCCCACCAGCCGCCCTGGGTCTGCATTGCCAGGAAGAACTCCCGTGGATCATCGTTGTCATCCGGCAGGCCCCGGCCAACCTCGGCGAGCGCGCCGCCGAGCGACCGAACCGCGTCCTGCACCGAACTCCACGAGTAGGAAAGCCCGGCTTCGTTGGCGATACGGATCAACGAGTCACCGAAGTTCCGGGAGCTCACGAACGGCTCCACAACCGGTTGCTGCACGCTGATCAGCTGGAAGCCAGGCGCCGGATCCGGCAGATCCAGCCCCCACTGCTCGAGCGTCGTGTTGTCGGGAAGAATCAGATCCGCGTGGCGAGTCGTTTCGTCCATGAAGCTGGAAAAACTAACCACAGTCGAGACCTGATCCAGGCCATCGTGGAAGCGGCTCGCCTCAGGCAGACCAAAGGCCGGGTTCGCTTTGTGAACCATCAGCAGATCAATATCGCCAGCGAGCATCTCTTCGATGATCTGATCCCACTCCTGATAGGACGCCCCACCGATTCTGTTCGGAATCACGTCCGGATCCGGTGAGCCGGGATTCAGCAGGAGGCCGCCCTCGGTATTCACGCTCTCTGTCAGGTAGTTCAGCGCGAAGACTGCCGCAAGGTTGAAGAGTCCGTTTGTGTGAGCGGCAGCGGAACCGCCAGCGATCGCGATACTCGGCGCGTTCCGACCGAGTTCCCGGGCAATGTCCCGGATCTGATCCGCCGTCAATCCCGTCTGGTCTGCAATGTCTTCAGGAACGTAATCGTCGAGCGAGATGCCTCCGAAGACTTCTTCAGCACGCTCCTCTGTCGCCATACCCTCTTCGACCATGGTGTATGCGACGGAAAGCGCGATCATGCCCTCTGTACCGGGGGTGTTCGGATACCATCGATCGGCACTTGCCGCGCTATCGGAAAGCCGCGGGCCGACGTGGAAATAGCTACCGCGCGATCCATTGCCCCCTTGTCGGAACTCGCCATAGCCAACCGAAAACTGAACTGGAGAGATCCAGTTGTGCAGGAAATCTGCGCCGAAGCTGACAACTGCACCGGCGTTCGGCAGATCCAGCGCCGGGAACCGGTCGGTTCCGAAGACGCGCCGCATCGCTTCCCGCAGGACAACGAACTCGTCCGGCTCGTAAACAAGGTGCTGAGCACCACTCTCTTCGGCAAACTCACCGGCGATCCGGGCAATAGCACCGCTAATCGGCTCGGTGACCAGCAGCGGGTTGCTGGCGTTCTGTACCAGCTGGGCAACCTCGGCTGTGGCGTCGCTCCAGGAAATACGCTCGAAGCTATTGCCGTTGCGGCGCATCGGTCCATCGATCCGATCTGGATGATAGACCTCCTGAACGATCGCCTGGGCACGCGGACCGGTCTTGCCCATATTCAATGGGAAGTCCGGGTTCCCCTCAACCTTCTTGGCGCGGCCCTCGAAGACACGCACGATCGTGCCAATGCCGCCCCCGACCGCCGGGAACGCCGTGGCATACCAGTTGTCACGTCCGAACGGGAGGTCAGCCGGATGCTCGACCGGACTCTGCTTCTGGAACTCCCGGTCGTCGTACCCGCCGAGCTTGCAGCCCGTAAACAGCACGGCACCGGTGGTTGAAACTGTCAACAGCTTTAGAAAATCACGCCGTCGCATCGCATCCGTCCATGGTATTGAAGGCCGTACTCGCCATCACCTGCTCGTCAAAGGGCCCCGTGCCCGTCGTGCTGCCGGACGTCGTACACACCCGGCACTGGATCAGTAGTGACAAACCGAACAGTCCGTTGGCGCACCATACTCCTTGTGACAGTCGATACAGTCACCCATCCGGAGATCACGCACCTGCTCGGCGTAGTCGATTTCGTTCTCCATATCGCCGTGACACTCGGCGCAGTCAAATCCGTAGTTCACATGTGACGAGTGCACGAAGTGGACGTGGTCCGGCATTTGATGGACGCGCTCCCAGTTGACCGGATCGTTGTTCTCCCAGTGCTCGATCAGCGTTTGAATCTCTTCGCGATCGGTGGCAATTGCCTGGTGGCAGTCCATGCAGAGCTCGAGCGCCGGCATGCCGGCGTAGGCATCTTCAGACACGCCCCGGTGGCAGTACTCACACTCCAGCTGCGGGAGCTGTGCGTGCGTGGTGTGCGGGAACGCAATTGGCTGTTCCTGCGCAGGCTGCCAGGTCGGACTCAGGAAATAACTGCGAGCGAGCACAGCGGTGACCGGCAGTGCCAGCAGAATCAAGAGAACCAGACCGACGATCAGTGGACGCATAAATCGTCGCATACTTGCTGCTCCGCTCCGTTTCCATCAAACCGGCCCGCCGGAGATACTCCGGTGCACTGCCGGGGAAGTGCTAGACCCAAACGTCCGGGTAAATCTCGAGAAACTCATCCATCGCCAGGACAAAGCTGACAAAAACGAAGATCGCGCCGGCAAACGCCGCAGCCGCTATCGCGTAGACGAACACTCGGCCCTTGCCGTACTTCTCATCGATATCGCGGTTATCAATCAGCGACGGCACAACAATGTGAGCAACAAGCATGCTTCCAGCGCCGAGAATCATCAGCCCGGCGAACGACCAGAGAAGAATGAGCGTGTAGGTCACATGATTCCACTGCTCTGGTGTCATTTGCTCAGGAAGTGGTAGTTCCACCCTTACCCTCCATCAGGCCTGGTGGCGCCACTGGACCAGCCGGGCGCACGACTAACGAGAGGCTCGTCCCCCATAAAGCGTCTGCGTTCACTTCCACAGACGATCGAACTTCGCAGGCAAGATTGCTCGCCGGAATGGTATTGCCGCCGTTCTGTCACCCATCTCATGACAGAGCGGCTCGGCACGGGCGTAGCATGCGCGTTTTCAGATGCCTTGTCAAGGGGCTTTCAACCGTGACCGTACAGGCTGCACATTCACTTGTGCGTTACGCCATCATGTTCGCCGTGCCGTTCGCGTGCCTCTATGCCGTTGTCTTTACGCTTTGCGCAGCGTCACTCGCTACTCTGTAACGCTGCTTTCCTGAAACAGGCCTGAAACCCGGCTTAAGGGAGCATTAAGGATTGCAGGATATTCCTGACAATTGCTCTCACAGCCCTCGGCAATGCCGTGTCGACGAGCTCAACGCGCGCTCGGTTTCTGCCCATGACAACAACGAAAATCCGACTCCGATCGCCAGCCAGAGCGGTCCCCAGAGCAGCAGATACGCACGGAACGCGGTTCCCGTTTCCGCACCCGATTCGATCAACCCGGCCACGACCAGCAGCCCACCGGCGAGTTGCATGCCCGCGTAGAGAAGCAGAACAAGCGCCACGAACCGCGTCACCGAAAGCGCCAGTGGCGCTACCGCTGACGTGAACCAGTCACGGAGAACGCCAAGGCCGATAAGAGCGACCGCTACTTTCAGCACCGCCACACTCCAGATCATCGCGATCGTCGAGGTGGCGCGTTCCGCCGCCATCTCATTGATGCCATCGGACAACAGCCCGAGCAGTGCGGTACCGCCAGCAGCCCAGTAGGCGCTGAGCCCGGCGTGAAGAAGCAGCAACTTCACGCCTGCAAATCCACCGAGTCGTTTCCAGTCTCGATCACCCATCTCGCTCCGTCCCGTCTGCATGGCTAACGAACCGTCACTTTATTCACTGGTAATCCTGGCGGCATCGGTCGTTTTCCGGAATGCGGCAGGCAGGAACATTCCCGGTAAGGACAACTGCAGTTTTCCGGACACCAGGGCAGGAAAAAGGGAGGCCAGAGTAGGCCTCCCCGGTTCCGGAAAATGTTTCAGACGCCGTGATTACTCTTTGCGGTTATAGATGTACATCGTCAGCGGAGCGAAGATCGCCACGATGATTGCGCTGGATATCAGGACAATCCCGATATCTCCAGCACTTGCTTCCCCGTGCATCAGACCACGTGTTGCGGTTGTCAGGAACGTCATGGGATTGACGTCCACGAACGACTGGAGCCAGGACGGCATCGTTTCCGGATCCACGAAGATGTTGCTGATGAACGTCAGCGGGAACAGGAACATGAAACTGCCGTACATCAGTGATTCCGGTGTCCGCATAAACATGGAGAGCATCGTCCAGATCCAGGAGATCGCGAACGCAAACACCATGACCAGCAGCACGCCGAGCGCTACCCCGATCACACCGCCATCCGGCCGGAAGCCGAGGATAAACGCCACGGTCAGAACAACGGCCGATGCCATCAGGTAGCGCAGGGCATCTCCGAGCATCGCTCCGGCCAAAAACGATGCTCGCCAGACTGGCATCGCCCGGAATCGATCAAAGATGCCCTTCTTCAGATCGTTGTTGAGCACCATTCCGGTATACATCGTGATCATTATGATCGTCTGCACCAGGATTCCCGGTGCCAGAAACTGCAGGTAGTCGCGCGGAGATCCCGCCAGCGCCCCTCCAAAAAGATACGTAAACATCAGCACGAACATGATCGGGAACATCGTGACATCGAACAGCTGCTCCGGAACGTGCTTGATTTTCAGAATCGCTCGCCAGCCGAAGGTGATCGTGCTGGAGAGCGCGTTGGCCCGCGGTGGTCGCGTCCGGGATGACAGCGCCGTGCGCAACCTGCCATTCACGCGCGGGATTTCCTGTGCGGGTGACGCTGTCGTCATGCCGCCTCCTCCGTTTCGTCCTGAGCGTCCTGATCTTCAGCCGGTCTCCCGGTGAGCGTCAGAAAGACTTCATCCAGACTCGGTTGTCCGAGCGAAAACTCGGACACGTCGATTTCCCGCCGTGAAAGCTGATCGAACGCCGCCGAGATTCCACCGGTGTTCTCAACACGCGCGAACAGCGCGGACGGATCCGTTCCGAGCTCGATATCAACACCGAGCGCCTGTGCCAGGATGCCCTGTGCGGCCGGTCGGTGCTCCGGCTCACGTACCCGAACGTGCAGTGTTCCCGCGCCGACGGACGCCTTCAGCTCTCCTGGCGTGCCTTCGGCGATGACTTTGCCGTGGTCGATGACGGCGATCCGGTCCGCTAGCTGATCTGCTTCATCCAGATACTGCGTAGTCAGCAGGACCGTCGTGCCGGTGGCAACGAGTGCCCGGACGATATCCCAGACTTCGTTGCGACTGCGTGGATCAAGCCCGGTTGTCGGTTCATCGAGGAACAGCACCTCCGGCGTCACAACAATGCTCGCGGCGATATCGAGTCGGCGCCGCATGCCCCCGGAGTAGGTCTTGACCTGGCGATTAGCCGCGTCACCGAGTCCGAATGCGTCGATCAACTCTTCACCACGCTCTCGGGCCTCGCTCCAGCCGAAGCCGAGCAGTCGTCCCAGCAACACCATGTTTTCGATTCCGGTGAGATCTTCATCAACGGAGGCGAACTGCCCGGTCATCGAGACGATGCTTCGGACGGTGTCTGCCTCGGCGACAATGTCATGCCCGAAGACTCTGGCCGCTCCACTAGTGGGGCGTGTGAGAGTCGCCAGCATCCGGGCAGTGGTCGTCTTCCCGGCGCCGTTCGGGCCAAGCAATCCGTAAACAGCACCCGCCGGCACCTGCAGATCAACACCGCGAACCGCTTGTGTCTCTCCGAACGTCTTGACCAGATTTTTGACTTCGATCGCGAGTAACTTACCGGAACTCACTGGTTCCTCCCTTTCTTCGCGCTCACCGTTGAGCGCGCGGCCTTCTGAGACTTCTAGCTTACGCAATCAGCCGGTTGAAACATCAGAACAACCTCGTAATCCGTGCGCAACGATATCGGTGGTGTAGGTCGTCGATCTCGTACGCAAAGAGTGAAACCGATGTTGCGCGCGATTGTGAAACGCTCGTGAGCCGTGTCCGTATATACCAGACAGTCATAGCTCAGATGTTCGAGTATAGATGGAAAGTGGGTGCTTGTACCTGTCCGCAAGTTCAGAAATCGCGCGAGGACGGCGGGCCTACCGGTCGAACAGCCCGAGTTGCTGACTGTCTGATCCGGCGGGAGTGGGTGAGTGGCTCTCTGTCGTTCTGGCGAACCAGGAGGCAAAGCGGTCGGGATCCGACAGATCAGACGGTTCGATCGGCAATCCGCCACCGTCGATAAGCGCACGATTTCCAGCGGACATCGCCTCACCTGCTCGAACACCGACCGGAACCCAGTCATTTTCGAGCGTCTCGGTTGCGCCAGACCAGGTGCCCCCGGATCCCTCCGCGGATTCGACCACGATTCCGACATCTGAGAGGCAATAGATCAGCCGGTTTCTCCCCATTGCATTTCCCGCAGTGAACTTCGCCCGCGGATGGTAGGGGGAGACAGCGAGCATCCAGCCATCAGCAATCGCGGATCGATACGCGCGTGATGTGGCGACCTGCTCCAGCGCGCCCGGCAGGATCGCAATCGCGAGCCCGCCCGCCTCGAGCGCTGCATCGATTGCTGAACGGTCGGCGCCGCGCGCCCCGCCAGAAACAGTGATCATCCCGTTGGCGGCAGCCTGTCCTCCGACGTTTCGGGCAAATGTTTCGGCGTCGTCATCGATATCCCGAGAGCCAACGACGGCGACTCTCTGAAGATCCCGGTTCAACAGTTCCCAGTCACCTGTGCCATAGAGGAGAGGTGGTGCGCTCTCGCCCAGATGATCACGAAAACGTTCCGGATAGCGCGAGTCGGTTCGATCCAGCACCCAGAAACCCATACTCGACCAGCGTTGAACCGCCATTTCGAGTGCGGTTGTCCGTTGCATCAGAAGCGGAAGACGATCAGCGATCTTCCCGGGCATTGCCGGCTCGTGGATGAGGTCATCGATCACCTCCGTGTTAAGGCCATCAGCGAGGGTGCGCCCCTGGTTGGCCAGCATTGCCAGAACCCTGTTGAACTCACTGACATTCAGCGGTTCGGCCGGCTCGTCCCGCCGCGTTGGAGCGAAGCCTCCGCAGAGCAGAAGCGTTGCTGTCGTTTCGGGTGACACGCCATCCCCGGTCATGATCGAGGCCCTTTCGAACTACTCACGAGCCCAACATGGTGCTCAATGCAAACGGGATGACCGGTCCACTCCCGGCCTGTCGTAACTCCGCGGCGGCAACAGTGAAGGTCCAGCGCGAATCGACTATATCATCGACCAGCAGCACCACTTGTCCGGGCATTGGCATCATTGAAACCGCGAAACTCCCCGCTATATTGCGCAGTTGCTGGTAACTGTTCTGCATTGTTTTCTGTTCCGCCGTCGCATGGAGTTTCGTCAGAGACGGATGATATGGAATGCCAAGCTCCCGGGCGAGCCGAATTGCGAAGTCAGAGACCAGTTCCGGACGTTGCAACGATGGTATCCCGGTAATCCAGGCTGGCGCTGGTTGCGGGCACCACTGCTCCTGGATCAACCGGGCGCTGGCTCGAACCAGATTCTGTGGAAACCGCTCTCGCTGAAACTTGCCGACGTACACCATCTCTCCCCAGCCGCTGTCCCGCCACAGGCTGAGCGACCGGCCCGGTTCGTGTCGCAACTCGCTCGCGATCGTTCCCGTAAACCCGAACTCCGGCACACCCGGCACCGCCCAGCGCTTTCGCGGCTCGATGAGATAGGACTGTTTTCGAAGAAACTGATGTGCTTCTGCAGCCAGTTCCCGGGACACAGTCTCTGGAAGAATCGGGCCGCCGAGGCAGGGCGCGCATCGCCCGCACGGTTCTGGATCCTTAGCACCAAGCGCGGCCTCGAGAAATGCCATCAGGCAACTCTGGCACTCCATGTAGTCTCTCATCTCCTGCTGCTCGGCCAGCCTGAGTTCCGTGATACGGTCGATCCGGTCCCGGTCATGTTCGTAGCGCGCTTCTGTGCGTATCCACCGATTGCTGCGGCGTGCAATCGGTGCAGGGTCTTCGGTGGCAAGACGTTTCAGGACCCGTTCGATTCCGCCATGCGAGAGATTCACTCGCTGCTCGATCTCTCCTGGCGTCAGCCCATCATCGCTTGATTCCAGTGCTTCCAGAACCTGGTCAAGGTGGTTCTCCGGCGGGAAGGCCGATTCACGGAAGTAATCCGTAATCGTCTCATCTTCTTCCCCGCACAGCAGTACAACGTGCGCTTCTGGCAGTGCGCGGCCGGCTCGACCAATCTGCTGGTAGTAATGGATGACCGAACCTGGTCGCTGAAAATGGATAACAAATCCCAGGTCGGGTTTGTCGAATCCCATGCCGAGCGCAGTCGTTGCCACAAGTACCTTGATCTCATTCCGGAGCAACCGTTGCTCCAGCTCGATCCTTTGTTCGTTATCCAGATCGGCTGAATATGGCTCCGCGTCGATGCCATTGGCCTGCAGCCAGGCGGCAACGTTACGAGTATCCCGGACCGTCAGACAGTAAACGATGCCGCTGCCGGCCATTCCTTTGAGGTGAGTGGCGAGCCAGGCCATCCGCGCTGCCTGCGTCGGCATTGTTATGTTCTGAAGTCGCAGGCTCTCCCGCTTCAGCTCACCTCTGAGGACGAACAGATCTTCGCCAATCTGTTCCTGCACATCATGAATGACACGATCGTTCGCTGTTGCGGTAGTACCGAGAATCGGGACGTGGTCTGGCAGATACCGGCGGACCTGCCGGATTCGACGATAATCGGGCCGGAAATCGTGGCCCCAGTCGGAGATGCAGTGAACCTCATCGACAACGAACAGGCCAATCTGATCTACGAGCCTGGAGAACATTCGCTGTCTAAAGGAATCATTCGCCATGCGTTCCGGGGAGATGAGCAACAGATCAACGGAATCGCTCTCGAGTTGCGCCTCCACTTCTCCCCAACTGCCCGTGTTCGCAGAGTTGATGGTAGCCGCACGGATACCGACATTCTCCGCCATCTGGATCTGGTTTCGCATCAACGAGAGAAGCGGCGATATAAGCAACGTCGGACCGGCACCGCGATCACGCAGCATTCGCGTCGCAATGAAGTAGACGAGGCTCTTGCCCCAACCCGTTCGCTGGACAACCAGCACCCGTTGCCGATCACGCACCAGCGCTTCGATCGCTTCATATTGATCAGCGCGAAACTTTGCATCTGAACGGCCAAGCGTAACCTTCAAATGAGCAAGCGCTTCATCATAGAAACCGTAATCAGTCACTGGACACGCTCCAGAACCATATTTCGAATGACAGCAAACAAAAGATTTCTGGCTGGAATGCAGCAGGCGCATCATACAGCATTTGCACTGTTTGTGCGCATCTACCGCAACTGGCGGAGCCGGCCGGAAGCGTGAGCCGGCAACCGCTATTGATGTGCGGAATCAGTTGACGGCATCTGCCATACTCCTGTGCGAACCGGGAAGATGAGCGTGTTTCTACCGGTATGATGGTTCGCCACGGAAAGACTTCATGAACGCGACGAGCGAACAACCTCCGAGACCTCCTCGAACGCTGGTGGC
>SLMJ01000295.1 GCA_007133615.1 Thermomicrobiaceae bacterium | reverse complement strand
GAAGTGACCCGCATTAGCATGATGGCCAATGGTGATGAGATCCACGCCTGGGTCTGGGAAGAAGACGGTGTCTACTTCTCCCTCGCCGCCATTCTTGGCGAAGATGTCACCGAAGATGATATGGAAGAGATGATCGCGTCGGTTCCAGGCGCGTAACCCTTAATTCACCACGACACGAATCACCCGCGGGCATGGTCTCTCCGACCGCCCGCGGGCTCTTTTGTCACTCGAACTCATTCTCCTCTCGCAGCAATAATCGCCTGCTTGGCCTCACATCGAATTCAAATCATGAGTGCCCGAACAACGCGCAGTAGACGTGGCGCGCGATAGTCGTGGCCGCAGGATGGGACTTCCGAATAGGTGTCGAATCACCCGCCGCAAGGATGCTCACGTATTTTGCGTTTTCCGTCACTTTTTCGTTTCGCAACACACCTTTTCAGGAAGCGATTGCTCCTGAACGATGCCGGCCAAGTTGACAGATTTTTCACCTCTTGCTAGCCTCAATGAGATTTGTTCAACCAAGAACGTGCCTTGATGGTGCATACCAGCCCCGTCGCGGGGGGACAAAGTTCTCCAGTAGTGCCGCGAGTGGCGGCATCTAGCGGAGCGCTACTGGCCATCGAGTCACGAGAGAGGAGATGAACGTGTACGGGTCGCTTTCGGATCACCTGGAACACCGGATTTCGCGAAGATCTCTGCTCAAGATCGCAGGGGTGGGAGCAGTGGCGTCAACCACGGGACTGCTCGCCGCGTGTGAAGCCGACGATGACGACGATGACGTGGTCGATGACGTTGCGGATGATGAAGAACCGGCGGTGGATCCCGACGATGATGATGACGCAGTCGACGAGCCGGACGATGATCCCGTGGATGACGAAGAGCCAGCCGATGACGTTGATCCAGACGACGGTCAGATGGGCGGAACGATAAATGTCGCCCTCTATTCTGAGCCGGCATCGGTCGACGGATCCTGGACCACAGCTATCGTGACGCAGATTCCGTCCATTCACGTCTTCGAAAGCTTGATGGCGTACGACGAAGAGTGGGCAACCCAGCCGATGCTGGCGGAAGATGTCGAGATGTCCGATGATGGCCTGACGGCCACCTTCAATCTTCGAGACGGCGTCAATTTCCATAACGGTGATGTTATGGACGCCGACGATGTCGTTGCGTCAATTCAGCGCTGGTTCCAGGTTGCAGGCAACGGCCAGGACACTGAGCCATTTGTCGATTCAGTCGAAGCTGTAGACGATCTCACCGTTGAATGGCAGTTCAACACTCCGTTTGCTCCGCTGCTTAACTACATGGCGAGCCCGCTTGGCTACACATGCATCATTCTTCCGGCGGAGATTGCGGAAGAGGCTGCGAACGACCAGCTCAGCCAGGATCAGTACATCGGCACAGCGCCGTTCCGCTTTGTGGAACATGCACCCGATGAACACATCCTGATGGAACGGTTCGAAGACTACTCCTCGCGAGATGACGAAGCCAGCAATTACGCAGGTGAAAAGATCGCCTATGCAGATGAGCTTCGATTTGTGACGGTGCCCGACGCGGCCGCCCGCATTGCTGGAGTGGAAGGCGGAGACTACCACTGGGCAGAAGAGGTCACTCGAGATGAGTTCGACCGGCTGGAAGAAGATGACAACGTTGAAGCAGAGATTCTGAGTCCGCTTCGTTTCAAAGGCATCATCTTCAACAAGGCTCGCGGGCCATTTACTGACGTCAACCTGCGACGTGCAGTCCTCTACGCGCTCGACAAGGAAGAAATCATGTTCGCCGCGTTCGGTGACGAGCGATTCTGGCGGCTCAGCCACTCGATGATTCCGGAAGAATCGATCTGGTATAGCGAAGTCGGCCAGGACGAGTACAACCAGATGGACATCGAGCGAGCCCGGGAACTTGTCGAAGAAAGTGACTATGACGGCGAAGAAATTCGCTGGTTGGCACCCGCCGACCGGGAGGACTACCACGCAATCGCCCTCACTGCAGCGCCGATGCTGGAGGAGATTGGACTGAACGTGGAAGTCGTCAGTGTTGACTGGGGAACCATTACTGACCTGAGAACAGACCCGGACGAATACGAGATCTTCAACACAGGCTTCGGCTTCGGCCCCGAACCAACCACCGTAGCCTTCATTCCGGCCGACTGGCCCGGATGGTGGGAGAGCGAGGCGAAGGAAGAAGCGCTACAGGCAGTGATGGAGGAGACGGATCAGGAGACCCGCCAGGAGCTCTGGGACGAGTTCCACGGCGTCTTCTATGAAGATGTTCCGGTCATCGTTGTCGGCGACTTCTTCGGGCTCACGATCAGACGTCCGGAACTGATCAACGGACTCGTGGCCCAGGAACCCCGCTTCTGGAACACCTGGATCGAAAGCTAAGACACCTGTTCTGGAGCCGCTCGTTCTGGCGAAGCGGGCGGCTCCGCGGTCCCCGGGACGGCTGGATTCCGGGTCTAACCTGCACGCCGCTGTGAACGGCGTTAATCTACGGGACTATCACCATGTTCAGGTACATTGTCCGCAGACTACTGGCGCTGATCCCGGTCCTGCTGCTCGTTACCCTTTTTGCTTTCATCATTGTCCACATTACGCCGGGCGACCCGGTTGCACTGGTCCTCGGCGAGGCGGCTACACAGGACGAGATTGAACGAGCACGCGCTGAACTCGGACTGGATGACCCGTTCCATATTCAGTACTTGCGGTGGCTGGGCGCAGTCGCTCAAGGCGATCTGGGCCGCAGTCTTATCTTCGACATGCCGGTCTCCCAGCTGCTCATCCAACGGGCAGAACCCACAATTATGCTTGCGAGTGTCGCGCTATTCTTCACCGTCGCGATCGGGATTCCATCCGGCGTCATCGCAGCAATCAACCACAATCGGTGGTCTGATCATTCGGTTATGTTCGGTGCTCTGATCTTTGTGGCAACTCCGAACTTCGTCCTCGGTTTGATGCTCATTATCTTCGTTGCGCTGAATGTGGATTCCTTACCAACCGGAGGTTACTCCCATCTCAGCGACGGGTTGTTATCAACGCTGCAATCGATCGTGTTACCGGCATTCGCCCTTGGCGCGAGCCAGGCAGCTCTCATCGCCCGGATGACGCGCGCAAGCATGCTCGAGGTGCTCGGCAGCGATTATGTGAGAACCGCCAGAGCAAAAGGATTGCATCAACGGATTGTCCATTTCCGCCACGCGCTGCGAAATGCGCTTCTTCCAACCAGCACCGTCCTCGGTGTGGTTGTCATCACGTTGTTCGGTGGCGCGGTCGTCACCGAAACACTGTTCAACCTTCCCGGGATCGGTCGCTTGATTGTCAATGCAGTTCGAAATCGTGACTTCCCGGTTGTTCAGGGTGCATTGATCGTCGTCGCAACGATGTACGTCCTGATCAATCTCCTGGTCGATGTCCTTTACGTCTACATCGACCCGCGAATTCGATACACCTGATCTCCACGGGAGCGCAGAAGGGACCTCCGATGAGCTCAACGATGACCCGGGAAGAGCGAGAGCACGTATTCGATCGGGAGCAAAGGCAGCGTGTATTTGTCGTGGAGTGGTTCCGCGTACTCCGGCGTCACCGTCCGGCGTTCGCTGGCTTCATCATTCTGATCATTCTCACACTGATCGCGCTTTCAGCGCCGCTGATTGCACCCGCCGATCCGGAAGCAATCAGTGGTCGAGACCGTCTGACTCCAATGTTCGAAAATCCAAGTTTCCCGCTTGGTACCGACCAACTCGGCCGAGACGTTCTCAGCAGGTTGATCTATGGTACGCAGATATCCATGAGTGTCGGTGCATCAGTCGTGATCGCGGCGACGACTCTGGGCGTGACGATAGGGCTAGTTGCCGGATACTACCGACGCCTCGACAACGTACTGATGCGCGTCATGGACGCACTAATGGCCTTTCCTCCCGTTCTACTGGCGCTCGGGATCATGGCTGCACTCGGGGCAGCACTTCTCAACACAATCGTCGCCCTGAGTATCGTCTACACGCCTCATATCGCCAGGGTCACCAGAAGCACCGTCCTCGTCGTCAGGGATGTCGACTATGTTATGGCCGCGAGGGCGATCGGAGTCGCAGATGCCCGTCTGATTTTTCGCCACATAATGCCTAACTGCGTCGGACCAGTAATTGTGCAGGCAACGTTTGTATTCGCATACGCGATCATCCTGGAGGCAGCTCTCAGCTTTCTGGGTGTCGGCACTCCTCCAGAAACGCCAAGTTGGGGCAACATGCTGGATACCGCGCGGCAGCATATGCGAGCAATACCGAGTCTGGCTATCTTCCCCGGCGTGGCGATCATGGTCACTGTGCTCTGCCTGAATCTCCTCGGAGATGGCCTTCGTGACATTCTCGATCCGCACTCCTACAACAAGTAGAAGCCGCACGCGTTCGGAGCGATCATCGTGCATCTTGCATTGCAGTCAGATTACAATCCGACGTGACGCTTTTTAAGATGATCGATGCAAAGGGGTGTGCGGGAGTATGAGCCAGGAGACGTGGACTGCAGTCGACGAGTATCTCAAGGACAAGCTGATCGGGATCGATGATGCGCTCGATGCGGCGCTGACGAACAGCGAGATGAGTGGTCTGCCGCCGATCGCTGTGGCGCCAGTGCAGGGCAAATTTCTTCAGTTGCTGGCGTCTATCCATGGTGCGAAGTCGATTCTGGAAATCGGCACCCTCGGCGGCTACAGCACAATCTGGCTCGCCCGGGCGCTTCCTGAAGGCGGAAAACTCGTCTCTCTGGAATACGAGCAGAAACACGCCGAGGTCGCCCAGCAGAACATCGAGCACGCCGGGTTCGGCGACCGGGTCGAAATCATACAGGGCGCAGCGCTCGATACACTCCCCGACCTGATCAACGATTCCCGTGCCCCGTTCGACCTCGTATTCATCGACGCTGACAAGCAGAACAATCCTGCTTATGTCAACTGGTCGCTCAAACTCACCCGCCCCGGTTCGATCATCATTGTCGACAATGTTGTTCGCAACGGAACGGTCGCCGAGGCACACAGCGACGATCCGAACGTTCAGGGAGCACGAGCCCTGTTCGATCTTGTCGAGAACGAACCGAAGCTGGACGCAACGGCACTACAGACGGTTGGCGTGAAGGGCTACGATGGGTTCGTGTTGGCTGTGGTGACCGAGTAAGCGCGCTTCAGACCCGCACCATCGCGTCCGCCAGTCGTTCCAGCGCCTCCGCGGGGCTGCCACATAATCCGGAATGCATGGGCGACACCTGCACGACGGTACTCCGCGGCCCGGACAACCAGTGAAATCGCTGCGACGGGGACAATCGAGCAATCGGTCCGCCGGCTCGGTCCCCGTCGACTACATGTTGCAGGTGCTGGAGTTGGCGCGCGACCTCATCCTGGTCGATCTGCGGATGCAGCGCGGAGATCCGTGCCCAGTCTGGCTCGATGACTCCGCCGAGGAAATTCGCTTCACGAGAGAAGAGAATCACCCCGACGTTGACGCATTCGCCGCGTTCCGGACGAGGCACGAGCCGGACAACCACGTAATCATAGGAGTGCAGATCGGGCATCGATCGCCTCCTGAACAAACGCACGATCGCCGCGCAATCGGTCTCTCAGAAATCGGACAAACGCATCTCTGTGCTGTTGAGGAGAATCGAACTTCGAATCCTCCAGCCAGCTCTCCGGCACCAGATTGACGATCTCCCGAATCAACTCCTCGGTAAGCATTGAAGACAAGCGCTGGTCAGCCTCGGCAATCCGACTGGCCGCAGGAAGCAGCACGTGATCTCGGATGGCCGGAAACGCCTGCTGCGCCTTCTCGGGGAACTCCGGACCACCGTACTGAGCATAGAGCGAGGCACCGTGATCGATAAGCCAGGTCTTGCCGCCCCAGATCAGCATGTTGGTATTTCGCGGGGTGCGATCGATGTTGGTAACGAACGCATCCAGCCAGACGATCTCCGACGCCAGATCGGCATCAACGCGATCGACATCCTGGGCATCGAAGGCGAACGCGCCGGGCAGGTAATCCATCGCCAGGTTCAACCCGGCGCTGCTGGTGATCAGATCCTGGATCTCCGGGTCGCCCTCGTTACGGCCAATCCGCGCATCGAGTTCGGCGAACACGAGTTCCGGGACCGGCAAATCCAAAGCCCTGGCGATCTCGCCGACGATTAGCTCGGCAATCAGCACCTTCTCGCCCTGACCGGCACCACGAAACTTCAGAACATAGGTGCCAAGGTCATCCGCCTCCACGACACCGGGCATCGACCCGCCTTCGCGTAATGGAGTGACATACCGGATGACCTGCACGGTCCGGATCTCGCGAACTGCTTGCCTGGCTGTCGTCACACCTGCCACTTCCGTTCATCGCATCTCTGTTGGATGCGATGATACCGAATAACCGCCTATTCGCCCCGAGCAGGGGTTCCAGGTTTCCAGGCAGGTGGATCGCTGGCGGGGAAGGATTCGTCCGACGCTTCGTTGACCACGTCCGTGATTCCCGGACGATCGTGCCGGCCTTCGGCGAACTCTTCGATGATCTTCGGCATGGCGTCGGCCAGGTGCTCAGAAGACTGCACGGTCACGACGCCCAGATCGACCTCTACCGCTTCATCTGACCAGTCTGCACCAGCCATTCGGAGGTCCGTCTTGATCGTCGGCGCACCAGTCACAACCATTCCGCCGATGAGATCTGTTTCGACCAGCAGCCACGCTCCGTGACCGACAACCACCAGCGGCTTCCCCGCTTCGATGGTACGGCGGACCAGATCCACGGCGTTGTGATCGGCTCGCAAGGTGTCCGCGGCGATCTGACCGCCCGGAATGACCAGTCCGTCCATCCGGTCGGCGTCGATCTCGTCGAGTCGTTTATCCAGCGAGATAGACTCTCCCCAGCCGTTGGCGTTCCAGGTCCGAGCTTCCCGATCAGCCGGGCCGATCATCGCCAGATTCGCCCCGGAGTCCTTCAGTGAGCTGACAAGCATATCGAGCTTACCGGCGTCCACGCCGTCTGCAACAAGGATCCCGATGAGCCGGTCGTTCAGTTGATGAGCCATTCTGGCTCCCCTTTCGATGCTCGCGCATGATGCCGCAGGTGCATGACTTCGATTGGTGCAATGTGCGCGCACACCCTGTGCCAGCCCGTTTTATGCGATTCATACGCTATACTCGGGCAGGTTTAGGCAACGACGATCGAACGCAGGGGATGAAAGCCCATCGAAAAGGAAGTAGCTGACCGGGCTGGCGGTCCGGTTGACAATCTAGGAATCGCACGGGAATGGAAGGACGTCAAAATGGTGGAACGATGGTCAGATCGCTGGTCACGCCGGGGAAAACTCGCTGCGGCAGTCAATCGCCCCTCGCGTCAGCCGCAGGAAGGGCTCATCTCCTTCAACTACGGTGACCCGGACGCCGGCAGCCTGCCGTTGAACGAAGTTGCCGAAGCCGCCGAGTACCTGGCCGAAAACCGACGCGTTGATGCGCTCGGTTATCAGGATCCCATCCGCGCCGATGAACTCAACGAAGCCCTGGCTGAAAAGCTCAAGCGAGATCAGGAGATCGACGCATCCGCCAACCAGGTCCTGGTGACCTCCGGTGCGGCCGGTGGACTTTCGTTGCTCTGCGACATGGTGCTCGATGCGGGCGACATCGTCCTCGCGGACGGGCCGGCCTGGATGGGCGCGACTAACATGTTCCGGCTCTCCGGTGCTGAGACAATCAACGTGGATCTGGATGACGACGGGCTCGATCCAGCACTCGTTCGCACTAAACTGGACGAGCTCGAATCACAGGGCAAGAAACCGAAGTTCCTCTATACCATCCCGACTTTCCAGAACCCGGCCGGCGTGGAAACCAGCCTGGAACGCCGGAAAGGACTCGCCAAACTGGCAGACGAACGTGGCCTGCTGATCGTTGAGGACGATGCCTACTTCGATCTCCGCTTCAGCGGCGAGAAAAAGCCGACCATCTACTCGCTCTCCCATGGTGACAACGTTCTGTTCTTCGGAACGCTCTCCAAGACGATCGCCGCCGGTCTCCGGATCGGCTACATGGTCGGCCCGGAAGACGTCGTCGCCACGATGATGCGCGGTCGGGTCGATTCTCTGCGCAACAGCTACTCCGCTGCGCTGGCCGACTGGTATCTGCGCACCGGCAAACTGCAGGAACATATGAAGGAACTGCGCGAGATCTATTCGAAGAAGTGCCACCACATGCTCGCCGCACTCGAACGCGAGATGCCGGAAGGTACCACCTGGACGAAGCCAAACGGTGGATTCTTCTGCTGGGTTACCCTGCCAGATGGCATCAACGCCGCCGAGATGCTTCCGCAATGCGTCGATGCCGGCGTGCAGTATATCCCCGGCACCGGTTTCTACTCCGACGGTCGCGGAGAACGCAACCTGCGCCTCTCATTCAGTGCCGTCAGCGAGCCGGACATTGACACCGGCATCGCCCGCCTGGCCGAGGTGACGCGGAAGAATATGGGATAACCTTCTTCGTTGCTAAAGCTTTCGTCCCTCTCCCAGCATTGGGAGAGGGACCGAGGGTGAGGGCCCTAACCCCTACGCTCGCCCCTCGTCCACGTACCACTTCGTTTCGATCTCGATTTCTAGCTCACCGTTCTCGATCATCGCTTCGAACTCCACCTCGCGGTCGTCACGGGTGAAGGTGACCTCGACTTCCTCTTCAGTTGCTTCGTCGTCAACTTCCTCCCGTTCGGCCTCGAAATCCCAACCCTCGTTCGCTATCACTCCAACCAGGATCAGGCGGTCGCCGTCGCGCCGGACTTCCACCGTACCAGCCTCTCCGACGGTGAACGTCCCGGCCGCTGCATCGTGCCAGGTCTCTTCGACCTCGATCGCGACCCGACCGTCAACGATAGCCGCCTCGAACTCGACTTCTCGATCGCCCTGTGAAAATGTTACTTCGATTGCCGACTCGTCTTCCTCGGTGTGCCCTTCTTCATCATCGTCCTCGACTTCGTCAGCACTACCGTCGCCGTTCTCCTCGTCCTCGATCTCTATCTCCCAGCCCGCATTTGGTCGGGCTTCAACCAGAACCAGCTGATTTCCATCCCGACGGATCTCGACTTCACCAGCGCCGTTCACTGTGAACTTCATCGCTTGAGCATCCTTTCAATGAACATCGCTACCACCTTCGTTAGATGCAGAATCCGTACCCTTGCGAGTGCCGGATTTCGCTCCGTTTCCTGCACTTATGCCATCCCAAGCCACGCGAACGATCTTTAGGCAAGCTCAGGACGCCAGCACCAGCCCCTGTTCTGCGCGACGATCAGGCCCGGAACTATGGCATACCGATTGCATCTCATCTCGTACCGGTACGCAAACGACA
This sequence comes from Thermomicrobiaceae bacterium, assembly GCA_007133615.1. GTDB lineage: Bacteria > Chloroflexota > Chloroflexia > Thermomicrobiales > Thermomicrobiaceae > SLMJ01. The sequence goes on along the minus strand of SLMJ01000295.1, from coordinate 3,582 downwards.
AGCAACGAAACTGACTGCTGTGTATCTGTCTAACCCTGCGCCATTGTCTGGCGTGATGCGCAAAGGAGTCACCCATGGTCAAACGTCTGATAGTACCGCTGGATCAGTCAACTCTTTCCGAGAGTGCATTGCCACTCGCCCGCGGGTTGGCCCGGCAACTCAACCTGCCGGTCTCATTGCTCTCGGTTGTCGATGCTCCGGCGTCTCTCCAGCGTGCCTCAGCGAATCCACGTGTGACAGCACCCGAAGAACGCCGGCACGACCATCCGGCAGAACCGCTGATGCCGTCTGCCGGACCCAGCAACGCCTCCATGTCCTCCAGGGACCTGGATAAGCTCGCCGAGCGGGTATCCGAGAGCGAGCGCTATCTTCGCGGTGTCGCGGAGACCTTCGAGGACGTCATTGTTGACGCCGAAGTGGTCTATGGCGACCCGGCCGAGCGCATCCTCACCTTCGGCGACACGCGAACCGATCCCGCATTCATCATCGCCAGCCACGGCCGCAGTGGCGTTGCTCGAATGCTTCTCGGGAGCGTCACCGCTCGCGTCGTTCAGTCGACGAACAGGCCGGTGTTTGTCGTCCGGGGCACCGAGGCAAGCAACGACAAGGGAGAACAACGGGTCGAAAAACTGCTCGTACCACTGGACGGATCGACCTTCTCCAACCACGCACTCGCAACGGTCGACCGCATATTCGGCTCGTCACCATTGACGATGCACTTGCTCCGCGTTGAGGAGACCCAACGCTCCCGGGGCGCGTACGAGTATTCGATGAACGAAGAGTACATGCAGCAGGCTCGACAGGACGTCGATGCCCAGTTGGCGGAAACGGCAAATCAACTCCGCGACCGGGGTCACAGCGTGACGATCGAGTTCAGCCAGGGACGCGTGGCCGAGCAGGTCAATGCGTTCGCGGAATCCCTGTCCGTTGACCTCATCGCCATGGCAACGCATGGCAGCAACGCCGACATGCGCCGGTTCGTGCTCGGCTCCGTCGCAGAGCAGGTTCTGCATGAAGCCAGCAAACCGCTCTTGCTCGTCCGACCGGAAGCCTAGCCAACCGCACAGATTGCAAGGGTAGGGTCGCACGCCCCTGTGCGACCATCCCACCCGTCCAGCACATCGGGCCGACAGAGGCGTCGGCCCCTACCTGTTTCATGCCGGGGTGGGCACTCACACTTCCACACCAAACAGATTCAGCGGCTCCCAACCACTCAACAGATACATCCCCGACGAAACCATACGAGCAGACTCGGTGCCGCTTTCGCGCAACCAGTAATCCAGCCCCCGCAAGCCGAAACCCACAACCTCGAACGCCGGCAACGTCGCTCGGACCACCAGCGGCGGTCGCTGCGAGTACGCCACAATCCCCTCGCGGACCGCACTAGCGATCTGCCGGTGCCGCCACTGCCCGTCTTCCAGTGCCTCGACCTCCCACCGGTTGGAAAGGAACGTCCCTTCAACGATGATCGCGGGCATCTCCGCCTCACGTAGCAGTTCAGAGGTGAATTGCGCCACCCGGCTGGCATTGATCGTCGTCTCTTCACCTTCAGGCGTCTCCGGCAGGTGTGTTTCCAGCGGACGCAACACCGCCTCGGCAAGCCGGCGTTCCGCCCGACCACTACCCCACATCGTCATCGTGTAGTTCACATCAGGATCCAGAAAACTGTTGAGATGGATCGATACCAAGATGTCGCCGTCGTTCCGATTGGCGAACGCTGCCCGGTCGGCCAGCGACAGGTATTCATCTTCCGTCCGTGTCTGACAGACGCGCGCGCCGGAGCCACGCAGTTCCTCTCGCAACAGATTCGAGATTGTCAGGACATGCTCCGCCTCGGTTGCACCCTCGTTTACCGCGCCCGGATCAGCCCCGCCATGACCGGGATCGATGACCACCGTCCAGTCGTCCAATGGCGCCTCCTCTGTCGAGGTAGGACCGAAGCAGGCACCACTGTGGCCTGGCCCGTGATCCGACAAACCCGTTGACGAAAACATGAGCCCACCGGATAGCAGAATCAGAAGCAATCCGATTCGCCGCCACGGCATAGAAACTCATTCCATTAGCGGGAAGCCGCTGCACTCGGCAAACTCCCCGATGGTCGGGATCGTTCGTAACTTCATCATAGTCACCGGCGGACGCGAGAATCAACACCCGCCCACACGTCATCACATCCGGTAGACGTCGACCTCCGTGTCGACTTCGCCTGCCCGGGCAAATCGATCCGAAAACGACGACGACTTTACGACCACAATCACGCCCGGTCACATACAATAGACCCCGTGAACGGGCCATAACCCGCCTGATCAGGGGAGGATCGATCCGTGGCAACCGCCGTCCCGCGCGAGAAGACCAACGTCGCCCTGCTCTTCATGAGCCAGGCGCTTTTCGGCATCACCGTCACCACCGTGCTGACGCTCAGCGGTGTGGTCGGACAACAACTCGCTCCCTCGGCATCACTCGCCACGCTGCCGATCGCCCTCATGCAGATCGTCACCCTGTTTGCGACCTTCCCCGCCTCGATCCTGATGAAACGCAAGGGACGCCGCACCGGGTTCCTGATCGGCACCATTGCCGGCGGGTTCAGCGGCGGGACCGTCTCCGCCATCGGCATCATGACCGGCAGCTTCGAGATCTTCTGTCTCGGCAACATGCTGCTCGGGATCTACCAGGCCTTCGCCATGTACTACCGCTTCGCCGCCGTCGATTGCGCCAGCGACGCCTTCAAGAGCAAGGCGATCGGACTGGTGATGGCCGGCGGGGTCGTCGCCGCGCTGTTCGGCCCCTGGAACGCCAGCTACGGTCAACGCCTGCTCGACTCCACCCCGGAAGCCGGCCCGTTCATGATCGTTGCCGGGCTGGCGATCGTCGGCACGATCCTCATCGGCTTGATCCAGGTTCCACCGGCCAGCGAACCAGAGGGCAAAGGCTCCGGCCGGAAGCTGGAACGCATCGCCCGGCACCCGGCGTTTACCGTTGCCCTGCTCGCCGGGGCGATCGGCTACGGCGTGATGGTGCTGATCATGACCGCCACGCCGATCGCGATGAGTCAGGAGGGCTTCGGGATCGAGCAGACCGCGCTGGTCATGCAGTTCCACGTGATGGGGATGTTCGCGCCGTCGTTCGTAACCGGATTTCTGATTGCCCGGGCCGGCGTGTTGAACATCCTGCTGACCGGTGGCGCGATCCTGCTCGTGGCCGTCGCGATCGCTGTTTCAGGCGTGGCGTTGTGGCAGTACCTGGCCGCGCTGCTGTTGCTCGGTGTCGGCTGGAATTTCCTGTTTATTGGGGGAAGCTCGTTGCTGACTGAAACCCACCGACCGGAAGAACGCGGCAAAGTCCAGGGCCTCAACGACTTCGCCATCTTCTCCCTCGTCGCTCTCGGCTCGATCCTCTCCGGCGCCCTGCTGCACGCCCTCGGCTGGGCCACGCTGAACATGCTCGCGCTTCCCCTGATCGCCATCACCCTCCTGGCCACCCTCTGGCTCAAACTCCGCCCCACCCGCCAGCGGAGTGAGGTTGTGGCCGAGGTGAGTGGGGAGTGAGGTTCAACTTCGAAGAGTGGTTTTTGGTATCGAGGATACT
>SLMJ01000208.1 GCA_007133615.1 Thermomicrobiaceae bacterium | reverse complement strand
CGCGAATCCAAGTGCGGCGCTCAGGCCAGTAATCTGGATCGCCCCCAGTACGCTTACCCGCTTGAATCGGTCCGCCAGCGTCCCGAAAATCAAGCCGAACACAAGCATGGGAAGGGTTCGGAAGAACGCAACCAGACCGACAGAGGCGGCCGATCCGGTGAACTCGAGCACCACCCATCCGGTGACGGTTATCTCCATCCAGTGCGCCTGATAGTACAGGAGCCCTGTGTACCAGAGACGTCTATAGCTATCGGTCGCCAGCACAACTGGCAACATTCGGCCCAGCCACCCCGGAAGCCGCGCCGGAGGGCTGCCATCACCAGACATCTCACCTGTCCCTGTTCAACCGGTCCACGCCTTTTTATCCCGGGCGTTCACGCGCTACTCGTTCGACGGCATCATACTCGTTGATACGGAGCCTCTGGTCCGCCACCTTCCGGATTCAACCATCTCCAGAAAGCTTCGTATTGCCTGATTGAACAGCTCAGGCTCCTCCAGATTGATCGTATGTCCGGACTGAGGCAGGACGACTAATCCGGACGACGGGATCTTGCGTCGCATGAAGATCGCCGGCTCCACACATGGTTCATCCTCGTCGCCAATGATGATCAAGGTGGGAACTTCGAGCTGTGCCAGCTGACTTTCCAGTGAGAAAATCGTCGGCCGCTTGAGCTGAACCTCCCGCATCATGTTGGCGGAGCCCACGGTCGAGTGCTGACCGAGATACTCCCTGAACTGATCCCATCCGGCCCGATCTTTCTCCAGGAACGGCGTACGAGTGGGAGCCTGAGCATAGATCTCGGCGAACTCTGGCATGGAGCGTGACTCCAGGAGCTCAACGATTCTTGCGATATCCGCCTCGAACTGGGGTCGATCGGAACTTCCCGTTCCAGCACCGGCGACCACCGCGCTCAGGCACCGCTCCGGGTACTTCATCGCGAAGTGCAGCGTTACGCTTCCGCCCATCGAGAGCCCCGCAACGTGCGCCCGATCGATTTCCAGGTGGTCCATTAGCGCACGGAGGTCCTCGACGAGGGTGTCCTGCGAGTACTGCGAGCGGTCTTGCGGGACTTCCGACGGCGGGAATCCCCGATAGTTCCAGGTGACACACTGGAAGTCGCCGGCAAATGATTCCACCTGCGGCTTCCAGCTCCGGGAGTCGCCGGCGAACTCATGGCTGAATATCAGCGGTGTACCGGTTCCGGTCGCCTCGTAGTGAATCGAAACCCCGTTGAGCTCCGCGAACGGCATCAGTCAATCCTTCCCGCTCCTGATCTTCGCATATCTGCGGTTCAGGAGATCTGATCCAGCCAGGATTTCTTCAGTTTCGCCACAACGGTGTAGGCCGGGTCGAAGACATTGGCAATCTCGTACTCGATCGTCTGGCCGAGCATGATCGAAGCCGATTCAGTATCCAGCCCGTAGTCGGCGTCCAGCCAGCGCAGGAGTTCGGTGGTGGCGTACTGAAGTGCTTCGTCGAGCGGACGGGCATTTCCGAACGCCATGAGATAATCGTCATCTTCAGTTCGTGGCCAGACGATGTTCGAGTTCTTGACTACCCAGGCGGTGAACTGGACATCCATCGAAATCTCGACGCCGGTGCCGACGATCTCGCCATCGCCCTGGACGGCGTGACCATCGCCAAGGTGAAACAGTGCCCCGGGTGTCGCAACGGGGAAGTAAACCGTGACTCCCTCAACATGCCCACGATAGTCCATGTTGCCGCCGTTGACGTAGGACGTCGCCGTCGAAATCGCCTGTCCGCGCGGTGGCGCAACGCCGAAGCATCCCAGCATCGGCACCATCGGCACGGTGTAACCGTGGATCTTCGATTCGGGATCAGTCAGCGTGACCGACTGCTTCTCGACATCGACGTCCCAGTTGACCTCGCGCTTCGGCGGTAGCGTGCGGACAAACGCTGGTTCCAGAATCCGCTCCGCGATGAGCGCTCCGGTGAATCCACGGCGGCGGTTCGGTGTGATCCGATCGAAGCGAACCGCAAGTGCATCGCCCGGCTCGGCTCCTTCAACGTAGAAGGGACCGGTCTGGGGATTGCCTGGCTCGGTAACCAGTTCATCGTTTGAATCACGACCCCGTGCATCGACTGTTGTCGTGACGACCGTGTCGCCATCAGCAATCCGAAGCACTGGATCGTGACTGCCCATCGTGACGTGATAATGATCCGGCGTGAACTCATGCGTAGTCATGCTGCTCCCTTACTTCAACTTCCCGCGTCTTTCTGGCAGTATAGAGGAGAATTGCGAACCTGTTCACCGCCAGAACGCCCAGTGCCCCATCGATACAATGAACAGGTGATGAATCAGTGACCATCGGAAGCCCCTGCACTCGCTGGCGGGGACATATCATTCTGGGTTGGCCAAACACCGAGGTGTGACAGTGTTCTATCGATGGGGACGATTTGTAACCCGTCATCCAAAGGCGATCCTCGCGCTATCGCTGCTTCTGATTGCTCTTGCCGTCCCGGCGATTCCTGGTGGCATTGGACTGCTCTCCGCCGAAGGCTGGGTTACCTCAGATTCCACGACGTTGCGGGCCGAGCGAGCGATACAAGAACGGTTCGAGGTCGGCGGAGCGCAGCTCTGGATCATTTTCGAAAGTCCCGACGAATCAGTCACCGACCCGGCTGCGCTTGAGGAAGTGACCAACGCGCTGGAGCCACTTCGCGATCACCCTGACGTTGAATTCATCACAGACTACCCGACGATCGGGGACGATGCGCTGATCTCTGACAATCGGAGCAAGACAGCCGTCACGGTCCAACTCACCACCAACAGCGATCCAGAGGAGACATACCAGGAACTTCGAGACCTCGTCACAACTGAGACCCTCGAGACCTACTGGGGTGGTGGGGCCGCATCGAACCAGGAATTCAACAATTTAGTGGCCCGAGATCTGGTTGTCCAGCAAGCCATATCGTTGCCGATCACGCTGGTCCTGCTGGTCATCATTTTCGGTGCAGTCGTTGCGGCGGCAATGCCGCTTTCAGTGGGAGTGGCGGGGATCGCTACGGCGGTCGCCGCGATAACGATTCTGGCCCGCATCACAGACACCAGCGTCTACGTCATGCACGTTGCCACGATAATCGGGCTCGCGCTGGCGATCGACTATTCGCTCTTCGTCGTGAGTCGATTCCGGGAAGAAATGACCCGCAACGACGTTCCCGGAGCCGTGGCAATGACGGTCGGCACGTCCGGTCGCGCGATCTTCTTCGCTGGACTCACAGGCGGGATCGGGCTCCTTGGCCTGGCGTTCTTCGAGTCCTACGCACTGCGCACAATGGGCATCGGTGGAGGCATCGTCGTCAGCATGGCCGTCTTCTACGCGCTGACAACACTTCCAGCGATCCTTACCCTGCTCGGTTCGCGCATCAACCGATGGAAGGTGCGAGAGATTGCGACAGCCCCGGGGAGCGGACGAGGGTTCTGGGTAACACTGGCCCAGACAGTTATGCGCCGACCCGTTATCTTCCTGGTGGCCGGACTTGCCGCGCTGGTCACGCTTGGGACCCCCTTTCTCAGGGCGGAATTCGGCTCGCCCGGTATCGAACTGCTTCCCCGGAACTCCGAACCACGCGTTGCGGCTGAAACGTTGTCGAACGAATTCGCGGGGCAGGAAGGCCAGGCGCCAGTAATCGTCGTCGCCGATGGCGGTGGAGATTCGGTGTTCGAGCCGGATCGGTTCGCTGACGTGAAAGAGGTTGCCAGCCACCTGGAAGCGATGCCGGGGGTTGAAACCGTCGAGGGTATCTTCACCTATCTTCCTCAGGGACTGGACGCTGGGCCAGACGATGTCTCAGCGATTCTCGACGCAGCCGACCCAAGGGAGCAACAATCGCTCGCTCAGCTCATCAGCGACGGGGCTGCACGGTTTCTGGTTACCACAGAGTCGCCGCCAAACAGTACGGAAGCGGAAGAGGTCGTCGAGCAAATCAGGGCGCTCAACGATGAAATTGAGTCCCTTGCAATACTCACCGCAGGAACGACCAGTTTCAACCTGGACATGATGGAAACTATCTCGGACAGGCTCGTATTCACGCTGGTGTTCGTCTTCGTTGTCACCTACGTGGTGCTCTGTCTGTTGCTGGGTTCCATTGTGCTCCCGCTAAAAGCGATCCTCGCCAACCTGCTGTCCCTTACGGCGGCCTTCGGCGCACTCGTCTGGATCTTTCAGGAGGGCAACCTGAGCGGCATTCTGATGTTCGATGCTCCAGGCTACGTCGTCCCTCATATCGCGGTGATGATGTTACTCGTGTTATTCGGGCTCTCGATGGACTACGAAGTCATGCTGCTATCTCGCATGAAAGAGGAGTATGTCCGAACCGGCGATAGCCCGACGGCAATCGCGACCGGACTCGAACGAAGTGGGCGAGTTATCACTGGCGCGGCAGCAATCATGATTGCGGTCTTCGCAACCGGCGTTACCAACCAGTTGATAATGCTGAAGTCGCTCGGCATCGGAATGGCTATCGCAATCTTCGCCGATGCGACGATTGTTCGCGGGATGGTGGTGCCGTCCGCGATGCGGCTGATGGGGCGTGTCAACTGGTGGGCGCCGGATTGGCTTACGAACCTGCAGAAACGGCTGGGAATGGACGAAGTCATGGCTGAAGGCGACGGCTACCAGCCGACCGTCGAGATCCGTGACGAATAACGCTGGTGAGCGCCGGCAGCGCTACTGGTATTCGAGCTCCACCGCAATGATCACGGGAACGTTGTTCGGAAGCGCCGCAACGCCGATCGATGACCGGGCGTGGTCGCCGATCTCCCGGTCGAAAAGTTCCAGGATCAGATCCGAGAAGCCATTCATCACCAGTGTGGTCTTCTCGTATCCGGGATCGGCATTGACGTAGCCGTGGACGAACATCCAGGCGGTTATCCGGTCCAGATCGCCTAGCGCGCGTTGAAGATCTCCGAGCATGGTCAGCGCAATCTTCCGGGCGGCTTCCTGGCCCTGTTCCAGGGTGACTTCGGACGGAACTTTCCCCCACGGACCGGCATATCCACCGTCCGCGTCTTTTGGCCCCTGACCAGCGACAAAGAGACGATTGCGGCTCATTCGAACGCGCGTAAAAGGAGTCGGGAAATCAGGCCTGGGCGGAGTCTCCGGTGGCAAAACCAGTCCACGTTCTTCAATCCGCGCCTCGACCTTCATTACTGTTTCCCTTTCCTGCACCGGAGTTGTCGTTTAACCGCTGATTCCGAACACCATCTCACCGGGTCGGACATGCACACTTTCCACGGAAACGTTCTGTTCTGCAACCACGTTCGCCATTTCCCGGTTGAGGGCGTCATCGATCTGGCCGGATCCGATGATGAACCCGAGGCCACCGTCGATCGTGGAATCCGCAACGACCGGCACTCCATCCCGTGTCGTCAGTGATCCGTGATAGGTGCCATTGACGCCGTACGCCCGGAACCGCACGGTCACAGTCCCTTCCCCGAGTTCAACGCGGACATCACTGGCCGGGCTGAACGAACCCGGATTGTTGCGTATTCTCTGGTTGAGTTCGTCCTGAGTGAGCGTCCATGTCTGCTCACCCTGCGGTTCAGGCGGTGTCTCCGGGATCTCGACATCTGGATCATCGTCGTCGGAACCGAACGGAGCAACCCCGGCAATCGAATCGGTAATGCCGTCGCCGATCCGGCTCGTCATATCGCCGCTGCTCAGCCACGCCGCAGCGGAAATCACAACGATTGTGATAATCAGAAACGCGATCAGGCCACCGATTGCTCGATTACCCGGAGACGCACTTCGCCTGTATTGCCGGCGCCTGCGCGGCGCCGCTTCGCCGGAGTACGTCGGATCTGGATACGCAGCGGCTGGCTGTGCCTGCGGTTGTTGATACCTGTAGTTATGTCGCCCACCGGACTGCTCCGGCCGAACACGCCGGGCTGCCCGCCGGGTAAACGGCGCGCCACAATTCCCACACTGGCTAACTCCCAGTTCATTGCGGGTATGACAGCGTGGACAGATCATTCAGAATCCTCTCAGGACGGACTGGTGCAATGGAGGCTGAGCGCATCAGTGCGATTCAGCCAGATTCAGACAATGATACGAGACCGGGGGCTGTGCGCGCCTCATGCGCCTGCGTCACTAATGATGCGGCATGGTGTATTCAACGAAGCTTGCCAGCCGCTCGGTAAATGCGTCGGCTTCATCCTGCAATCGGCGGCGCAAGGTGCCAGTCAGAAGCAACCGACCCGGGAACGAGAACCCGGGCTGCGCGGAGAACTCGATGACCACCCGGCAATTAGGGCTACTTGGTTCGAGCCTGATCACGGTTCGGACTGCTGACAGCCATGGTTTTCGAGCGCCATCAAACGCGATCTCTTGAAGAAGCTGATAACCCACGACCTCCTGCTCGCCTCGATAGAGCATTCGCCCCATTTGACCGGTCGCCCGAAATCGATGCCCCTCGCTCGTGATCGACTCGGACGCGGTCGTGCCATGGAGTCCCGGATACCAGCGATACCACTCGGGTGCGCGGGTCAGGTGCCGCCAGACCGCCTCCCGGCTCGCCCGGATTTCCCGCGATGATTCGACCTCGATCACCAGCATTCCTTTCGCCCACACGTCGCCACTGTCGTCGATACGGGTAGCGAGAATAGCAGCGGTGCTGTACAAATGCGGGCGGCGTCGCCATCCTCGCTCTCGTCGCCCTCGCAAGTGTACGTCCCAGAGCGCCATATCGCGGTGAGATTACGACATTCATCCGATTGGCAATTCAAACGCGGCCAGTACACTGATTACGGGCTGGGGATTGGCCTCCAGTTCATGCACGATACTCCCGGGGATTAGAATTCCGTGCGACTGACTTCACTGCTGCAAATGATCATGCTGGGGACGGTCTGGGGATCTTCGTACCTGCTTATTCGTATTGCCGTAGACGGCATCCATCCACTCATGCTCGTGACGGTGCGGCTTCTCCTCGGTGCGAGTTTCCTGCTGACCATTATCTGGATGTGGAATCTCACACTGCCCAGAGATCGAACACTCTGGCGCCATCTCCTTGTCATGGCAGTGATCGGAAACGTCATTCCCTGGTCGCTGATCAGCTGGGCCGGCCAGCACATTGACTCCGGGCTCTCTGCCGTCCTGAACTCGACGACACCGCTGTTCACGATTCTATTCACGGTGGCCGCATTCCAGTCTGAACGCCTGACCGCCGCCCGGTTCACCGGCGTCATTCTTGGTTTCGCCGGCGTGGCTGTTCTGACTGGCGCCGACGTGACCGATCTCGCTTCCGCCAACATCCAGGCCCAACTTGCGGTGGTTTTCTCGAGCTTCTGCTACGGACTCGCCTTTGCCTATGCCAGACGCTACGTTCGATCCGAGCCAATCGTTATGGCGGGATCGCAAATCCTGCTGGCCTTTCTCATATCGGCGCCACTAGCGCTGATCTTCGGCGATCCCGGCGGAACCGAACTCACGATCCCGATCGTGCTCTCGGCACTGGGACTGGGATTGCTGCCGTCGGGGTTCGCCTACATCCTGTACTACCGGCTGATTCGCGATGTCGGTGCAACGATGGCATCCTACGCAACGTATCTGATCCCGATCGTCGGGCTGTTCCTGGGATGGCTGATTCTCGACGAGGCGATCCGGGCGCAGAGCATTGCTGGCGTCGCGCTGATTCTTACCGGTCTGGCCATCGCGACGACGCTTCACCGAACCCAACCTGCTCCGATCGATCTGACAGACGAAACTCCCGGAGACAATCCCCGGGAGTCAAACGCGCCATCAGATTCGACCCAGAATCGAGCGGATGAACGCTAGTAGACCTGCTTCCACGGCTTGATCGCATAAGATGCGAAGATCCCGGCTTCGTGGAACGGATCGGCCTCGATCAGCTCTTTGGCCTCCTGCTCGGTTTCGACCTCATATATGATCAGCGAGCCACTATCGTCAGTGAATGGGCCGGCTGCATGGAGCTTTCCCTCTTCGTGAAGTTTCGCGAGGTACTCACGGTGAGACGGCCGGATCTCCGGGATCTTTTCCTTGTTCTCGTAGCGAAAGACCGTGGCGAACAGCATCCAGCTTCCTCTCTGTATTGCGTGCATAGTGTGTCGTGCGAACAACCTGATTTCTCGTCTGCTTCGCCGGCTAATCGGGGTCAACCCGGCCCGGGAGCGCACGTGGATCACCGGTAATCACGAACGCGGTGCGTTCACAAACGTTTGTCACCCGGTCAGCGATTCGCTCCAGGTTATGGGCGGCCCAGAGCAATTGCGTGGCCCGCTCGATCGTGCCCGGATCCTCCAGCATGAACGTCAATAGTTCCCGGTAGACCTGCTGATAGAGGTTGTCGACATCATCATCTTCATGCCAGATCTCGCGGCAGGCTTCCAGATCCTGATCAATAAAGGCTTGCAGGCTCCGGTGGAGCATGCTCGTGGCGATCTCAGCCATCCGGGGAATATCGACCAGCGGCTTCAACGGCGGTTGATCAATTGCGGTCAGGGCGATCTTGGCGATGCCTTCGGCGTAGTCACCCATCCGCTCGAGTTCGGTGATGATGAAGAGCGCAGCCGCGAGACCGCGCAGGTCGGACGCCATTGGTTGCTGCGTCGCGATCAGCAACAGAATCTGCTCTTCGACCTCATAGGTGCGGTCGTCAATCAGGCGATCATCATCGATCACTGCCTGAGCGATCTCTGCATCACGCCGCTTCAGCGCATCAACCGAGCGTTCAATCGACTTCTCCGCCATACTACCGAGAAGCAGGATATCCTCGCGCACGCGCTGAAGCTGCCGATCGAAATATGCGCGGCTGTGGGAGGCTGCCTCCATATTACCGGCTCCGTTCTAGCCAATCCGCCCGGTGATGTAATCTTCAGTCCGTGGATCTTTCGGGTTGGTGAAGATCCGGCCCGTCGGCCCTACCTCAACCACGACCCCGGACTTGTCATCGTCCATCGTCATATATGCCGTCGTATGTGACACTCTGGCAGCTTGCTGCATGTTATGTGTAACGACGATGATTGTAAACTTTTCGGACAATTCCCGCATAAGTTCTTCAACGTTCTGGGTGGCAATCGGATCAAGCGCCGACGTGGGTTCGTCCATCAGCACGACTTCCGGTTCCACCGCGATCGCCCGGGCAATACACAAACGCTGCTGCTGCCCACCGGAGAGCGAAAACGCCGAACTGTCGAGCCGGTCCTGTACTTCTTTCCACAAGCCAGCCTGTTTCAGCGCTTGCTCGACCCGATCCCGCTTCTCAGTGCGCGACATCTTGCCAACAAACCGCAGACCATAGGCCACGTTGTCAAAGATTGACTTCTCAAACGGGTTGGGCCGCTGGAAGACCATCCCGATCCGTCGTCGGACCATGATCGGATCGACGTCCTCGCCATAGATCGGTTGATCGTCCAGAAGGACCTGCCCGGTGACACTGGTTCCGGGAATCGCATCGTGCATCCGGTTCAGTGTTCGCAGCAACGTTGATTTCCCCGAGCCGGACGAGCCAATCAGCGCACTTATCTGCATCGTCGGAAAATCGAGCGTGATGTCGCGGATTGCCCGGAAACTGCCATAAAAGACGTTCAAATCCCGGGTGCGGAGCTTGATCGACTCGGCTTCTATGCCGGATTGCGCCGCGGCAACATCGATGCGTCTGGATTGCCCAGTGATGTCTTCCGACATCGATCGATCCTCCAGGATCTCCTAGCCGAAACGGCCGGTGATGTAGTCCTCTGTCTTCCGATTCGCCGGCGTCGTGAAGATCTCGCTCGTCGGCCCGGCCTCGGCAACCATGCCTGCTCCCTGATCGCCCAGCGTCATGAACACCGTGTTGTCCGAGACGCGTCCGGCCTGCTGCATGTTATGCGTGACAATAATGATGGTGTATTCGCTGACCAGTTCCTTGACCAGGTCCTCGATTCGCAGCGTGGCGATCGGATCCAGCGCGCTGGCCGGTTCATCCATCAGAATCACCTCTGGCTCAACCGCCAGCGACCGTGCAAGACAGAGCCGCTGCTGCTGGCCACCAGAAAGATCCATTGCCGGATCATTGAGCCGATCCTTTACCTCATCCCACAGCGCCGTCAGCTTGAGCGAGCGCTCGACCGCTTCATCACACTCCTGCTTGCTGGCTCCATCGAGTTCGAGCCCGATCGTCACGTTCTGGGCGATCGTCCGGCCTCTCAGCGGATTGGGCTGCTGAAACACCATCCCGATCCGGCGGCGGACGATGATCGGGTCAACATCTGGATCGAAGATGTTCTCGCCATCCAGCCAGACAGCCCCTTCATTTCGCGCGCCAGGCAGTGTTTCGTGCAACCGGTTCAGGGAACGCAGCAAGGTCGATTTTCCACATCCGGACGGACCGATAATTGCCGTCACCTGCTGCCGGGGAATCGGCAAAGTCGTTGGTTCGATGGCGAGAGACTGCCCATAGAATGCGCAGAGGTTCTCGATATAAAGATGTGCTGGCTGGTCTTCCGGCATCCGGAGAAAGCTACGTTCTGAACGTGTATCTGCCAAAGCTCTGCCCTATCGCGCGAGTCGTTTGCGAGTTGCAAGTCGAACGCTGATGTTGGTTACCAGCACGATGAGAACCAGAAGCAGTGCCGCTCCCCAGGCCTGTTCGTTCATCTCGGCGAACGGCTGCTCGGTGTAACGATATGCCAGCAGCGGCAGTGCCTGCATCGGTTCGAAAATGCTGTAGGCCAGGTTATTGTTACCGAGCACGGTCACCAGCAGGGGTGCGGTCTCTCCGGCGGCTCTCGCCAGCGCCAGCAGGATTCCCGTCACGATACCGCTGAACGCCATCGGGATGACCACCGTGAGCGTCGTCCACCACTTCGGTGCACCCAGCGCAACGGCCGCTTCCCGAGACGAGTCAGGCACTAGCCGCAGCATCTCCTCGGTTGTTCGGGTGATGATCGGAACCATCAGCACCACCAGCGCGACGCTTCCGGCGAGCGCCGAGAACTGCTGCGTACGCTGCACAATCAGGATGTAAGCGGTGACACCAACGACGATCGACGGCATAGCGGTGAGCACGTCAGTGCAAAACCGGATAATCGTTGCTGCCCGATTGCCCGGATACTCGGCCAGGTAGATCCCGGCCATGATGCCGATCGGCATCGCCATGAGCAATGCGACGCCAACAATGATCACCGTACCGACAATCGCGTGCAGGACGCCGCCAGTCTGCACTTCGCCTTCTCCGAGCGTCACCGGCCGGAAGGAATCCGTGAAAAACTGCACGTCCCACGCACCGATTCCTTGCTGGAAGACATACGCCAGAATCAGGACCAGCGGAATGAGTGCCACGCCAGTGGACCCAACGGTCAGCACCAGCATGAACCGGTTGATGATCGTCCGGCTACGGTAGCGTCGCATCGTACGGGCTGGTTGCATCGCCTACCGCCCTCCACTCTGTCGGGAAACGTTCCAGACGAGCAATCTGGCGATTGAGTTTGCAACCAAGGTGATCAGGAAGAGCACGAGCGCCATGAGAATGAGGGAACTTGCGTGCAGATCTGATTCCGTGGTCGGCAACTGGCTGGCAATCTGGGCCGCTGCCGTTGTGGCTGGCTGAAACAGAGATGCTTCGATTCGCGGCATGTTCCCGATAACCATCAGGGCCGCCATCGTCTCTCCAAGGGCTCTTCCGAGCCCGAGCATCATCCCGCCGACGATTCCGGCCCGGGCGTAGGGCAATTGCGCGTGGCGAATCACTTCCCAGCGCGTCGCGCCAAGTGCGAGCATCGCTTCTTTCTGGTGTGTCGGCACAACCGTCAAAACATCACGAGAAACAGCGGCGATCGTTGGCAGGATCATGATTGCCAGGATCATCCCGGCAACAAGCAGTCCACGACCAACCGCAACCGGCCCGGCAAACAGGGGAATGTACTCTCCGACGGTCTCAGACAAAGGCGATGCGATGAAGGTGCGGTAGAACGGAATGAGAACGAAGACGCCCCACATGCCGTAAACGACACTCGGAATTGCCGCCAGCAGCTCCACCATCAGTGAAAGTGGTGCGCGCAACCGATCCGGGCAGAGATCACTCAGAAAGACACCGATCATGATCGCTGGAGGGGCAGCCAGTGCCAGCGCGATCATCGAGGATACGACAGTGCCATAGATTGCAGGGGCCGCGCCGAACTCCCCGGCAACCGGATTCCACTCGGTACTGGTAATGAAACCGATGATGCCAAATGTGTCCCGGGCTTCGTCCGAGCCATCCCAGGTGACCGCAACGATGATAGCGAGTAGCGCAACGACCAGGAGCGCGAAGAAAAGCGCTACCAGCCAGAAGATCAGATCACCGTGCTGCAGTCGCTGCCGGAGACGCAAGCCACCGGAACGAGAGAACGCGTCGGTCAACGCCACGCGTGACTTCCTCCCCCTCACGACACTGAGGACGTCGTGCCGGGCTCATCTTAACACTTGTTGCCAACGTGTTGTACGGGATTTTCGAGTCCGGGCTTCACTCCGTATCGGGGCGTTCAAACACCTGCTCGCCATCGACGTGAATCTCTTCAAGAAGTCCCAGCGTGATCTCCCGGACCTCATCGGGGAGCGGTGAGTAGTGCAGATTCTCTGCGTAATCGTCTCCCTCTGTCAGTGCCCAGTAGATGAAATCGATTAACGCTTCCGTGATCTGGCGATCCTCTTGCTCTCGCCGCATGAGGATCCAGGTCAGGGCCGATATCGGATAGGCGTTTTCGCCTTCGGGAGGATCAGTGATCGAAATACGAAGATCATCAGGCAATTCATCAAGATAGCCTGCCGCAGCTTCCTGGACCGACTCCAGCGTCGGCTCCACATAGTTTCCCGCCTGATTGAGCAGCGCAATCGTCGGCTTCCCGATAATCAGTGAGTAGATCAGTTCGACGTAGCCCACGGATCCCGGAGTCTGTTGAACCGAAGCCATGACCCCGGCGTTCTTCTCTCCTCCGAATCCGACCGGCCACTG
>SLMJ01000263.1 GCA_007133615.1 Thermomicrobiaceae bacterium | reverse complement strand
TGACTCTCGATGTTCTGCCCACTAGACTGCAGGTATCGGTCATCAATCTATCGCGGAAGGGTTTCGCTATGAAGCGGCGTATCGTTGCGTGTTCACTGTTACTGGTGTTGCTGGCGGGTATGGTGCTTCCGGTATCAGCCGCTCAGACAGTTCCGGCAAGCGGTGAGTTTGAAGTCGATATCGATCCGGACGATATCAACCTGACACCACTCGGCGCGAACTGCGTGCTCCAGGTAGAAGGTGATGTCTCGTTCACGGGCGACCTGACTGGTGATGCTACAGCACAGACGACAGCGCTCGTGTTCGCTCCTTGTGACGTCGTGGCGGGTTCGCCACCGGGTTCTGTCCGGGATGTCTTCTCGTCAACGATGGAGTTCTCCGGAACGCTCAACGGCGATCCCGTTGAGGCCGGTATTCACTATCACGGACGTGTTGAAGAAGGCGGCCAACTCAGCGGGATCATGAATTTCTTCGGAGATCTGCGCGGCGCCGTGCAGGTTGACGGCCAGGCCGGCGTCGATGGCTCCTACAGCGGCACGATCGTGTTGAAGTAGCCCGAATCGCCAGGATGTGTCTCTCTCGTGTCCGAAAAACAGCGTCACGGACAAGAAGACCCGCCTCCGGAGTTCCGGGGCGGGTCCGCGTTCTGAGTATTTGATTTGCCTGGCTAGTCGTCCTCGCAGGTCTGGCCGGGCACGAGTTCACGGTCCTCGTTGTGCCGCTCGGCGGAGGAGAATACAAGGCCGCCGTCAACGTTTCCGGTCGGAACCGAGCCGTCGTCGCTCTGGGTAATTCCGGTCAGACTGCCGCCAGTCTCGTCACCGATCATGCCGAGCGGCATATCTGTCTCCGGATCGTAGATCTCGGCGATCATATCCATCGCCAGCGCTTCGAAACTGCCGCCGGCAAGCGCAACACCGGTGGAGAAGATGTTCTCCCGGTCGAACATACCTTCGACAATCACCATATCCAGCGGTTCGTCGCAGGCGATCTCGGTCGAGCCGATCGGGATCCCTGCCTGTTGCAACTGCTTGAGCGTAACGGTTTCTGTGGCGTAAACGCTCAGATCGGATGATGCTCCACTGAGCCGGGCGAGGGTGTCATCGACACGAGAGGAGAGTCGATCGCTCTCCGATTCACCGAACAGCCCGGAGACGCGGTCCGAGGCGGAATCGATACCATCTCCGCACGCGCTCGCCACGAGCATGAGCGTGAGACCGAGAGCGAGTAGCTTGATTGCCTGTCTGATGCGCATGAGCCCGGTCCTTTTCTGGGTAGTCATTCACGTAATCACTTAAGCCTAACCGCAATTCACCTTCCGTACCACTACTCATACGTCTTCTGGCTCGGTAGATGTGACAACACCGACCTACCCGGCCCATCCCACCGGGTAGGCAGGCAACTACCCCATCCCGACGCAAAAACTACCCGGCAACACGTGTTGACATAGCGTGTTTGAGGTCAAACTGAGGACAACGATACAGGAACTACCTGGTAATCCGGAACGGCCACAGAGAAGGCAATAGAGGAGGAATACAATGACCGACATGCTGAACAAAGGACTTTCTCGACGCGGTTTCATGACTCGTGCAGCGGCCCTTGGCCTGGCAATCCCGACCGCCGGTGCTCTGCTGAGTGCCTGCTGGGATGATGAAGAAGACAACGGCGCTGTTGGTGCCGCGACCGAAGATGATGATCACGGCGACGATCACGCAGAAGCAGCTGAAGACGACGATGGACCGTCGCCGGACGCTGTTCGAATCGCCAAGGATCCGGCAGATATCCCGGGCCCGATCAACCGGACCGAACCAGAGCACGTTCTTGTCGAGCTCGAGACGGTTGAGCTTGATGGCTGGATCGATGCAGAAACGACTTTTACATTCTGGACATTCAACGGAACCGTTCCAGGCCCGATGATTCGCGTTTCCGAGGGCGACACGGTTGAGATTCAGCTGACGAACAGCTCCGACAGCCGGCACCCGCACAACATTGACTTGCACTCGGCTCATGGTCCGGGTGGAGGCGCCGAAGTAACCACGGTCTCGCCAGGTGAGACCCGGGGATTTGAATTCAAGGCGATCTATCCCGGCGTCTACATCTACCACTGCGCAGTGCCGCACATTCCGACCCACGTTGGCCATGGCATGTACGGACTGATCGTGGTCGAGCCAGCCGGTGGACTGCCGCCAGTGGATAAAGAATTCTACATCGTGCAGGGTGACTTCTACACCGATCGACGCCCGATGCAGGGTGGACACGCCCAGTGGGATGGCGACCGGCAGTTTGATGAGCGACCCACGTACGTGCTCTTCAACGGCATGTTCCAGGGCCTGACAGGCGAACACGCGATGCAGGCTGAAGTTGGTGATCGGGTGCGGATGTTCGTCGGCAACGGTGGAACAAACCTGGTCTCGTCCTTCCACGTCATTGGCGGCATCATCGATGTCCTGCACCGGGAAGGCCAGGCGGAACCGGTCCACAATGTTGAGACAACTTTGATCCCGGCGGGTGGATCGTCCTGGATGGAATTCGACTTCGATGTTCCGGGTGACTATGTCCTGGTGGATCACTCGCTCGGACGAGCAGTCGATAAGGGCGCAATCGCAATCCTCCACGTAGAGGGAGACGAGAACCCGGACATCTTCAATCCGCTCGACGACTAACAACGCTCAGGTCTCGCGGTTACCGGGTTCATGGGCGAAACGCCCCACTGAACCCGGTTTTTTCTGGGACCTGCATCCGGCCGGAGACCTGGATCGATCCAGCTCCAGCCGATGCCGAAAGGCGGCAATCACGATGAAACGCAAACGACAGATCATCCAACTTGTAATTGCCGGAATCTTCCTGACCCTGCCTCTACTGGCTGCCTGCGCATCCTCGGAAGAGAACGTTCAGGCTGGGGCCGATGGCTCCGGCAGCACCTTGACAATCCAGGATGTGTGGGCCCGCAGCGAAGCATCCGGTCACAACAGCGCCGCCTATCTTCAGATCATCAATGAGGGCGATAGCAACGATCTCCTGATCGGGGCGTATGCAAACATCGCCGAGACGACCGAGATCCACGACGTTGTCTCTGAAAACGACGTCATGAAGATGCAGGAAGTCGACGAGATCCCGATTGCGGCAGGTGAGACCGTGAGTCTCGAACCGGGCGGCTTCCATGTAATGTTCTTCGACCTCACCCACGATCTGACAGAAGGTGACGAGTTCGAGCTGGATCTGATCTTTGATCGAGCCGGCGAGATTACGGTCACCGCCGAAGTACGCGATCACACGCCTGGTCATGGCCATGGCTATCGCGATCCCGGACAGGGAGGGCTGTGATGGCACGGATGCTTCAGAAGCTGTTTGCCGCACTGATCATCGCGCTGGTTCCGGCACTCCTGCTGACCGCCTGCAGTCTTCCGTTCGGTGAAGACGATGCCGCAGACAACGAGGCCGTCTCGGCGAGCGGCGGTAACGGCGAGATTCCGGGAGTGCTGCTTGACAACCCGGGTGCGGCTCCTGACTTCACCCTGATCGACCACGAGGGCGAGCCGATGTCGCTCTCCGATCTGGACGGTCAGATCGTCGCGATCTTTTTCGGCTACACCGGTTGCCCGGATATCTGCCCGATGACGCTTGGCTATATGGCTCAGGCAAGCGAGGCGCTCGGGGACGATGCAAGCGAGGTTGCGTATCTGCTCGTCACGGTTGATCCGGAGCAGGATGATCCAGATCGCCTGGCGCAGTACATCAGCCGGATCGATGCACCGATTACCGCGCTGACCGGTGATCGCGCCGATCTCGAGCAGGTCTGGGACGACTACGACATCACAGTCGAGCGCCGGGACCGGGACAATGGCGGGTACCTGATCGATCACTCCGGGCAGGTCTGGATCGTCGATCAGAATGGCGATCTGGTGATGTTCATGCCAATGGGAGCCGATGGAGACGATCTCACTGCCGCGCTGCAGTCGCTGCTGGACCAGGAGGGGTGAGATGCTTGGAGCAACGATGCGCCGTAACGAACGAGACACCCTCTCCCTGGTCATGATCAAGGTTGAGCGACGGCTCGGGTTGATGCTGGCATTGCTCATGCTAGGAATTGCGGGGGTACTGGCCAGCATTGCAGCCGGACCGGTAGTGCATTACGTCGCTGGAGACGAAGTTCGAATTTCCGCCGGGATGCAGGGCGAAGCGTGTGGCTCGCATCTTGAATGGGAAATGGAGTCGAAATCGATCGCCGCCGGCAGCAAAGTTACGATTGCAAACGACTCCACCTACTGGCAAATCCCGGTCGTTATCGAGCGGCAGGAATCAGACGGAAGTTTTCGAGTCGTTGATGAATCGCCGGCATTACGCGGTGGAGAGAGTTATAGTCACACATTCTGGAGAGGTGGAACGTATCGGATTAGCTCGGCCGACGAGACACAACTCCTGGCCGGACTCGAAACGGTAATTTCGGTAGAATAGACATGCTGCGACCGTGCAGCATAGTCGAGTTGAAAGGATGCACGACAGAATGACAGGTAAGTCACTTCGAACCGTTGGTTTCTCCCTGCTGATGGTTTTCATCCTCGCAGTTGCTGCGTGCAATGGTGACGATGATGGCAACGGCGCCGCCGATGACGGCAACGGAAACGGCAACGGTAGCGTGACGATCGAGACTCCGGGCATGAGTTTCGAGCCGGACGAAATCTCCGCCAGCGCTGGCGAAGACCTCGAGATCACGCTGGACAACACCGACGGCCAGCTGCACACCTTCACGCTGGATGAAGCCGACTTCGAGATCGAAGCTGATGGTGGCGAGTCTGAATCCGGCACCCTGAGTGTTCCGGACGAAGCCGGTGAGTATGAGTTCTATTGCTCGGTCCCGGGTCACCGCGAGAGTGGCCAGGTCGGAACGCTGACCGTCGAATAGGCTTCGGCTTACTTCTCAATCACGTCTGTGTGAATCATCTCGGCCCTACCCAAACGGGTAGGGCCGAAACTATCTTAACGGGTGTTTCTGTCTGGGCGTATTCCCGCTAACCTTGAGTCACATTCGCGGTGCGCCTGCCCCAACCGGTGACATCGCGTTCCTGGCGAAACGCCAGCAATCACCATCATCGTGCAGCCAGAGCCGGCGTCGCCAGACGCCGGTTCTGGTCTTTAACGCGCCCGACACGCTCCGAACTCGAGGTCGAGTCCTGTCCCGAAGAACGGTTCAACCAGGCGGTCGACGAGTCAAACGGGATCTTCGGAGGCCCTTCGTCTGGTGCGAAATATCCACCGTTGAATCAGTGTTGGCATAGTTGACATGAATTTCCTGAGCAACATGAGTGTTCGTGCGCAGATTAGACCGGAATGCCGGTCAAGAGGGAACCCCACCATTCCCGGAACGCTCTCAACAACGTGTGGCGATTATGGTGGAACTTGCCGGCCGTTCTTACTGAATGCGTCAGGGATGATGGTGGCCGGTTTGTCGAAAGGGTGTGTACATGGCACGGCATGAGTGGTATTCTATAAGTACGGAGGCGGCATAGAGGTACGTCTTCGTTCTGAGGCAGAGGTTGTTTCCCGTCCTGTTGCGACACGGCAGGCTTGTTCAACCTTGATACCAGAATGGGGCACGCATGACATCGCATAATGGTCACGCGCGATGTCGAGATGTGTTTGCCGGATCAGTTCGTTCTGGTTTGCATCGTAGGCATTGGTGACGACATGCCAGTAACCAATGTGCTCGGTTCGTTATTGAACCAGTAGCGCGTGGCAATGAGGTGGAACCGCATGTTGTCACCAGTATGGCATATCCGTTGCTTTGTCCCCGAGTGCGAATCCCTCCGCGTATCAACACGGATGGATTGAAGGAACGTCACATCGTTCCACGGCCAGAATTCGGGGTATCAGACGCTTCCAGGGAGGTGACTGAACTCAACGGCCCAGATGCTACGTTCATCCACACGCGAGCCGGCGTGATCCGGCACCATAATCGTTCGAATGAGAGGTTGCTAAGTTATGGTAGGCACACGTTCCGCCAAGCAGGGTCCGACAGAAGTGCGGCAGCGCATTGGTCCAGCGATTCGGGGTTTGCGCCAGCAGCAGGGTCTGTCTCTTTCAGACCTCGCCGAGCAGACCGGAATCTCCGTCTCGTATCTCTCCCGTCTGGAGAAGGGTCGTAGCGTTCCGTCCTTCACACTGCTCTCCCGGCTGGGGCACGTGCTTGGAGTCGACATCGGCTACTTCGTTCAGACAGAGGAAGAGGCTCAGCAGGTTGATACCGACCTTGCCTCGCTGCTCGAGCAGAGCTCGTTGCCGAAGCATGTCTGGCCGGAAATCTTCTCGCTTAGTATCGAGACTCGCAAAGCACTTCTGAAGTTCATGCAGGAGGCTGGCCGATAGCGGTCCGTTCTGCAGACAGACCTATTGAGGACAGCAAAGAACCTCCCGGACAATCAGTCCGGGAGGTTTTTCGTTCGGGAGTTTCGCTCCTCAGCGTGGCGTCAGACCGAAGCCTTCGCCGGGGTGACCGCTGCCAGCGCCTGCTCAATGTCTTCGACCAGATCATCGATGTGCTCGATGCCGACCGAAAGTCGAATCAGGTTATCGGCTACTTCATGGCCGGATCCCGCCATGCTCGCGTGTGTCATCTCGCCGGGATGCTCGATCAGTGACTCGATTCCGCCCAGGCTTTCCGCCAGGGTGAAGACCTTCGTCGTCTGGACGAACTTTCGTGCGGCTTCGTAGCCACCACTTGTCGTGAACGACACCATACCGCCGAAGCCGTTCAGCATCTGCTTCTTCGCGATCTCATGACCGGGATGTGATTCCAGTCCCGGATAGAAGACCGTGTCGACGGCCGGGTTTTCGTTCAGCAGTTCGGCGATCCGCTTGGCGTTGCGGTTGTGTTCCCGCATCCGTACCGAAAGGGTTTTGATACCACGCAGCACTAGCCAGGAGTCGAACGGCGCCGGAACTGCGCCGGCCGCGTTCTGGTGGAACTTCAGCGTGTCATAAACATCCGGATCGTTGCCGATCACTGCGCCTCCGACGACATCGCTGTGCCCCCCGAGATATTTGGTGGTGCTGTGCAGAACGAGGTCCGCACCGAGCGAGAGCGGCTTCTGCAAATACGGGGATGCGAAGGTGTTGTCGATCACCAGCCGGGCACCGGCGCTCTTCGCGATCTCCGCCATGCCGGCGATGTCGACGATCTTCAGATACGGATTGGTCGGCGTCTCGACCCAGATCATCTTCGTGTTTGGCTGGACTGCGTTCCGAACTGCGTCCAGATCGGTGAGGTCGACCATCGTGTACTCGAGGCCGTAACGAGCCAGAACCTTGGACACGAGCCGATAGGTTCCGCCGTAGGCGTCGTCGGAGAGAATCATATGATCGCCTGGCTCCAGCAGGTACCAGACGTTCTGTGTTCCGGCGAGGCCAGACGCGTAACAGAGCGCCCAGTTGGCATCTTCGAGTGATGCCAGCGCCGTCTGCAGCGCGCTGCGGGTTGGGTTGTCACTCCGGCTGTAGTCAAAACCCTTATGCTTGCCGACTTCTTCCTGGGCGAAGGTCGACGTCTGGTAGATCGGGGTGATGACCGCGCCGGTGGTCGGATCCGGATCCTGACCGGCATGAATGGCCCTGGTTTCGAAACGCTGGGATCGATCGTAGCTCATACTGATTACCCTTCCTTGTCAGCGGAACTGGCGATGAAATCGAGCAAAT
Source organism: Thermomicrobiaceae bacterium (assembly GCA_007133615.1). Classification (GTDB taxonomy): domain Bacteria; phylum Chloroflexota; class Chloroflexia; order Thermomicrobiales; family Thermomicrobiaceae; genus SLMJ01. The sequence goes on along the minus strand of SLMJ01000263.1, from coordinate 5,288 downwards.
CTGCTCGTGTGACGATTCCCGTAAGATCTCCATCTTCGTTGACGAGAACGGCCGGGGAACCGGACTGCAATAGCGGGAAGATGCGCTCGACCTCTTCATCCGCATCGACGAGCGAAAACGGCGGATCCATGACCGTGCTGACCGGATCCTTCATCGCGGTCGGATGCCGGAAGACTTGATCAAGCAGCGTGCGCTCCTGAATGCTGCCCGCAACGCTGTGGACCGGGATCAATCCGTTTTCGCTGGGGGCAATATCGCGCACAATCGGAAGCTGGGTGATCCGCCACTTCCGCATGAGGTCGATCGCTTCTTCAACAGTCTGGTTGACGCTGATGGCCACCACGGGCGGCATGTCCTTGTCGTGACGGCCTCCGACCAGTGCCCGGGCGCGGGCTGGCTGGTCGAAACGGGAGAGGAATCCGTTCTCGCGCATCCAGTCGTCGCTGTAGAGCTTGGACAGATAGCCACGACCGCTGTCTGGTAGCAGCACCACGATGAACGCGTCTGGATTGTTCTCGCGCTCGGCAACCTGCATGGCTGCCCAGACGGCTGTGCCGCCGGACCCACCAAGCAGCACGCCTTCTTCACGTGAGACCCGGCGCGCCGTGAGGAACGAATCCCGGTCGGAGACCATCAAGAACTCGTCAACCAGCGATGATTCGAACGTCCCCGGCCAGAAGTCTTCGCCGATTCCCTCGACCTTGTACGGCCGCATGTTGTTTGGCGAGGTGTAGATCGATCCTTCCGGATCCGCCCCGATGACCTTGATATCCGGGTTCTGCTCCTTGAGGTACTTGCTGACCCCGCTGATTGTGCCTCCGGTGCCGACTCCGGCAACAAAATGGGTGATCTTGCCGGCGGTCTGTTCCCAGAGCTCGGGGCCGGTGGTCTCGTAATGAGAGCGCGGGTTCATCGGGTTGAAATACTGGTTCGGCTGAAACGCACCGGGGATTTCCTGGGTCAGCCGGTCTGCCACGCTGTAGTAGCTGTCTGGCGATTCGCGAGCAACGTTTGCCGGTGTCGTGACCACCTCTGCGCCGTAGGCGCGGAGCAGCGCGACCTTCTCATTCGCAACCTTGTCCGGCATCACGAAGACGCAGCGATAACCCCGGACTGACGCGGCCATTGCCAGGCCGACACCGGTGTTGCCGGACGTTGGTTCGACGATCGTGCCGCCGGACTTGAGCCAGCCGCGGCGTTCCGCCTCATCGAGCATGCGGAAGCCGATGCGGTCTTTCACGCTGCCGCCGGGATTCATCATTTCCATCTTGGCAACAAGCGTCGCCTGAGATCCGTCGATAATACTGTTCATTCGGAGTAGCGGGGTGCCGCCAATCAACGATAATACGTTCTCGAATACGACTGGTTCGCGTCCCATTCCGAGTCCCGCTCTCCTCTCTGAAAAACCGGCTTATGCAAGGGTTAACGCACTGTTTCGATGGGTTGAAGTGTAACATGGTGCCGTATCCGGACCGGTGTTACAGAATGGTGAACGGAGCGCTGCATGCGATCGCAGGAGCCAGATCCGCAGGAAGAATTGTTCGACGTCGTGGACGAAAACGGCCGGCCGACCGGTCGGGTCAAACGGCGCGCTGATGTTCATCAGGATGGCGACTGGCATTGCGCATTTCACTGCTGGGTGGTGCTTCAGAGCGATGCCGGCGAGCCGGCCGTGCTCTTTCAACGACGCTCACAGAACAAGGACACCTACCCGGGATGCCTGGATGTGGCGGTTGGGGGGCATTACCGCAGTGGCGAGGGTTTTGATGAAGTCGTCCGGGAAATCGACGAGGAACTCGGCATCGCCCCACCAAACGACGAGCTGATCCGCGTCGGACGCCGCTGGGCGGAAGGAATCACGCCGGGATGGATCGATCGGGAGATCGAGGATGTCTTTGTCTACCGGCTCCGGGAACCGGTTTCAGCTCTGGAGCCCTCCTACGAGGAAATTACTGCGATCGACGTGATAAGCGCTGGCGATATAGAGCGACTGTTCAACGGATCGATCGGGCAGGTTGGCTCCTGGAGATTCCACGTGCGTTCGGACAACACGCTGATGGAGCCGATGACGGCCCCGGTCACGCTGGACGATTTCATTCCAGTGACGGATGGTTACTGGCCAAAGGGCACCGAGGCCGCCGTTCAGGTCTTGCGTGGACTCGAAGACGCCAGATTGATTCTGGGCTAGCCCTCCATGCGTGACACCACGGCACGGTTCACGGTAGAGTGCAGCGAACATCGATGCCTTGAGATCAGGAGCTGCGGATTTTGAGCACGTCCAACCAGCCCGGAGACCACGCATTTTATAGCTGGCTTGGCGGAACCGAACCCTACCTCGATCAGCCCCACATCGTGGAGTGCGGTCGGCTCGTACTCGGTGCCTACGGGGGAAACACAGGTTCTGGCGCGAACAAGAACGAAGACGCTGCCCTCGTGTTCGCCGATCCCGACGGCGAGTGGGAGTTCGCCATGATTGTGGATGCTCACTACAGCTCGGAGAGCGCGCGGCTCTTGCTCGATCTCGTAACTGGCCAACGGGATGCCATCCGGCAGATTCTCGACGACGCGCCGTTCGAGCGATTGTTCCGCGAGCTGGAGGACCACATCGTGTCCGTCTTCAGCTCTCCCGCAGCGCTTTCCCGGGCGATCGAGGTCGAAGGCGAGGCATCGTGCCTGATCTGCGTCCGATGCAACCGGTTCGTGTGGTGGATGAATGTTGGTGACTGCCTGGCGTTTCTCTTCCACCGGGAATTCGCCGCGCGTAATCAATACGCCTTGAACCAGCGCAGCTACTTCGAGTGGATCGGTTACCGGAACACCTTTGCGAACGCCGTTCCGTGCTATGCATCTGGCGTGCGCGAACTCTTCGTCGGGCGAAGTGCGCTCTGTCTCGCTACAGACGGTGTGTTCGAAGGTGACCGAAAGCCGCTGGTCTCGCCCCGGGAGCTCTATCAGGCATATATGTTGACGGCAGCCCGTGGCGTTTCGACCCTCGCAACGCGGACGCGCCTGGTTCTTGACCGAATTCACCACCTGAAAGGGCGCGACAGTGCGACGATCATCGTCTGGAACTGTCCCGAGGTCGTCTGAGTCCGGGCGATAGCTCACTCGAACATCGACTGCTGCTCTGCCTTGTGATCTTCCGGGAGCGGTTCGTGCGGCAGGTCCATGAGTTCCATCAACCTGACGGCGTTGCGCGGACCCTGATCGGCGTAGTTGGTGTTGAAGAAGACGTGGACTGTCTCCGCGGCTTCCATCGCTGACTGGATCTTCGGAAGCCACTCTTCCAGCTCTTCATTCGAATATTCCCAGTTGAACCGGTCGCGGCTGGTACCTTTCCAGTTGTACCAGGTCTCATAGTTCCGCCCGTGGAAGCGGATGATCGAGAGCCGCGGGTTGGTGATTCCGTAGACCGGCGGCACGCTGCCGGTGCCCATCTGCGGCTCGTCCGCCATTGTGTAACTGAGACCGGATTCCTGGAGAAGCTGAAGCGTCTGCTCGGCATGGTCATCGTCCAGCCAGTCGCGTCGCCGGAATTCGACGGCCACGTGGTACTCGGGAAACAGCTCCGGCAGTAGTTTGATGTATTCCTGGTGCTTTTCCGTGTTCCGGTACGACGGCGGAAACTGAAACGTCACTGCACCAAGCTTTCCAGCATCGTGGATCGGCTTGATCGCTTCGGAGAACTGCTGAGCGAGATCGGCGTCCGGTTCCGGTGGCTCGTCGCCAGGTGTCTCCGGAGTGCTGGTCAGTTCCCGAGGGGGTTTGACATCGAAGGTGAAGTCATCCGGCGTCCGATCGACCCACCCCTGCGCGACCTTCGGGGTTGGAACCCGGTAGTAGGTCATGTTGACCTCGACGATCGAGAAGAACTTTGCGTAGTAGGGCAGTTGTTCGCTGCCCCGAACGCCTGGCGGATAGAACGGATCATGATCGGCCCAGGCGGACGTCCCGATGCGGATGTTCTTCGTCATGGCGTGTCGCTTTCGTTGTGACGGCGATGATCAGGTGTGCTGATGATTATTGCACGGACGTCGCCGCCGTCACCCCCGGCACATCATGATCATTGGCGCAGGGGCCGGCGCCCCTGCCGGCCGGGGGGTGTCTGATTGGGCTTATGCGGCGGGTTCATCCCGTGCATCGGTACTGGTGGAATGGTGCGGCAGGTAATCGGAGGGTTGTTGCCCTCACCCCCGGCCCCTCTCCCAATGCTGGGAGAGGGGAGAAACAGAGTGCCCTATCGACACCGTTGTAGGGGCCGGCGCCCCTGCCGGCCCGGGGCTATAAGGCAGCACGCCACGCTAGCGATCCAGGTTTCCATCGAATTCTGCGCACGCGCCGCCCGGTCCCACAGGGGCGTGGGACCCTACATCGTTTGCCGGGGTGGTGAATCCGATGTTCATCTGCACGCATAACCGTTGTAGGGGCCGGCGCCCCTGCCGACCCGGGAATGCGTGGCAGGACCATGCGGCGGCTGAACTGCCGCGCTACCCCAATGAACCGGCGTAGGGGCCGACGCCCCTGTCGGCCCGGGTTGACCTGGGTGGGTGCGGTCGCACAGGGGCGTGCGACCCTACGCCGCGGTGTCAGTGATTTTCAACAAACGAACGCCGGCCCAGGCACGGGCCGGCGTTCTTCCGGGGAGTTGAACCTGTAAGGTCCAGTGACGTTCTATGAACAACCCAGGCTGTTGCCGCAATTCAGGCACTTGTAGCAGCCGCCATTGCGGACGGTGATGTGCCCGCAGATGTCGCAGAACGGAGCGTCACCCATCATCTGGGAGAGCTGCTCACTCCAGCCACCATCGGATTGCGTGTTGCTTGCGTAGCTCGGCTGCTCTCCCTTTGCGATCGCGACCAGCGTTGCGATCTGCTCCTGTTCGGACATCGTCGAGCCATTCGTGCCGTTTGCTGTGTTGCTGTGCCCGTTCGACGTACCATTTGCCGCCTGTGCCGGAGCCGGGTCTGCTGCCGCCGCCGGGGCGCTATTGCCCGGTGCGGCCTGAACTTCCCCCGACTCGGGGTCTCCCAACTCGGTTGGATCGTCATCGATCGACGGCTGCACCTGCACGAAATCCGTGCGGCCGAGATACTCGTAGCCGAGCACCCGGAACACGTAGTCGATAATCGAGGTCGCCATCTTGATGTTTGGATGGCCTTCCACCATTCCCTGCGGCTCGAAGCGCTGGAAGGTGAATGTCTCGACGAACTCTTCCAGCGGGACGCCGTACTGCAGGCCCTTGGAGACGGCGATGGCGAAGTTGTTCATCATGCTCCGGAAGGCAGCGC
>SLMJ01000333.1 GCA_007133615.1 Thermomicrobiaceae bacterium | reverse complement strand
GTGATGGGCCTGCAGCCGTTTCTCGTCGATATTGGACAGGATCTCGGCGTCAGCGTTCCGGCCGCCGGGCAGGCAATGACGATTACGCTACTCTTTAGCGCGATCAGCGCGTTGATCGCCGGACCCCTTGCGGATCACTTCGGCCACCGACGCTTGATGGTCGGCGGCGGGATCATACTGGTTCTCAGCGCAATCGGTACGGCAATCGCGGTCAACTATGTGCTCTTCATGGGAGCGCGGCTCTTCGGGGGGATGAGCCTGGCGTTGCTCAACGGGTTGTCACTGGCAATTGCCGGGAGCTATTTCACGGGCAAAGCGCGACGCCGGGCCCTGAGCGTGACCGTCGCCGCCATGTCTGGAACGGCAATCCTCGGGGTACCGGCGCTCTCCTGGATTGGCGACGCGTTTAGCTGGCGTTGGGCGTTTGCCAGCGTCGGCATGACCGCAATGATCCTGACCCCGTTCCTTTACCTGGTTATCCCGCTCAAGATCGGAGAAACATCCGGATTCCAACTTTCCCAGATCTTCAACGCTTATCGACCACTGTTCCGGCAGCGCTCGCTGCTGGCGGTCTACCTTGGCAGCTTCATCCGGGCGGTGTTCTGGCTCGGGATGCTGAGTTACTTCGGCGCATTCATGATCGAGGAACACGGACTGAGCCTGCAGCAGGTCGGATATACGTACCTGGTCGGTGGAATCGGTTTCCTGCTCGGAAGCCTCTCGGCCGGCGGGCGGATCGGTTCGTTTGACCATCGAATTCTGTTCACGATCGTGACGGTACTGGGTGGCGTGCTGTTCGGGATCGCGTATTCAGCGCCAATTGGGCCGATTCTTTCGGTTCTTGCGCTCGCCGCTGGAGGCTACTTCGGCGCGATCGGGTGGGTCATTCTCAATACGATGCTCGCCGATGAAAGCAAAGCAGGGTCTGGAACAACGATGTCGCTCAACACGGCCGTCTTCAATCTCGGTTCTGCCGCCGGAGGTGCCGTCGGCGGCGCTGTGCTGGCAATCAGCAGCTACGCCGGACTCGGGTACGCTTTGCCGCTGTTCGCGGTCATCGCAAGCGCGATCGTGATGGCGTCTGCATGGATCCACGATCGCCCGACACATGAGCCTGGAACGAGCCACCAGACGGCTGCAGGAACCAGTAGAAGTTGACAACATTGTTTCCGCCATGTAGATTACTGATGCTGACAGTCTCCCGGACTGATCAGACAGTGGTACTGTTGTCGTAACGTGTGACTGATAGCAATCCCGCCGCTATCAGTATTGTTCGGGCGCTCACCCGGATTCCCCGCTAGCTTTGCGATTGCAGTTCCCGGGCAGAAGAGGTTGGCGCCGCTCAGCGCCGACACGATGTTTTTGATTTGAAACCAGCCGAATGTGTTCCCGACCGTGGCAACCAGGTGATGCCGGTCAAGCCCGGGCGCAGGTGTGCTTGTTTCAGGGAGGATTTGAGGTTCGATGTCACAGCAGAATAATCGTCCGGAATCTGTCAATAACGAGTCCGGCAATCTGATGAGCAACGCTGCCAGTTTGCTCGATCTCGGAATTAATCGTCGCCGCTTTCTCAAGATTTCCACCGCATTCGCCGCTACCGCCGGTTTGACAACCCTTCTCGCCGCCTGTGGTGATGAAGATGACGATGAAGACGTCGCCGCTGAGCCGGACGATGACGAAGTAGTCGAGACTGACGACAGCGACGATGCCGACGAAGAAACCGACGACTCTGAGGACGATACTGCCGAGGCGGCCGACGGCGAAGGCGGAGTCCTCATTCTTGGCGTCAGCAACGACGCGGAGAATCTCGACCCACACCGCCGGCGCACTGCCTACGCTGGTGAGGTCATCCAGGAGATGGCTCAGACGGTCATCGAGCTCAACCCGGATCTGGAATACGATCCGATTCTGCTGGACTCGTTTGAAGTCTCGGACGATGGCCTTGTCTACACCATGAACGTTCGGGAGGACTACTACTTCCAGGACGGCACCCAGCTCGACGCCGAGGCGATCAAAATCAGCCACGAACGCTCGGTCGACGACGAAGCAACCTGGCCGGACCAGTTCTATGGCGCCACCTGGGAAGTCATCGACGACATGACGCTCGAAATGCGCATGCCAGAAGCCAATGCCGGCGTGATCATGATCATGGCCTTCAACGGCACCTCGATCCTGTCACCGACCTCGCTGGAAGAAGCGGGCACCGGAGATCTGAGCGAGGGTGCGGTTGGCTCCGGTCCGTATAGATTCGTCGAATGGGACGTCAACCAGCAGGTCGTCATGGAGCGCTGGGACGAATTCGTTGACCATTACAGCCACTCCGACAACGATGGTCCGCCGAAGGCCGATCAATTGATTTTCCGGGTCATTCCAGACGAGCAGACCCAGATCGCCGCGTTCGAGACCGGTGAGATCAACATTCTAGACATCCCGTCTCAGCAGGTATCGAACTTCGAGGACGACGATAACTACGAGCTCTACTACAACGAGCAGGGCACGATCATCGCCTTCCTCGGCCCGGTTATTCCGGAAGGTGAGACCGAGTTCGTTGCCCCGTTTGATGACTTTAACGTCCGCAAGGCCGTCGCACATGCGGTGAACGTTGACGAGATTATCCAGGGCGTGCTCGCTGGCCTGGCAGTTCGGAATCGCTCAACCCTGCCGACCGGTAACCCGGGTTACACCGATCGCTTCCAGGAAGACATGGGTTACGACTTCGATCCTGATGAGGCGATCGCTGCACTGGAAGAGTCTGGCTGGGAACTCGGCGACGACGGTGTCCGCGAAAAAGATGGCGAGCGGCTCAGCATTCTCCTGCGCAGCGTCTCGGAAACGACGCTCGGGCGCATCGCGCAGCTCGTGCAGAACCAGCTGCAGGCTGTCGGGTTCGAAGTTGAATACGAAGGCCAGGAACGGGCGCTCTTCTACGAAGGCATCCGATCAGGCGACGCTGAGCTTCTGCTGATGGACTACAACTGGGGCGAACCAGATATCGTCTGGTGGCTCGGCAACGACACCACGCTGCCGGCAGGTGTCTACGGTGAGATGAACGCAGAGTTCCAGGAAGTCGCCACCGAGGGCTGGATTCCGACCGACCCGTCCGAGCGCGCCGAACTCTACTACCAGGCTTCCCAGATCATGACTGAAGACGCCGCGATCGTTCCGCTGTACACCGTTGTCACGGTGACGGGCGTCCGCAGTGAAGTCAATGAGTTCAAGCTTGGTGGCCAGGGCCGCAAGGTTTACACCGACGCCTGGGTCGAAGAGGCCTAGCTTTCCCCTCCTGTTGAACGCTGACCTCCCGGCTGCATCGATCGCGGCCGGGAGCCGCTCATAATCGGGAGGAATGCGAGCATGGGCAAATACATCCTCTTCCGACTCGTCGGTTCGATCCCGGTCCTCATCGGTGTCCTGTTCGTCGTCTTC
>SLMJ01000389.1 GCA_007133615.1 Thermomicrobiaceae bacterium | reverse complement strand
TGACAGGTGCCGTTGGAGCCGCGCTCGGCAACATGCAGAACGCGTGCTGGACGCAGGTTGTGCTGGAACAGTCCCTGGAGATGGAGGCGGTGCCACTCGGCATCGGCTGTCTTCCCGGCGACAGCATGATCCAGGTCAACCGGTTCGGTCATCGGGTTGTCAACGAAAAAGCAGTCTACAACGAGCGGTCTCAGGTGCATTTCAACTGGGATATAGCCAGAGCGGAATATACGAATCTGGTTCTGTTCATGATTTATGATCAGCGAACCGCAGAAGAATACGCCGGGAGGTACCCGATTCCAGGTGAGCCGACCGGGGAAGATTACGTCATCATTGGCGAAACGCTCGAAGAGCTCGTCGACGCGATTCAGGCTCGACTGGAGTCAATCCACGAAGACACGGCTGGTGTTGAACTTGACGAAGGCTTCCTCGACAACCTCCGGAGCACGGTTGGGCAGTATAACGAGTTCGCCGAGTGTGGGGTTGATCGACAGTTCCATCGCGGTGAGGCAGCGATCGAAGTGTTGTTCCACGGTCCCGAACTGAATGATTATCCGAACCCGCGAATGCATCCGCTGTCGGACAAAGGGCCGTACTACTGCATCATTCTCGGTGGTGGCGCCCTCGAAACCAAGGGCGGTCCGGTCGTGAACAGTCGCGCCGAGATTCTCAATACCTCCGGTGAGCCGATTCCCGGCCTCTACGGCGCAGGCAATTGCGTGGCATCGGCTGCCGGGCAGGGCTACTGGGCGGCCGGCGGTATGATAGGCCCGGCACTGACCTTCGGATATCTGGCGGCGATTTCGGCGACGGAGGATCTAGAACTGCCTGACCATGGCAAGCCCGAACAAATGGCGAGTTTGCGAAGAAGATGAGGACGTGGCTGCCGAGCGACAGGATCGCACCGTCGAACACCAACGGACCGCTGCATGCTGATTGAAACACGAACGAACGCGAAAGCCCGGCGGTTTGCGACATCGCCGGGCTTTCGTTGCGATGAGCTTCCAGAGGACTTCTAGTGACGGGGTAACCGCACAATCTTGTGTGTCTCATCCGGATCGCCAGAACTGGCGTTGTCTTCCAGCGCACTGACTTTGTCCGCGATGTCGATCGAACGTAGTTCGTCCCCAGCACCTGACGATCCGACCGACTCGAGATCGCTAAGGTGCGCGATCGCATCGGCGCGGTCCATCACTTGTAAGGGGGCGTCGAGACTCGCCGCTCCCGCGCTCTCCGAGTCGTCGTTTTCTGACGCGTACGCCGGGTTTGCGACGAGGATTGACACTGCGACGATCATCAACGCGACTCCAACGGTCCGGACAATTCGCAGGAGGTGTTCGTGGAACGTACTGGTTCGTGTTTCAAGTGTCGTCTGCATGGCACTCTCCCAAATTCTGATTTCACTCTTGTGTAGCCGAGGTTTCGTTCTTTCGCCTCGGCCATGGCTGTCGTGCCGTGTACTTTTCAGATTAGGGAGAGGGCGGAGCTGGCGCATGAGGAGAGATGCCTGTTTGTGATCTGGCAAGCTACCCAGTTTCTATGGATGAGTCATCTGGGGATATTCCTGGGTATACCCAGGCAGGGCGGTGAACTCAGGTATCGACCGAATCGACGATATCCTGCTGGATGGCGAATCGAGCGGCCTCAGTTCTTGAGGAAACGCCGAGTTTGGAGAGGATATTGCTGACGTGGTTGTCAGCGGTTTTCCGGGAAATGAAGAGCTCGTCAGCGATCTCTCTGTTCCGGTAGCCTTTAGCAATCAGCGTTAGTACTTCAAGTTCTCGAGCAGTCAATCCCTGGATTTCGCCACAGGGTTGATCAGAGTCCTCGATAGGCGAGGCTTCAGACAGCAGGAGGTCAACCGTCTCCAGTGCGAACGCTATACCCTGGTCACGTGTCATCTCCCGACCCGATTCCCTGGCGTCTGTGAAGTGCTGTTCGCCAAGTGATTCCCGGGCGATCGCATTCGCATGATCAAACATGTCGCGTTCCGGTGAGACCAGAACGACATTGAACCGAGTGCACAGTGCGTTGACAAATCCCCCGAGTGTCGCCGCCCTTACGTGTTTACCCAGACGACAGGCGACGTTGGTCAATCCTGCGATCGACAGGGTCAATGCCCACCCGTTATCATCAGTTTCGATTGCCTGACCAGACATCTCCGTGGCTCGCGAAAGCTCACCTGCCTCGGTCAACGTGATAGCGAAAACGTTGAGGCAATGCGCCACGTGAATTGGTGAGTTTGTTGAGGAACGCATTAGCTGAACACTGGTTGCAGCCCAATCCAGGGCCTGTTCGTGCGCCCCTTCCCCCGAAGCCGCCAGCGCCTTGAACATCAGGATCTCCGCTTGCAAGGGTTCGTGCTCGACGTCTCGCGCCACGGCAAGGGCTTCGTCGAGGCTGTGGCTCGCGCTGGCGTAATGCTGTTCTTCCTGGGCTTGAACGCCACACACCTTCAAGCTGCTGGAAAGTTCAAACGTACGTGGGTGCTCCCTGGCGATTCGTAGCGAATCATTCAGACATTCACGAGCGCCTTGTTTGTCACCAAGAAGATTCTTCAGATGGGACAGATTCAGAAGTGCTTGGGATCGAGTGAGATCGTTTACTCCCGAGGAGTGTTCGAGAGCACTTCTTATCCAGTTGGCGCCAGCACTGACGGATGAAGCCGTGGTTGCGCAAACATGCACTACCTGGTTGACCAGCCGCATGTGATCTTCAGGATCTCCATGCGTGCTCATCCAGTCGATAGCAGCCCTGATGTCGGGGAACAATAGCTTTGCCTCCGACGATGGTGGGGAATGAAATCTGATGCCCCAGTTACGAGTCAGCCACAGATACCACTCCGCATGCTTCCGCCGTGTAATGGCTTCGTCACTGCTCTTGACAAGCTGGTTGAGCGCGAACTCGCGAACTGTCTGGAGCATCGTGTAACAATGTTGGTTGCCCATCTCACCCGCACGAACAATCAAGTTGTGGTCTAGCAGCGCCTCGATACATTCGGAGACGTTGGCATCGCTGTCGACTGCAACCGCTTCGGCTGCGTCCAGCGTCCATGGTCCGAGAAACACCCCGAGTCGTCGGAAGACGGTTTGCTCTTCTTGAGTGAGCAGATCGTAGCTCCAGGCTATGGTGTTTTCGAGGGTTTGCTGGCGTGGGGGGAGATCTCGAGGACCGCCCGAGAGCGTGTCGAGGCGATGATCCAGGCGCGCCAGCAGGCGTTCCGGTGGCCAGAGTCTGACGCGTGAGGCGGCAAGCTCGATCGCGAGCGGCAAGCCGTCGAGTCGTTCGCAGATACCAGCAATACAGGAGGTGTTTTCCCGGGTGAGGGTGAAGTCCGGATCAACCGCCTCCGCCCGGTCAAGAAAGAGGGCTACAGCCGGTTCGTTGGCGAGTAGCTCTGGCGGACCGAGATCGCCCGTATTCGCAATAGTTAGTGGTTGAACGGCGTAGACGCGCTCGGCGCGTAGTCTGAGCGGCGCACGGCTTGTTGCGAGGATCGTCAGGTGCGGGCAGGAAGCGAGCAACTCCGCGAGTTGATCCGTTGCGTCGGCGAGGTGTTCCAGGTTGTCGAGTACAAGCAAGAGCTCCTGCTCATGTAGAGCGGATTTAAGCCCCTGCAGAATGGGTTGATTAGCTTGTTCGCGGACGCCTAGAGCCTGAGCGATAGACGGAAGGGCGAGGTCTGAATCGCGAACATGCGCGAGCTGAACCAGGACGATGCCATCGCGGTAGAGATCCGAACATCGCTCGGCAACGGCCAGGGCAAGTCGCGTCTTTCCAACACCACCGGTCCCGGTCAGCGTGACTAGCTGCACGCCCGGTCGCTGAAGGAGTTCAGACACACGCTCGATGTCCCGATCCCGGCCGATCAACCGGGTTGGAGCGTGCGGAAGCTGAAATGCGGTCTCGTGATTACTCGAAAAGCTCATGAGACGCTCGATATCAAACGATGTTTGCCAGATGCGACAAGCCTGAACTTTTCGACACGGTATGTCAATTCGTCGGCGAACGCACACCACTGGTTCAATTTCGGATCAATCCTCTGCTCGGGTGTACGAAGGAACTACTATTGACAGAGTGACTACTGCCCGCTAGTGTAGGACCATCTACTCGGCAGATTTGCGGCAACTAATTTTTCGGAGGATGAGATGCGTACCTTGCTTTCTGCCCTGTCGGTTTTCGTGCTACTCGGTGTCCTTGCAGCGTGTGCGGCATCTGACGATGATGCCGATGATGTTGCTGACGACGACGCTGCGGTCACCGAAGAGCCAGCGGCGACCCCGGAGTCAGAAGCGACCGAGACCCCGGAGACAGAAGAGACGCCGGCTCCCGATCCATCACCAACACCCGAGGCGGAGGAAACGCCGGTGCCGGAGGACGACGATGCCGACGATGACGATCCCAACGGTGAACCCACGGAGCACATCATCGAGATTGGGGACAACTTCTTCGATCCAGCCACGCTGGAGATCGCGGTCGGCGACACGGTGACGTTCGTCCATGAAGGTGGCCTGACACACACCGCGACGCTGGATCCCGATGAAGCCAGGGATCCGGACAACATCATCATGCCGGATGATGCGGAGCCGTGGCACTCCGGCGATATGGATACCGGCGATGAATTCAGCGTCACGCTGGAGGTGCCAGGCGAGTATCAGTATGTCTGTCGCCCCCACGAGGCGGTGGATATGATCGGCGAGATCGTCGTTACCGAAGACAGTGCAACCGGCGACGCGCCGGCCGCCGGTGATGACACCGAGAATGGCGACGACGAAGACGACGACGAGATTGATGACTACCTCTAGTCGTTCCTGACAGCCCTGTAGAGCCGAATCTGCCATTCAGCCGCCAGTCCGATTACGGGCTGGCGGCTTGTTCTGTCTGAACCGACGGGTTGTCACACCCTTGAAGGCCGCGGTTGACCAGAATGTCATGGGGCGCAACGCTGATCCACCATGTTTTCACCATATTTCGCAGCGTAACTCTGTGAGTGTACGTATTCCGCAACCATAAAGGCATGTGCCGAAGTGTCACAGTAATCAGCAGTTGACGTGCTGTCAGTCAAACGAAATTCGGAGTTGACATCTGGTCAGCCACAGGGTAGGGTAGCGTAAGTCTTTTCGCAAATTCCGTTTGCGCACTTCACGGGGGGTAAGACGATGCGCGCGCTGTTCTTTGTGCTACCGGTAATCGTGATCATGTTGGTCTTGGCGGCGTGTACCACCACCGCCGCGGATGACGCTGATGACACCGTTGCTGAGGATCCCACCGAGACGCCGGTGATGGATGAGCAACAGGTCGATGATGCAGATGATGCAGTCGTTGACGACGACGATGACGCGGTGGTTGACGACGCTGATGACGCCGTTGTCGATGACGATGACGATGCAGTTGTCGACGACGATGATGACGCGGTGGTTGACGACGACGATGACGCCGTTGTCGATGACGATGACGATGCGGTCGACGATGATGACGAGGTCGACGAACCGACCGAGCACATCATCGAACTAGTAGACGGCAACGAGTTCTCGCCGGACGAGATTACGATCTCGCCAGGTGACACTGTGACGTGGGTCAACACCACGGATCAGGTGCACACGGCGTCCGCTGATCCGGATATCGCCAATGATCCGGACTACGTCAGCCTGCCTGAGGGCGCGGAACCGTGGCATTCCGGGAACATCGAACCCGGTGAAGAGTACAGCATTACGCTTGATGTGCCTGGTGAATACACGTACTTCTGCTATCCGCATCAGGACGCCGGAATGATCGGCATGATCATCGTGGAAGATCCGGAGTCCGTCGAGACGGACGATGACGCACCGGTTGACGATGCCGTGGACGATACCGAGGTCGACGACGATTACGATGACGCTGACGACGCGGTCGCTCCCGAAGAGGATGACGACTACGTTGTGACCGAAGAGCCCACCTATACCGGGAAAGACGCGACCAACTAGTCTGGCCAGGCAAGACGGAATCTCAGACAGCGCCGGGGCTGAACCCCCGGCGTTGTTCGTTTGCGCCCTGGAATTCCAGCGACAGTGACGGGCAAAGGCAAAACCGTCTGTTTCCATGCGGCATTACCCAGAGAAGCCTGTCGCTCGAACAAGAAGCGCCCCTCTTCTGGTACCAGAAGAGGGGCGTCTTTGACTGAAGGTTCTTGTCTGTCTGACTTCTGCGTTACTCGAACACAACCGGGATCGTGATGACGTTAGTGCGTTCGCCGTCCCGGGCGGAGTGTTCGAACATTCGAATAGAGCCGATACCTTCGCCCTCATATTCAACCGGGATCGTCAGATCGAACTCTCCACGGGTGCCGGTTCCAGACGAAGCAGTGGCGAAGTCCCGGTAGACCTGATTGCCCATCGGATCGATGATCTCGATCTGCAGGTTCGCCTCGAAGGTGTTCGAGGTCCCGATCAGCCGGATTTCCTCGCCGACAGTCTCGTGCGGTGCCGGTCTTTCCAGCAGGATTGCCGGGGCCTGGTCCTCGAAGTCTTCACGAGTGAGCGGCTCAGCGACCATCGCACCTTCGCCGCCGATCGTCTCGACGCGCTGTCCCTCGATGAGGATCTGGACGTCGTCGACCGATTCGAACTGTGTTCCGGTATGAACGACCTGCGCCAGCCGCATCAGGATCGAGGCACTGCCGCCACCGTCGGTGAATTCCTCGGAAAGATCCAGGATCAGTGTTTCATCTTCCAGGCCGATGTCCAGCAGTTCCGTTCCGGCCGGAATCTCGCTCTGGAGCCCGACATCTTCATCATAGTAGTCCGGACCCTGGAGCAAGGCCTGAATCGAGGCCGTGGCGACATCCTGCGTGTACTCGATCTCTCGCGAAGATGCGCCCAGCTCATCGCCGCGAACCATGTAGACCAGCACCCGAAGGGGATCCTGTTCATCCTCGTCATCGACGATTTCCTCGTCCGGCACCGGTGTTGGCGTCGGATCCTCGGCGACATCCGTCGTCGTCGTGTCATCAGTATCTGACTCGACTGTTGCTTCCTCGAGCTGAGCGGAGAGCGTCCACGGCCCACCGTAGATTGCAAAGTGCGGATCATCTTCCGGGATGGCGAGCATCATGTGTTCGTAATGAACTTGCAGATCTCCGCCATCCGGGAGACGCATCACGCCGATCCCGTCAGCATCGAACATCAATGCCTGGCTGATGGAAAGCTCGAGTACCGGATACTGATCGCCATTGACGGTCACCTCGGGCAGGGCCGGTTCGAGCTCGGGATCGAGCTCTGGAGGACGTTCCACGGGCTGCCCATCTGGATCGACGTATTGCACCTCGTTCTGGTCGGTCATCTCCCAGTCGAACTCGATCGTACTGACCGCCACTCCGTGCTCCACCGCAAGGCAGCATACGGCAATACCGTTCGCCTCATCGCCGGATTCGTAGCTCTGGCGAGAATCGCCAAGATCCGCGATCAGCGAGAGATCTACCTCGACCGGGTGAGAGTTGATCGCTGGGGCACCGAGCGTTTCGCCGTCCTGCACTTCTATGGATGAAGCGCTCGGGTCGAGCGCCGGGAGTGCTAGCCAACCCGATTCTGGCAGCGTGTCATCACTGAAGTCGGCTCCGCCGCCGCCGCCATCAGGCCCGAACGCGCCGATCATCAGTCGTGCCTCCTCGTCCTGCTCGACGATATCGTATTCGAGCAGCGTCAGGTGGCGGTCGAATGCAATCCGGCCGTACTCGATCGTGTAGCCGTCGGTTTCACTCACCGCGTCCACATCGAAAACGAGCCCTTCCTGGTTGAGCGTATTGGCAATCATGTCGGCGTCTTCGATACCTACTCGAATATCGTCAGCGTCTGGGTTGACAGTTCCTTCGGGCGGTTCATCATCGACCGCATCTTCGGCGTCGTCGTCAGTTGAACCGATCATGGTTTCCTGGATTGGCTGATCATCGGTTGCTGGATTGCCTGTGGCCATCTCCCGGAGCATCCACGCACCTGCTGCTACGACGAACACGACTAGTAGCAACCCGGCGACGCTTGCCAGCCGATAGCTACCGGCCCGGAACGCGTCCCACCACGGACTGTGAATGCGTTCGATCTCATCGATGACATTGCGGGCGACGGGCGCATACGGCGCCTGGCGGACGTAGCTGTTCAGTGCCTGCTCGTCCTGCTCATAGGCCTGCATCAGCGCCCGGCATTCCGGGCAGCCGTTGACATGCTGCTGAACCGCAAACTCTTCTTCGTAGTCGAGCAGCCCGTCGATCAATCTGGGAATCTGGTTTCGAGCTTCATGGCACTGCATCAGGAGTTGCCCTCCATTTCACGTCCGCCGCCGTAGTGTGCCCTGAACGCGTCCCTGGCACGGGATAAGCGCGTCCTGGCGGCGCCGGGCGAACACCCGAGCTGATCAGCGATCTCTTCATGGGAGAAGCCAGCTGCTTTGAGCAGGAGGCAGGCTCGCTGATCGGGCTCCAATTGATCAAGGGCTTGTTGAACCGAGTGGCTGGTGGCGACCCATTCGCCGTGGCTTTCCACGCTGGGATCACGACCGGCATCCGTGAGCTTGTCCAGCTGGACCCAGCTCAGAACCTTCTTGCGCCGGAAGTAGCTCATTGCCTTGTTCGTCGCGATGCGATAGAGCCAGGCGGAGAGATTGTGTATCTTCTCCGGGTCGTACGCCTTGTATGCGGAGATGAACGTGTCCTGACTCAGGTCCTGCGAGACCTCGTAGTCGCCGACCATTGAGTACAGATAACGCCCGATCGGCGCCTCGTACTCCTGGACGATCACATCGAACGACGCGGTTGCACGCGTTTCGGATCTCACCTGGGCAGTCTCACTCATCAGCTCCCTCAGCAACAGTAACCCCTTTCTCACAAGTTCCGACGCATGGAGAGAGAAGGTGTTACAGATCGCTGAGAAGATAGAGACGCCGTGGGATCTTTCAACCCCACGGCGTTCGCGAATCTAATCAAATTATACGCGTTCAGCTGACTAGTATTGTGCGATGTCACTCTGCGAGATCGAGACGTCCGAGACATCCGACATGTCAGAGACCGGCTCCTGCTCCGCGACGTGGGAAAGCTGTTCCTTGAGCGTCGGGTCGATCTCCTCCGCCTTTTCGGTGAAGTCAAGCGCCTGGGCGATCACCTGATCCATGTTGTCGACCCAGATGAACTCCATCTGTCCGGCGATCTTCTCCGGAACGTCGACATAGTTGCGCTCGTTCTCCGATGGCGCGATCAGTCGGCGAATGCCGATCCGGTGCGCTGCAAGGCTCTTGTCCTTGAGCCCGCCGATCGGGAGCACCCGACCGCGCAGCGTGATCTCACCGGTCATGGCGACATCAGAGCGAACCGGCCGCTTGGTCAACGCGGAGATCAGTGCTGTTGCCATCGTAATGCCGGCGGACGGACCGTCCTTCGGCGTTGCGCCTTCCGGCAGGTGGATGTGGATATCGACCTTCTCCTGGAAGTCATGAGCGATTCCGAGCGTTTCGGCGCGTGAACGAGCGTAGCTCAGCGCTGCCCGTGCAGACTCCTGCATCACGTCGCCAGCCTGTCCGGTAATCGTCAGGTTGCCCTTGCCGGGCATGACCGCGACCTCGACGGGAATCAGCTCACCACCGATATCCGTTGTGCCAAGTCCGATCGCAACGCCGACCTGGTTCTCGTTGAACTGATGCTCGAAGCCGAACTTTGCTGGCCCCAGGAACTCTGCCAGCCGGGCTTCGGTCAGGCGCATCCGCTTGCGGCGGCCTTTGACCACTCCGGCAGCGACCTTCCGACAGACCGCGGCAACCTGGCGCTCCAGATTCCGGACTCCGGCTTCACGGGTGTAGTTCCGGATGAGCTGGTTCCAGATCTTCTCGGAAACCTCGATCCGGTCCTCTTCCAGCCCGTGCACTTCGAGCTGCTTGGGCAGCAGATGACGACGGCCGATCTCGGTCTTTTCGTGCTCGGTGTAGCCGCTGATCTCGATGATCTCCATGCGGTCCCGCAGTGGCCGAGGAATGCTGGCCAGTGTATTCGCTGTGGTGATGAAGAGCACGTTGGACAGGTCGTACGGCGCGTCAAGATAATGATCGTTGAAGGCGTGGTTCTGCTCGGGATCGAGCACTTCCAGCATCGCCGATGCCGGATCACCGCGGTAGTCAGACGCCATCTTGTCGATCTCATCCAGCAGAATGAGCGGATTGGTTGTTCCGGCGGTCTTCATCGCGTTGATGATTCGTCCCGGGAAGGCGCCGATATAGGTGCGCCGGTGACCCCGGATCTCGGCCTCGTCGCGAACGCCACCGAGGCTGACCCGGACCATCTCCCGGTTCATCGCTTCGGCAATCGAGGCGCCGAGGCTGGTCTTGCCGACCCCTGGCGGGCCGACGAGACAGAGGATCGATGCACCGGTCTTGCCGCGCTCACTGGTCAGCTTACGCACAGCCAGGAACTCGAGAATGCGTTCCTTGACGTGGTCCAGTCCGTAGTGATCGTCGTTGAGTTGCTTCTCGGCGATATCCAGCTCCAGGCGATCTTCGGACTGCTCCGTCCAGGGTAGTGCCAGAACCGTGTCGATGTAGTTCCGGACAACCGTGCCCTCGGCCGAGACGGACGGCATCCGCTCCAGCCGGGAGATCTCCTTCATCACCTTTTCTTCGATCTCTTCCGGAAGCCCGCGGTCTCTTACCCGCTGGCGAAGCTGTTCGATCTCATTGCCGCCTTCGCCGGAGAGCTCGTCATGAATGACCTTGAGCTGCTCACGCAGATAGTACTCGCGCTGGTTCTTATCGATTTGCTCGCGCACGCGATCCTTGATCCGCTGCTCCAGCGCGGCGAGATCGAGATCCTTCGTCAGATGAACAGCGAGCATCTCCAGGCGCTGACACGGGTCGAGATTCTCCAGAAACGCCTGGCGCTGGGCAGCGTCGCGGACGAGTTGGGTCGTCAGAAGGTCCGAAAGGTGGGATGGCTCGGATGTCGCCTGGATCATGTCAAAGGCTTCCGAGCTGAAGGTGTTCTTCGACTCCTGATACTGTCGAGCCAGCTCCTGAATATGGGAGACGAGCGTCTTGGCTTCGGCAGAATCGGCCTGGGTCTCGATCGCCTGCTCGGCTTTGACGGTGAAGAATGGCCGGGCGAGATCCCACTGGATAACGTTGACGCGATGCAGACCCTCCAGGGCAACCTGAATATTGCCGCCCTGCTGGTGCTCGATCGAGACGACCTCCGCCAGCGTTCCCATTTCGTGCAGATCTTCCGGCTCGGGATCGTCGACACCGGTCTCTGCGTGGGAGACGACGACGATCTTACGGTCGCGGCTCATCGCGTCTTCCACCGCCTGAATCGACCGTGTTTTGCCGATCAGAAGCGTTACGACGTTTTTGGGAAAGATCACGACATTCTTGAGCGGTAACAGTGGATACCGCGCAGAATACATGTCGTAACGGCTTGTCATTCATTCCACCCTTCTACAGTTCGGATTGAATGGAAACTGGCCGGTGAATAAAAGACGCAGCAGCGACACCGGTCATACCCATTCGGATCAGGCATGATTGGGAATCCTGTAATTCAAAGTACGTCGGTGGTCCCTTACCCTTCGAGACCAAGTGTACGTGACCGGTAGACACATTTGTAGACTCCTGAGTGGCCCATCAGTCGCGGAGTTCACCCGGCTGCTCCTGCCGGGATCTGGTTTCTTTGTGTTGTCGTTCCGGCTCGTGTTCTGGTTCGTCCTGACTGGCTTCCATCTCGGCGCTATCGCTGTCCCACCTGGTTTCACGCACGAATGCAGCTAATGTTCCAGCAGAGAGGTATCCTATACCGCCAACCATTCCCGCTGTCAGGTACAGACCTATGATATCCGCTATTGCCCCGATTGCCATTGGTGCCACGGCATGACCGCTATCACCGATCAGCCGCCATAAGCCGAGGAACTCCCCGGTCCTTCCTGGTGGGGCAAGATCCGCGCCTAGCGTCATCATCGTGCCGGCACCAATGCCCTGGCCGATACCAATGATGGAGGCGACGGCCATCAATGTCAGGTAGCTATCGGTCAGCGGAACGAGCACCATTCCCGTCCCCATGATCGCAAAGGACGGTATCGCCGCCGCCTTTCGTCCCCAGCGATCCATGATGTATCCCGCGGGCATGAACAGGAACATCTCAACGAAATGCGAGGCGCTGACGACCTGGCCAACCTGCGCCGGGTCCAGGCCGATGGCATAGGCGCCGAAGAGCGGAATAACCACTTGCCGGCCGGCGCGGACCATCTGAGCGAAAACCTGCGCGATGCCGCCGGCGGCCAGTTCTCGCGGGTTGTGCTGGATCGCTTCCTTGACGAGGCCGAAGCCGAGACCATGTTTGGCCGATCCAGACCCATCAGTTCGCGGCTCGCGCACCAGGACGATCGATACGACCACGATCCCCAGAACGACCACACCGCCGACCATGATCGCTTCGGCCAGGCCGTAGAAACTGGCGACGAATCCACCGATCAGCGGGCCAATGAAGTGTCCGATCCGGTTGATGCCGCCGAATACTGCGATCGCCCGGCCCCGGGTGTCGGCCGGGACTTGCGTAGAGATGAACGTATGCCGTGAGATCTGGAAGAACGCGATGCCGATACCGGCCAGAATCCGGAGGGCGACGAGTTCCAGCGGCGAACCGGCAAACCCGAGCGCGATCGTTGCGCCGCCAAACAGCAACCCGCCGATGATCATCGCGTTTTTGAAACCGATTCGACGGAGCAACATGCCGACCGGCAGGTCGCCGATCATCGTGCCGATCCAACCGGCGGCGACGACAAGGCCGGCCAGCGAGTAGGACCCGCCGAATTCTGCTGCGTAGAGCGGCAGAATGGGAACCAGCAAACCCTGACCAAATGCGAAGAGAATTGCCGGGATGTAAACCGAAAGCAGCAACCAGCGGTGCTTCTTCAGATTCAATTGCTCGCCTCGCGGCCGTCAATCACCATCAGTGTCCCCTGCCCTGCGCCAACGTCTTCGTCAGGCGACAGACCGACGTCCATCATACCGCAGTCGGGACCG
>SLMJ01000075.1 GCA_007133615.1 Thermomicrobiaceae bacterium | reverse complement strand
GACGACGACGTCTCTCCGGTGATAACCGACGCCGAGGCCAACCTGGACGCCTTCGACCGTATGGAACAGGCACCGGGGCTCTACACGGCAGCTGACGACGAAATATCCCCGCGAATGACCGGCGTCGAAGAGGCCCTGGATCGGTTCGAGAAGATGGAGCGAGCGCCAGGGCTGTACACGGAACCGCAGGTGGTACCCGACCGAATCGAATCCAACCTCGAGGCGTTCGACCGAATGGAGCAGGCGCCGGACCTGTACACGGAGAATCGTGACGTGGCAGAGCGTATCGAAGCGAACCTGAAATTGTTCGACAAGATGGAACAGAATCCGGGGCTTTACACTGACTGAGTCGCACAATCGGATGACTGAAACCCGACCCGTCCTAACGACAATTCCTTCTCCTCGATGTTCGAGCGAGCTTCGTTCACGAACGGAGCTCGCTCGGCTTTCTGTCCAGGGACAGCTATTTTTTGAATTCAGCTATTTCCTCTGCTAGCCTTCTTTTCAGATTTCCAATTCGGCAAACGACTGTCGGTAACGCAATGATGGAGTCGAGGTTATATGGACTCCTCGATCGGCGCGAATGCGATGTTCTCCTCTACCCTGCCGTTCGTCGGGCGTGGCCAGGAGCTGGGTGCGCTCCAGTATTTGCTTCGAATAGCGATCGACGGTCGCGGCAGACTGGCGCTCATCTCGGGCGAAGCCGGGATCGGCAAGACATCATTGGTGCGGCAACTCCGGACCATGGCCGCCGAGACGGATGCGCTTGTTCTGACGGGCGCGGCATACGATCTTACGTCGACCCCACCATACGGACCCTGGCTGGACCTGATCCGCGAGTATCCGCAGAGCGACGAGCTCCCGCCATTGCCGGAGTTCATCAGTAACCAGGATGGTTTGGCTGACCTCGGTAGCCAGGCCCATCTGCACCATGGCTTGCTGGAGTTCATTCGGCAGATAGGTCAGGTTCGACCGGTGGTTTTGATTTTCGAAGACCTCCACTGGTCCGACCAGCCCTCACTGGAGTTGCTGCGTTTCATTGGTCGGTCGATCGAGCACCAGCCGATCCTTCTCGTGGCGACCTGGCGCGATGACGAGATATCCCGACAACATCCGCTCTATCAACTGCTGCCGGCGCTCGTCCGGGAGTCGAATGCCGAACGCCTGGAACTTCGCCAGCTCGAGGAAACACACCTCGATGAGCTTGTCCAGGCCCGCTTCGCGCTTGCCGATAGCGAGCGGCATCAACTGGTCTGCTATCTTGCACGGCTTGGCGAAGGCAACCCCCTGTTTACCCTGGAGCTGCTGCGCACGCTGGAGCGGCAGGGAGATTTGCAGCAGGAGAACGGCGGCTGGCGGATCGTCAACCTGACGGATGAGCGGGTCCCCGTATTAATCCAACAGATGATCGAGCGACGCACGAGCGAAGTCTCAGCGGAGACACTTGCTGCGCTACAAGTTGCCGCGATTCTGGGACAATCGGTTACGTTGGATCGCTGGGAGCGGGTTGCCGAAGGATCGGCGACGGAAGCTGCCGAAGAGGCGATCGAGGCTCATCTCATCGAAGAAACCGAGCGCGGATGGGAAGTCGCGTTTCCCCACGCGCTGATTCGCCAGGCGATCTACTCGACGATTCCGTTGCCAGCGCGGCGAGACCTGCATGCCCGAATCGCCGAAACGTATCTCGCGGAAACGAACCCAGATCCGGATGTGGCCGCCTGGCACCTGAAGCACGCACGAGATCCTCGCGCTGCGGAGTGGCTGATGCGCGCTGGTGAGCAGGCGGGCCGGCGATTTGCATCCCATGAAGCCTTCGCTCGCTTCTCCGATGCGCTCGAAGCACTGGACGCGGCGCCAGGCAACGATGCAACGCGAGCGATACTGCTGGTCAGGACGGGTCGTAGTCTCCTGCAAGTCGATCCAGCACGAAGCAACGAGTTCTTGCAAACCGCTTTTGAAACTGCCGAGCGCGCTGGGGATCAGGCGATTGCCGCAATCGCGCTTTTTAGTCACGGACACAATCTTCTCAATCTCGGGGAAGTCAAGCGTGGCTTGAGTTACACGCAGCATGCGCTCGCGATAATGCGTGAGATGCCGGATGAAGTCGCCGAAATTCAGCCCTGGAGCCACAATCAGCTTGGGTCGATACATCCGCTTTATGCACTAAACGGCTCGCTTGCGCTCATGCTGGCAGCAACCGGTCGATTTCGCGGATCAGTTTCGACCGCGGAGAGCCTGATCGACTTTGACTGGCGCGAGCTTGCCAAACCCGGAGAGAGTGCGAGAGATGTCAGAAGTGACTACCTCGGACACGTCAGCCTTTACGGGCTCGGCGTGGCGCTGGGGGCACTCGGTCAACCGGAGGACAGCAAACTCGCATTTTCCCTCGCT
Organism: Thermomicrobiaceae bacterium; assembly: GCA_007133615.1. Lineage (GTDB taxonomy): Bacteria > Chloroflexota > Chloroflexia > Thermomicrobiales > Thermomicrobiaceae > SLMJ01. The sequence goes on along the minus strand of SLMJ01000075.1, from coordinate 1,064 downwards.
GAAGGGCTGTTGACCGCGCGTAATTTCCGACCTCCCCGGGTGTTCGGCGCCAGTAACGAGCTTCTCAATTACCATTTTCCGTACGATACAGATAATCTGGCCGAGCGAGCTCGCCTGGCCTCGCTCATTCAGGAGCACGCCCTGATTTCGCAGGAACTGCACGACAACGCGCTCTATGGATACGAGCGCTACCTTTTGCACACCGGGAGATGGGACCAACTGCGAACACTGTTTGAGAAGTACGAGCCGTCGCACATGTTCGACCTCTGGTTCACCAGCCTGTCAGCCCGAGCACGCTTTGCCTGGTACGAAGGCGACAACGAACGCGCTCGCACCATCATTGCGGAAATCTTGAAAGACGGCCCTCAAACGCCACCCGAGGAGCAGGCTTTCTACGTTCCGGCCGAACCTCATCGAATCGCCGCGGGCATAGCAATCGACGAGGGCGACATCGATCTGGCTCGTGAATGGATGACCGCGCATGACCACTGGCTGGATTGGTCTGAGGCAGTCCAGGGACGCGCTGAAGGGCTCCTGCTCTGGGCGCGGATCTATCTCGCAGAGAATGACATCGAGAAAGCGCATGAGCTTGCCGAGCAGGCCAGGCAGCAAGCTGAAGATCCCCGCCAGCCGATGGTATTGATCGCAATCCACCGCTTCCTCGGCGAACGGGCAACGCACAGCGGTGACCTGGACGTGGCCGTCGAGCACCTGGGGGAATCCCGGGAACTAGTTGAGGCGTGCGATCTACCATACGAGCGCGCGTTGACGCTACTGGCCCAAGCCGAACTCGAGGTCCAGCGAGACGATCAGGATAACGCGCGCAGTCTGCTAGCTTATTCACGACGAATTGCCACCGACCTGGACGCACGGCCAGTTATCGACCGAGCGGATCGGCTGATCGCAAAACTCAGCCAACGCAGCGCCGATGATCCCTTCGGGCTCTCCGCTCGAGAACTTGAGGTGCTTCGAGTGCTAGCCGAGGGCAAGTCGAACCCGGAGATTGCCGATGAACTGTTCATTGCCCGGTCCACCGTGATGAACCACGTTGCAAGTATTCTGCG
>SLMJ01000212.1 GCA_007133615.1 Thermomicrobiaceae bacterium | reverse complement strand
GAGCTGGCCGTTGCATCACTGTTGTTGGACGCATTGGCATCGCTTTCTGCAACCGAGGTAGCGCTCGAGTCAGCAGTGCCGCCATTGTCAGCTTTCGCGCTACTATCGGCATTCGCGTCGGACGAACTTGTTGCATTGCTGCTGGTATCAGCATCGGCGCTTGACTTGGCGACAGTGTTGGTCTCGCTGTTAGCGTCACCGCTATGTTCAACATTCGCGGAATTGCTGGAGGTCGTATTCGACGATGACCTGGCATCGACGTCATCATCTTCGTCAAGGTCTTCGATGTTCTGCTCAATGGCCTGATCGGTGGTCTGCTCGACGGTCGCACTCGTTCCGTTGTCAGCAACAGCATCACCATCCTGCTGGCTTAGGTTCGAGCTAGTTGCCACACTGTCATCGCGAAATGAGGTGTTGATATCCTGAGTGTTGGACTGGTCTACGGTGGCGACGCCGTTGTTGTCAGCCCCCGCGTTGCCATCTTGCAGGTTGATGTTGCTCGACTGAGCCAAGCTGTTATTGCTGACCCTGGTATCAATTGTCTGAGAATTTGACTGATCGACCGTCGCGCTGCCGCCGTTATCGGCCGACGCGACTGCCTTTTGCTCGCTCAGGCTGACAGTCTCCACGGAGCTCCGATCGTTGTCCTGTGAACCGCTCAGGTTCATCAGGCCAATACCGGGCGTCGCTCCCATCGCAACCGGTCCAACCGCGAGCGTCGCGGTCAGCGACAGGCCGAGCAGCCCATAGATGAGCCGTTTCCTTATCCTCAAACACATCCCCCTCACACTTCGATGGAGTCATTCCACCTTCCCAATACACCTGAAGCGATAGTATCCGCATTCAGGGGAAAAGCGGTAGAGCGAAAGTACTGTTCCGAAGAGGAAAAAGGACGTCTCGCTAGTCCTGAACCTGATTGCCTTCGGTCGTTCCGAGGTAAGTTCCCCTTACGGCAACTCCGTCTGCGACACCGGGAAGCGATATTGCCCGAATTCGTTCACCAGATTGAACGCAGTAGAGCCGTCCCGATCGACGCTGTAGTTGACCAGGTTGGAGACGCCATAAATGGACCCTCCTCCACCAACGACATCGATCCGCACCGATCCCGGAACATTCGGGATCATGTTGGTCAGCCTCATCGTGTAGATGGTGTAGTGGCCGCGTGGGCGGATCTTCGCCCGCATCGGAGCATACTTCGTCGGGTCGAGTAGATCACCGACCGGCGAGTAGAACCGCAGTTCGATGTCAACCGGGTTCGATGAGTCCGGATTGAACAATTGCAGTCCGCTGGTGTCACCAGAACCATCTGGCATGCCTTTCGTCATGATCGGCAACGCAAGTGAGGATGACGCGTGCGCCGGAGCACCAGAGCCTTCCGAAGCGTGAGCACCGGCGGCAGTCGCCATGTAGGACATTGCCTCTCCGGTCTCGTACTTCACCTGATCGATCACCGCGTGGAACGGCTGATCACCTTCGAGGACAACCGATCCCACCCAGCCCGGGTCGTTGATATCGTCATCGACCACGTCCCCGGGTATGTAGACATACTCCTGTCCCCGGGGCGGAATCGTTCGCGTCTCGCCCGCCCGGATACCACCCTTGGCATCGTACCAGGTGATCGATACCCGGTTTGTCGCTTCGTCGATGTTCGCGATGCTGATCCCGGTGTTCCAGCCGAAGTAGTCCCGGAAGACGAGCGGTGCGTGCATCTGGAAGGTGTTACCGCTGAAATGCGAAAACTCGGCCGACTCAGTCTCAGCCTGGAACTGTGTACCCGGCGAGGTCGTCGCCCAGGTACTCGGCGCGGCGACGTTGATCATGAGCATGTCAGCTTCCGGCTTGCTCCGCGCGGCGTATGCGGCAACGCCCACATTAGAGGTGATATGCGCCGAGCCAACCCAATCGTCCGGAATACCGGCATCCCGCAGATTCAGCGCCCAGCTCTGCCCGGGCCGCAGGGTCTTCTCAAAGGTGATCTGATGCTCGTCACCCGCCGCGTGACCACCGCGACTGCTGGCAATCAGCGTTATGTTCACTTGCCCTGCCCACACCGACGGGTCGATGTTGCTGATCCGGATCTCGGTGTTCCAGCCGGAGTTCGTCTGCACGATCGGCAGGTAACTGTGACCATCGAAGACGAAGCCGACTCCGTAGCCGAGCGGTTCGTAGGTGCCGATCCCGGAGCAGTTACCCGGCCAGTTGGCAAGCACTGCCTCGCAGAAGGCACTTTGCGATCCCCAGGCGATGTCTTGCGCCGGGATCGCGTTGTACCCGTCGACACTGACGTGTGCGTCGCTGGTCCGGTTTCCAGTTGCTCCACTCATCGGCCCAGGCGCCGTGATCCGGGCAATCCCGGCGATCGATGGCTTGCACGTCGCTTCCCAGAGGTCCGAATCCGGCGCACCGAAGACGACACCGCAGGTCTCGTTAATCACGTCCTCTCGGATTTCCGCCGGCGCATCCCAGACCGCCCGGAACATCCCGGCGATGACCACAGGCGAGCCTGATTCAGGCAATCCCAGTGCGCTCGCGGACAACGTGATCGACCCGTTCGGCGGCAGAACCCAGGTGCCGAACGCGGCCTCCGGATCGAAACCGGCATCGGGAAACGCCCAGATCCGGACGTCAGCATCCTCCACGTTCTGCACCGTTATCGCTCCATGCCAGGGGCCAGACTCGTCGATCAGTTGGCCGTTCGGAACGAAGGGGTACGCGATCATCTCAACCACATCGACCCGACCGAACTGGTCCACATCATCGTCAGCCAGCGCGCTACTGGTTCCCGCCAGCAGCAGAACGAGAATGATCAACCCGATCCGAATCAACTCGCCCTCACTCCCCCGAAAACCGGTATCCGCCGTGGATGTTGACCATGTTGAATGCGGTAGAACCATCTCCGGCAACCGTATAGTTGACGTTGTTCGAGACGCCGACGATGGTCCCACCACCATCGACCACCCTGATCACTGCCGAACTTCGCTGGTTCTGCGGCATGCCGGAAAGGTCCGGCGTGTAGATCGTGCTGGTTGAATGCGGTCCAAGTGTCGTTCGAATCGGCTGCAGGTGCGTGGGGCCGACCAGTACACCGGCCGAATCAAAAAACTGAAGTTCAAATGTGACTGAATTCGATGTGGCAGGATTCAAGACCCGCAGCCCGCTGGTATCTCCGGACCCATCCGCGCGGCCCTTCTGAACGAGCGGCAGAGACAACGTCTCCCCGACCTTGGCACCGGCGGCCGTGGCCAGATAGGACATCGCGTCGCCCGTCTCGTACTTCACCTGGTCAATCGCGACGTGGAATGGCTCGCTCGACTGAAAGATCGCTGCTCCCGCAAATCCGGCCGAGGCCGAGTTCGAAACATTGGCCGACGCCGGAATGTAGATGAACTCCTGTCCCTGCGGCGGGACCGTGCGTGAATCGACAGCTGCGAGGCTCCCGTGCTCATCCAGGAAGCTGACTG
>SLMJ01000119.1 GCA_007133615.1 Thermomicrobiaceae bacterium | reverse complement strand
GGAGAGGGGAGAAGAGTTGCGGGATTGGAAGCGCTTCACGGGTCTCCGGCAAGGCGGTCCTTCAAATGTGGCGGGTGAACCGCCTTTCTCAGGAGTCGATACCCTCCGGTAGAGTGGGCAGCTCCGCTTGCACTGAGCCTGCCGAACGTGTCTGCGCCGGACATCTAAATGATTCGCCAGACTGGGCCACACGGAGGTGGCTGTCTACCAGAAACAGAATCTGAGACTGCCTCTGAACCGCCGTTAATCAATGGTGCTTCAGAAACTGATACCCCCTCTCCCAGGATTGGGAGAGGGGGACAAGGGGTGAGGGCTGCCTACCGCTGCCGCGCTCGCGGGTCGAGCGCGTCCCGCAGTGCGTCACCGATGAGGTTCAGTGCCAGCACTGTAATGAACAACAGCACGCCCGGCACGGTGATCATCCACCACGCCTGCTGGATGCGGCCCTGGCCATCCCGAAGCATGGCGCCCCAGGTCGGCGTTTCCGGTGGAACACCGGCACCGAGGAAGGAGAGCGACGCCTCGGCAATGATTGCCAGCGCGACGATAAACGTCGACTGCACGATCAGCGGCGAGACTGTATTCGGGAAGATATGCCTCAGCATGATCCCGAGGTCTTTGACGCCGATGGATCTCGCAGCCTCAACGTACAGCTGGTTCTTGATTGAAAGCGTCGAACCGCGGACCAGACGGGAAACGATCGGCACGTAGACCAGCCCGAGCGTGAAAATCACGTTCTGAACACTTGGGCCGAGACTCGCCATGACGGCGATCGCGAGCAGGATCGGTGGAAAGGCCATGATCCCGTCCATGACACGCATAACAGGGGTATCAAGTCGCTGATAGTAGCCCGCGAGAAGGCCGATCATCGCTCCGACAATACCGGACACAGCCATGACGGCGAGCCCCACCGAAAGTGACACCCGGGCGCCGAAGACTCCCCGCAGCAGAACGTCTCGCCCAAAATCATCCGTGCCCATCAGGAAATCACGAGATGGTTCCTGCAACCGGTCTACCGGATTCAGACGGAACGGATAGTTCTCCGAAAACAGCGGCCAGATAAGTGCTGCCGCTAGCAGCAGAAAGATGAAGATCATGCTGCCGACGGCGACCGGGTTTTCCAGTAGCTGACGAACCCAGTACCAGCGAGATTGCGGGCTGATTCGCTTCAGCAAGCCTTTGGGTCGTTGCCGTTCCGCATCGCGCAGGCTGTCCGCGGCTCCCGAGTCTCGTCGATTACTAGTCTCCATAGCGAATCCTCGGATCGATGTAGACGTACAGGATATCCACAATCAAATTGGCGACCACATAACCAGCGGCAATAAGCATCACCGCTCCCTGGATCACCGGAAAGTCACGCCGGGCAATACTCTGAACCACGAGGCGCCCCATTCCCGGAAGCGAGAAGACGGTCTCGGTGACGACCGCGCCACCTAGCAGCGTGCCGATCGAATAACCGATCACCGTGATTACCGGAATCAGCGCGTTCCGCAGCGCGTGCCGGTTGATGACGTTCTTGAAGGCCACACCCTTGGCGTACGCGGTCCGGACGTAGTCTTCCTTGAGCGTGTCGAGCATCGACGAACGAACAAGGCGAGCCAGCAACGCCGCTGACGAGAAGCCCAGAGAGAATGCCGGCATCGCCATTCGCCTGAAGTGGTCGACGGGATCCTCGGTAATACTTGTGTATTGACCGGTCGGCAACCAGCCCAGCATCACGGCGAAGAAGAGAATCAAAAAGATCCCGAGCACGAAGTTCGGAATCGCCACCCCGCTGATCGCGAAAATCATCACGAGACGGTCGATCAGCGAATTCTGTTTGATGGCGGAGATGATACCGGCTGGAATGCCGATTGCCATCGCAATTGCAAGCGAATAGACCATCAGCAACAGGGTCGGTTGCGCTCGACCTATGAGCGCTTCGGTCACCGGCATGCCGAGATAATGTGAGTCGCCGAGGTCACCCCGGGCGACCCCACCAAACCACTGGAAAAATTGAACATAGAACGGCTCGTTGAAGCCCATCCGCTCCCGGAGACGCTCGACCTCTTCCGAGGTAGCGTCCGGGCCCGCAATCACTGACGCCGGGTCTCCCGGTGTCAGGTGGACGAGCGTGAAAGCTACAATCCCGACGATGAGCATTACCGGGATCAGCAGCAGGACGCGGCGAATGATGTACTGTGTCACCTCTGTTGACTCTCCCTGTACGCTGCAGCCAGCGTCAAAAGCACGCAGCCCGGCCAAAGGCCCGTCGTGTATATCCCATTCGGAGAGCGTACTGGCTTGGTCAAGTCAGTCTCGAACGTCGCGAACGACGTATCTCTCCGGTTTTGCCAACGGCGATTGAACGTCCTGGTCCGGATTCAGATGGAGTGCTTGCATGCTGGTCAAATATGCAACGCATCCTAGCATAGGCCCACGTTCGCGGCAACCAGGCCGCCTGCAACACCTGTCTGACCCCATTCCGTTCGCCGTTGGCGGAACAACGTTCACGAACCAGGGATACCTTGCCTGGTTCGAATCCGATCAAGGGCGAAACCGGGTCGAACCCGGTTTCGCCTTTCCAACTTGTATCCGTGCAATTGGGACGGATCAGTCTTCCAGCCAGATGTTCCAGAAGGATGGCTGAAGCTGAGTTGGTGTCGTGAAGTTCTGGACCCGTGGCGATCGTGCACTGACTTCCAGCGAGTCACCGACTTTGACCTGTGGAGCATCTTCGTAGAACAGCTCCTGGATCTGTTCGAGGACTTCAAAGCGATCTTCGAACTCGGTTTCGCGCTCGAGTCGATCGGTGAGTTCCTCCTTCTCCTCACCGGACCACCAGCCCGGCCAGGATGTTCCCTGGAGCATCGGAAGCTGGATCGGGTCCACGCGGAAGGAGAAGCTCGTGGTGAAGATGTCCCAGTCTCCCGGGTTGTTCCGTCGCTCGGTCAGCGTTGCCCAGTCGAAGACTTCGAGCTCGACCTCGAAGCCGGCATCGGTCAGTTGCTGCTCGAGAACAGCAGCCTGGTTGTACTGGTGCGCGTATTCCTGCGTCGTCATCAGCCGGATCGGCGTGCCGTCGTAGTCGGCATCTTCCAGGTACTCGGCCGCAAGATCCGGATCCGCAAGGTCGTAGAGCTCGGCGCCGACCTGCGAGTTCCAGACGGTTTCCTGGTGCATGATGCCCGGGTCCAGCTCGTAGAAGCCTTCTCCATAGCCGGCCTGCATCAGTGGTTCACAGTCAACCGCGGCCTGAATGGCCTTCCGGATGTTCCAGTCGGTGCACGGTCCTTCTTCGGTATTGAGAACGAAGACAGCCCAGCCGCTGGTCCCCATGACTTCAGCGACAACGTTTTCGTCATTGTCCAGCGTTTCGAAGTTATCTGGTACGACGCTTTCGAGGTAGTCGTAGTCGCCCGCCTGGATACCGGCGATGCGGGAGGCTTCGTCCGGCACGGGGCGGAGGAAGAACTCGTCGACGT
>SLMJ01000270.1 GCA_007133615.1 Thermomicrobiaceae bacterium | reverse complement strand
TGATCGATTCCCGCGGCTCCAGTCGCTGCGTATCCTGTGGCAGACCCCAGCGGACGAACTTCCAACCCTCTTCTTTCGTTTGCAGGCACGACTCAACCAGCGGTTCGATCTCCATTGAATGCCCGACGTTATGCGGGTAACAAACAACTTTGTCCCGGGAGAGCCCTCCGAGGAGGTCGTAAACCGGGACTCCGAGCGCCTTGCCCTTGATATCCCAGAGCGCGATGTCGATCGCGGCGATCGCACTGGCGGCAAGGTGCGTCGCCGGGAAGAAGCCGCTCCGGTAGAGCACCTGGGAGATGTGCTCGGTGCGCATCGGGTTCTCGCCGATTAGGATCGCTCCCAGATGATCGACGATCCCGGCAACTCCGGCTTCCCGGCTGCCGATACCGGTCTCACCGACGCCAGAGATACCCTCATCAGTGTCGACGACGACAAAAAAGAAGTTACGATGTCCCGCCCAGGTCGGAAATGCCTCGACGTTGGTGATCTTCATTGATCAATTCACCTTTCATGCGGGTTTCTCTGCGAACCCACGACGACTATTCACCTGCTCTCTCAGTCGTTCCGGATGGATTCTTTGTACCAGACATCTGGACGTTGTGCGTAAGTAGGTTAGGATGGCCGAACAGGATTGATTCGACATTGAACGGGGGACAAAACGCCATGCGAATTCTCGACAACTGCGGAGTCGTAACCAACGATTCGAGCCGACTGATTCACAATGAGGGTGCCGCGATCGCAATCGATCGTGACCGTATTGTGGCGATCGGGACGGCCGAAGAGATTCGGGACCAGTACCCGAACGCCGAGCGGATCGACATGACTGGCAAGATCGCCTTTCCGGGATTCGTCAATTCGCATACCCACACGGTCCTGACAGTACTGCGCGGACTGGCCGAGGACCAGGGTCCGCACTCGCTCTACGGGCAGATGTATCCGATGAAGACCGTGATCGAGGACCAGCATCGCCATGCGCTCGGGATGCTCGGGTCGGTCGATACCCTTCGATCCGGCACGACGACGATGGTCGAGAACTACGAGGGCTCAACGGCTGTCGCTCCAGCCGCCGAGAAGCTGGGAATCCGGGCGGTCATCTCCGAGGTCGCCAACGACGCAGTGATGGTGAACATCCGGCGAGGACGCTATGAGTTCTCCGAGGAGCAGGGGCAGGAACAACTCGATGCGGTCGAGGCTCATATCAAGAACTGGCACGGCGCGGCAAACGGTCGCATTACCACCCAGGCGAGTGCTCACGCTCCGGACACCTGCTCTCGAGATCTCCTGCGGAAAGTGATCGATATCGCTGAGAAGCACGACGTCGGCCTCCACATTCACCTGGCGCAGACCCCGCGCGAGGTTCAACAGGTCCAGCAGCGGGAAGGAATGGGCTCAGTCGAATTTCTGCATTCCGTTGGGTTTCTTGGACCGCAGCTCATTGCAGCGCATTGTGTCTACATCAACCCGCGGGAGATCCAGTTGCTCGGAAAGAGTGGGACGACCGTAGCCCACAACGCGCTGATGAACGGTCGACGGGGCAAGGTTGCCCCGACGATGCACCTTGAAGCAGCCGGAGCGAATATCGCGCTCGGCTCGGACAACATGCACGAGGACATGGTCGCAGTAGCCCGGACCGCACTGGTTGTGAATCGGATCCGGGAAGCGGATGGGTCGATTCCGAGTTCCCACGACGTGCTGGACTGGCTGACGATGGGTGGTGCCCGTTCGCTAGGAATGGAAGATGACATCGGATCGCTCGAGGTGGGTAAGAAGGCAGACATCACGCTGGTGGACTTCCGGCAACCGCACCTGCAGCCACTGATCGATCCGGTGGTCAACTTCGTCCACAACGCTCACGCCCGGGACGTGCACACAGTGCTTGTGGATGGCGAGGTCGTTGTTCGGGACGGCAAGACGGTAAACGTGGATGAGGACGAGGTCATCGACAACGCCAACGAAATGGCCCGGGATTTCTGGCGGAAGTTCCAGGCACAGTATGGTGGAACGGTGATGCCGGAGCGGTAACGTTGTTCAGAATTGACAGTTGAGTTTTCGGAGCCGTCCTGACAGAATGGGCAGTCGCCATCGGGGGGTGGCGATGGGGAGACTGGATGGGAGCGAGGGGGGAACCGTGATTTTCGGGCGCCGAGGGCCGCGAATCGGGCGTACAACCGGCGGTTTCGCTGGCCGGCGGGATCAGCGACGCTTCATGCATGATATGCAGCGAGGTGGAATCCTGAACGCGATCATCGGGCTGGTCATGTTCCGGATTACCAGGATGATCACTGGTTGTTTCATGTTTCTGGTCATCATCGGGGTTGTTCTGGCGATCGCGTTCTTCGCGAACTAGGGTGCAGTATCTTCATCGCGAACGGGGTAAGGACGTGATGGTAGTCTGTTATCCCAACCGGGTATGGGGTCTCACCGCTTACCCCGGATTTGTCATCTCGACCGGAGTGAGGCGCTTCAGCAACCTCTTCAAATGGAACCGAGAACGTCGAGCGCCGAACGTAGCGGAGAGATCTCGAATGCCGGCAGGGAATTCCGTCGAGGTCTCAGATTTCTCCGTTGCGCGCGACGTTCAGCAGGCCCGGCTTCGATGAATAGAGAACCTGCACGTCGCGCTCCAGTCGAATTGACAAGTGGGCATGGCGACAACCAGCGGGAATACCGTCGCTGAACAGAGAACCTGGACGTCGCGCTCGAGTCGAAATGACAGGAGGGAAGGGCGACGTCTGTCGGGGCTGCCGTCGATTCAGCGGGTGCTCGGTCCGGCGCGAAGCGGTCGAATTGAGTTGAACCTGCTACCCGTTCTCGGCCAGGAACTCCCGGATATTCTCAATACACATCGAGACGACGTTCCGGTAGTTGTCGTCAGTGATCCAGCCGATGTGCGGCGAGAGGGTGACGTTGTCCATGGAGCGCAGCGGATGATCGGCCGGCAGCGGTTCTTCATGAAAGACATCCAGGGCGGCCATGATGTCGCCCTGCCGAAGGCGCTCGATGAGCGCCACTTCCTCGATGACAGCGCCACGAGACGTGTTGATCAATATTGATCCGAATGTCAATGCGTCAAGATGTTTCTGCCCGATAAGATCCCGCGTGTGTTCATTCAATCCGAGATTCACCGAGACGACATCGCCGCGCGCGAATGCGTCGGTAAGATCTGTCGTAAATGCAACCCCAAGCTCTTCTGCCCTGGTACGGGAGTTCTCCCGACCCCAAGCGACCACATCCATTCCAAACACCTCGGCTGCCGGGACGAGTGCCGCGCCGATCTTGCCGAATCCGATGATCGAGAGCGTTCTGCCACGCAGGGTCCGTCCCATCCCCTGCGGCCACTCGCCCTGATGCATCAGGCGGTCATTCTTCGGGATCTCCCGTAATGCGGCAATTGCCAGCCCGAACGTCAACTCCACGACTGACTGCCGCGACGATCCCGGCGTATAGGCGATCCCGATTCCCTGTTC
>SLMJ01000334.1 GCA_007133615.1 Thermomicrobiaceae bacterium | reverse complement strand
TGGCTGAAACCAGCGTTCTGCGCCATCTCGATTGCGCTACTCAGGCAGTATCCGATGGCATCCGGATTGTGCGCGTCCGAGCCGAGTGTCAGGATCTCTCCGCCCTCCTCCCGGTACCACTGCAGGCCAATCGAGTTTGGAGCCGGTTCTTCAACCTTCCGGCGAAGGCTCCCCTGGTTGATCTCGATGCCCTTGCCGCGCTCGACGAGCACCCGGTAGATCTCCCGGAGCTCTTCTTCGAACGGTGTTACGTCATAGTGGCCGTGGACATCGTAGCCGTATCGCTTGCCGACATCGATGTGGCCGACGATATCGAATCGGCCGACCTTCACCATCTCGAGCATTTCCTCGAAGTAGCTCCGATAGGCGTCGATCACGTCCCGGCCTTCGAAGTAGCCGGACGACAGAATGAGCTGGTCACCGACCCAGTGCAGTGAACCGATCACGAAGTCGTATGGATAGGCATCGAGCAAGGCGTCGGTTCGCTCCTGGAACCTATGTGGTTCGCCGATTTCGACTCCAGCCCGGATCGTCAGCCGTCCCTCATACTTCTCCCGCACCTCTTCAAGGCTCTTGAAGTACGCCTCCGGATCGTAGAACTCGTTGCCATCGTCGCACTCAATCAGATCGAAGTGATCGGTAATGGCAATCTCCCCGATTCCCCGCTCGATTGCGCGCTCGCAGATCGTTTCCATTGTCTGCTTGCTATCGGGCGAGAAATGGGTGTGCATGTGATAGTCCTGCGGAATTCGCGCCACGTGTCCTCTTTCGCTGCTGGCTCAATTCATCATCGTTCAGTGTACCCGACCGGGCACAGGAACAATGGTTTTACACGGAATTGAATGGAATGTGAAAAGTCGGAGAACTCAGCGAACCCGTTCAACGCCCGGGGTCGGGGAGGGCTCTGGCTGGCGAACATTCGGAGATTCCGGTCGCTCGTTGAGGAGTTTTAGCGCAGGTAGCAGCAGCATCACGGCTCCAGCCCCAGCGAATCCGATTGCCTGGACGATGAGCGTCCCGGAGAGGCCAATCCAGTCGACGAGCATCCCGCCCAGAAGCCTCCCCACCGGCATGGCGGAGAGGGCAATTGCCGCCATCAGGCCGAAGACCCGACCTCGAAGCTCCGCCGGGACACGCTCCTGGGAGATCGTCGAGAGCATCGGATTCACCGGCCCCGCTAGAAGGCCGAGCGCAAACAGAATCCCCGCCGTCATCCACATTCCCGGCAGCAACGCGAGCAGCCAGTATGTCGCTCCGATTCCACAGAGACCGAAGATAAAGATGAAACGACGCGGAAGCCGATGTCCGAACCAGGCAAACCAGCCAACGCCAAGCATCAGTCCGATTCCAAGCCCGGCCATCATAATTCCCAGGCCGACCGGGCTCTCCAGGACGTCGGTCGCGTAGATCGGTGCGATGACAGAGAGGGGTGCTTCCAGAAGGTTGGTAAAAGCGAGGATGAACACCAGCGCCCGCATCAGCCTGTCCTGCATCAGAAACCGGAAGCCGACCAGCAGGTCCGCCAGGTAGGTCGATGGTTCCGACTCTTCGTCGGTAGCCCGAACAAAGGGGACACCGATGAATATCGACAGCGCCGCCAGCCAGACAACACCAACCGCCAGCCAGATCACCTGGGCTGGATGAATGACCGCCATCAGTCCACCGGCGATTGCGGGACCGATCAACTGCGGGAACCGCAACATCATCTGCTCGAGTGAGTTCGCCCGCTCCAGCGGCATTTCCGCCTGACCGGCAACTTCTGGAACCAGCGCACGTCGCGCGGTCATACCGGGCGCGCTGAAGAGGTTGCTCACGAAGACGAGTAAGGCGATCAGGGGGACGTTCAGGCCGAACGTGAGGTGCAGGATCGGAATTAGTGCCAGGAAGACGCCCGAGAAGATCTCCGCGATGACTGCGGCGCGGGAGTGGCCGATACGGTCAATAAACACCCCGCCGAACATTCCGGAGAGAACCAGCGGAACTGCCGCAGCGAATCCGACGACGCCGGTCTGGGCACCGCTGCCAGTCACCTGATAGACGAGCCACGGTACGACCACCAGCGACAGGATGTTCCCGAATCCGGCGAGGCCTGATGCGACAAGCACCGCGAACAATGGGATTCTGGTTAGGCGCAATCCAGGGCTCTCGTTACTCACAGACGCATCGATTCACGCTCAAGGTAAACGCACACGAATGGGACCCATCTGTGAGAGATAGTAGCCGCCTGGTGGGGAAATGTCAATAATCTGAGCTGAATTAGTACAAAACAGTAATCATATACGTTGAAATCAATGAGTGGTTCAATTGTCAGCCAATGTCAGAGCGCCACCTTGCTCGGTTAGCGCACCGTTGTTCAGCAGGTCCTGAATCCGGTCCCGCACAATCGCCACGGCGTTGTGCCCGCTTCTCTGCAGTCCGATGCTGCGAATCACCAGCCTGGCCGTCTCGTCTGCACCGATCGAGAACGAACGCTGGACGATATCCAGAATGATCGCATCCAGCTCTTGCGGGGCGATGAGCTCCAGCTTGCGCTCGCTCGTATCCAGATAGGTTCGTGACCGCAACGGCGGCTGGGTCATTCCCGCCGGCCAGACAAATTCGTCGCGCAGCACGATCCGGTTGTTAGCAACCAGTCGTTTCAGGACGCCGGCTATCCGATCCCGGATCCGGCTTCCGGTGCGCTTCAGGCCGGCTGCCTGGGTTATCCGGCGAAAGAGCACCGTATGATGGATTGGTCCTTCAACGTCAGCAATTTCAAGGATCGCGTCGGCAATGTCGTCGTCGGAGATCGCCTCGAATCCGCCGTCACCGACCTGGAAGGCAATGTCGGCGAACTCGTACGGCGCCAGTTCGATGTCGTTGTCCGGGCCGACGATCGGCTGGGTTTGCTCACGCACCACTGAATTGGATTCTTCGACCGATCTGACCGGCGGCGCATCGTCCTCCTGCGCTTGTCGCGCTTCCTCGATCGCCCGAACTGCCCGGCTCAGTTCGTTTCGTGGATCGGCAAACCAGTCCGTGCTCCAGATCCGGTGGAAGCGCCAGCCCAGGCTCTCCAGCACCTGCTGGCGGAGTCGGTCCCGATCGCGGGATGATCGGGCACTGTGGTAGCTTGCCCCGTCGCACTCGATCGCCAGCAGATACCGTCCGGGTCGATCCTGATCCACGACCGCGAGATCGATGAAGTACCCGGCGGAGCCGACCTGCGTGTGGATTTCCCACCCCTCGCGTTCCAGCGCCAGCTTCACGGCATGTTCGAATGGCGATTGCACCTCTTCCCCGGTCCATCCCGCCACCGGGAACTCGTTCGTTCTGGCGAAGCGCAGGAACGTCCGCAAGGCCTGAACGCCCTGGCTCGGGCTGCTGGCTGAGATGTCTTCGTCGGTGATGTTCGTAAAGACCTCACAGCGTCGACGGGAACGGGTGATCAGCACGTTCAGGCGACGTTCGCCACCCTCGTTGTTGACCGGG
>SLMJ01000198.1 GCA_007133615.1 Thermomicrobiaceae bacterium | reverse complement strand
CTCGTTCTGCTCAGGGATCTCCGGTTGATCAGTCATCGGCGACCTGTTCCGCGGCCGGCATGCCTCCCTGAACTGGTTCGATCTCGATGTCGGCGAATCGTTCCGGCTGCCAGAGATCGACGGCATGCTGTTTCCACAGAGCGAGGAGTGCGACGAAACCGGCCACCTGCTCGTGGCGATCTGGCTTGCGCGAGAGTAACGCGGAGAATCGGGTTCGGCCGGCACTGCGAAGGCGACCGATGATCTTCCGCGTCATCTCGGCCAGCGATATAACCGGGCGGGGCCGAAATGGGGTCGGCTCTGGAGCCTGCCGGTTGACACACCGCTTGATCGCTTTGACGAGCGTCGCCGCCGGCATTGCCAGCAGGTTTTCGACTCGCTCTTCGCGAGGATGAGCGACAGGAGGACGGCCGTACGCGTGAAGCCCGGCGTCCTGACGCTCTTTGAGCAGGGCAGCGGCATCCTTGATCTTCTTGTAGGCAATGAGCTGGGCCGTGAGGTCTTCGACGACCTCGTCCTCTTCCTGAACCGGATCCGATGGAAGCAATGATCGCGATTTGAGCAGGAGCAGCCGGGACGCGATCGACGTGAACTCCGCCAGAACGTCCGGCGAGGTGTGTGGCAGTTCCGCCACGTAACTCAGGAACTGATCAGTCACCTCAACCAGCGAGACCTCGGTGATCTCGAGTTGATTGCGTTCGATCAGCCGCAGGAGCACGTCAAGTGGCCCCTCAAAATTCGGCAACCGGAGCTGGTATCCGGTGATCGAGGATTCGGATAATGGCGAAACTGGTGGCGCGGTCAATCCCTATTCCCTCGCATCGATCTCCTGCAGCAATTGCAGGTCCCCATCTCCGGAAATCGTACCATCGTCGTGGTGAGCAATGAGCCAGCATGTGCGATCGCTGGCCCCGGCGTGCCGTGCCAGGTCTGCACCGAGCCGGGCGTGATTGAGCGTGAGATACGTTCCATGCGCGATCCAGCCGCCATTCGGGTTGGCGATGCGTTCGAGTAATCCCCGTGATACACGACCAACAAGTACGTTCAACGCGCGATGAAACAGTGTCACTCGGGCGCGCTCGTCAGCTTTCCCGACGTCGTGCAGTAGTCCGGCCAGGAGCAGGTCCTGATCAGTTACGCCCTCGCGAACCAGAGACTGATGGACTCGCAGGAGATGATCTCGATCGGCCGGAGCGAGGCGTTCCACGAGGTGCCACTGTTGTGGCGTGAGGAGCTCTTTCAACGTGGAGTCGACCGATGGTACTTCCCGGTCGGTCAGATGTCTGACTCCCTGTGTAATGCGGTAGCGAGCTTGCAGTACGTTCAACGTGGCTACCCCAGCATCAGTGACGACAATGCCTGGAATGGCGGCTCGTACATCGCCCGCAGAATGCTTCCACCGAAAAGAAAGCTGGACATGATCAGAACGAGCAGGATCCCGATGCCGTAGCGTTCCAGCGGGGCGAGATACTGGTACCAGAAGTTCGGCAGGATCCCGACGAGGATTTTGTGTCCATCGAGCGGCGGGACCGGGATCAGGTTGAACGATGCCAGCAGTATGTTCACCAGCACCATCGTCGTTGCAATCGTGATGATGTTGGGATCGACCGTCGCAGTATCGACGATTCTCAACGGAATGACGAACGCCGTGGCGATCACCAGATTCGAAACCGGACCGGCAATCGCGGTGATTGCCAGCCCTCGTTGCCGCCAGCGAACCCGCGACGGATTGACAGGAACCGGCCTTCCCCAGCCGATACCAAACCCGAAGACGGCGATGACCAGCACGCCGATGCTGCCGATCGGATCCAGATGGGAGAGCGGGTTTAACGTGACTCTGCCCTGCTGCTCGGCGGTATTGTCACCGAGCAACAGGGCAGACCATGCATGACTGAATTCGTGAACCGTGATCCCGACGACGAACGCGAACAGGATCGCGATGAGGGTCAGTGGTTCGAGCGTATCAAAACCAAACACAACCCGTTAGACCAGATGGCGCCTAGGCGCCGGAGTTCGGATAGAGGTGGCATGCGACGTAGTGGCCGCCACCCTGATCGACGAACTGCGGTTCCACCTTCCGGCAGACATCCATCACGTACGGGCAGCGAGTATGGAACACGCAGCCGGACGGCGGATTGATCGGGCTCGGAACGTCACCGGTGAGAATGATGCGCTCACGCTTCTTCTCAATGACCGGGTCCGGAATTGGAACGGCCGAAAGGAGCGCCTTGGTGTACGGATGCAGCGGATCGTCGTAGATCGCGTTGCGGTCCGCCAGCTCCGCGAACTTACCGAGATACATCACGCCGACGCGGTCAGAGATGTGCTTCACAACACTAAGGTCGTGCGCGATGAAAAGGTATGTAAGGTTGAATTCTTCCTGCAGCTCTTCGAGCAGGTTGATGATCTGTGCCTGAATCGAAACGTCCAGCGCCGAGACCGGCTCGTCGGCAACGATGAACTGCGGGTTCGCTGCCAGCGCGCGAGCAACACCGATACGCTGCCGCTGACCACCCGAGAACTCGTGCGGGTAACGGTTGGCGAAGTACGGGTTCAGACCAACCGTTTCCAGAAGTTCCTGAACTCGCTGGTTTCGCTGGTCTTTCGGTACCAGGTTATGGATCTGCATCGGCTCGCTGATGATGCTACCGACCGTCATACGCGGGTTAAGCGATGCGTATGGATCCTGGAAGATCATCTGCAAATATCGGCGCATGCGACGCATAGCGCCACCATCAAGCTTGACCAGATCCTGACCGTCGAAGATGACTTCACCTGCG
The DNA here is from genome assembly GCA_007133615.1 of Thermomicrobiaceae bacterium. GTDB lineage: Bacteria > Chloroflexota > Chloroflexia > Thermomicrobiales > Thermomicrobiaceae > SLMJ01. The sequence continues at coordinate 698 of SLMJ01000198.1, read as the reverse complement.
GTCGGCTTGTAAAGCTGGAGAATCGCACGGCCGGTGGTGCTCTTACCACAGCCGGACTCACCTACGAGACCGAGTGTCTCACCTTCATAGACTTCAAACGTGACGCCGTCAACGGCTTTCACCGCGCCGACCTGCCGCTGGAAGATAATTCCCTGCGTAAGTGGGAAGTGCATCTTGAGGCCATTGACCTCGAGCAGCTTCTTCTTACCCTCTTGTTCGCGAACTTCCTGGGTCGTTCTTACATCAGTTGCCATGACTTAGCCCTTCGGCCCTTCCTTGCTGACTTCATCCCAGTACCAGCACGCCGAGTAGTGTGCTTCGTGAACTTCCATCAGCGGTGGATTCTGCTGTTCGCACTTTTCCTGGGCCCAGTCACACCGTGGAAGGAATGGGCACATATCAGGAAGATCAATCAGGTCGGGCGGAAGGCCGCGAATCGGGTTCAGCGTCTCCTTTTCCGCCAGGTCAAGTCGTGGAATCGAGTTCAGCAACCCGACAGTGTAGGGATGTCGCGGATTGGCAAAGAGTTCTTCGGTCGATCCGGTTTCGACCACGTGGCCCGCATACATCACGTTGATGCGGTCTGTCATACCGGCCACAACACCGAGGTCGTGGGTAATCAGCATCAGCGATGATTGCTGCTCCTGCATAATTCTCTGAATAATGTCGAGAATCTGAGCCTGAATCGTCACGTCGAG
>SLMJ01000018.1 GCA_007133615.1 Thermomicrobiaceae bacterium | reverse complement strand
CTTTATGACAACCTGCAGGATCCCGAGGTCCGGAAACGGATCCATGCCCAGCTGACTGATCCCGACGATGATTTCGATGGCCCGGCGACCTCGTCTGGCGTGGAGAACGTCATGCCCATCGGCTTCATCAAGCCGGAGAACCTGCAGTACGTCGGCAAACGACTGGACGAGATCGCGGACATGCGCGGCGAGCACTGGATCGACACGATCATGAACCTGCTGATCTCTGAAGAGCAGCGGATTATGACGATCTACCACGAAATGAGCGAGGACAATCTCCGGATGCAGATCCAGCAGCCGTGGATCAAGGTCTCCAGCGATGCCGGTGGGCTCGATCCAGCCTGGGCCGAACCTGAGGGACCGACACATCCCCGGGCGTACGGGACATTCCCGCGGGTGCTCCGGCAGTACGTCCGCGAAGAAGGCGTGCTGACCTGGGAAGAAGCGATCCGGAAGATGACGAGTTCGGTGGCCGATCGGCTCTCGATCAAGGATCGTGGCGTGCTGCGGCCCGGCATGATGGCGGACGTGGTCGTCTTCGATCCGGAGACGGTGACCGACAACGCGACGTTCGAGCACCCCCACCAGCTTTCCACTGGCATCGACCACGTCTGGGTCAACGGCGCCGCCGTGGTTACCGATGGCAAACACACAAATGCAACCCCGGGCCGGTTCGTGAAGGGGCCGGGAGCGACATAGAGACCCGCACCCTGTGGAGAACATTTCTCGTTTTCGCACGGAAATGAAAGGATAGTGGTCTGTGGACAGGATCGATACATTGATTCGCGGCGCGCGCGTCATGGATGGCACTGGTAACCCGTGGAAGTACGGGGACGTACTCATCAGCGGTGATTCGATCCTGGATATTGCGGCACCTGGCAGCGTTCCCGGTGAGAATGCGGCGAACGTTATCGATGCGTCCGGGAAGATCGTCTGTCCAGGTTTCATCGACATTCAGAGTCATTCGATTGCCCCGCTCATGAGGGATGGCCGCTGCGTTTCCAAGATCACCCAGGGTGTGACGACGGAGATAATGGGTGAAGGCTGGACTCCGGCTCCGGCCGGTGGCCGCTTCACGGACCCGATGAGCGGCCGATTGCTGGCGGACGGCGATGTCGGCAAATGGGCGGAAGTCGCGCCCGGCTGGACCCGGTTCCGGCACTGGCTGGAAGCAATGGAAGAAACCGGCGTCTCGCCAAATGTAGGTTCCTATCTCGCCGGAGGGTCGCTGCGGCGATACGGCAAAGGGATGGATCCCGGCCCGGCGGATCAGGATGAGCTCGATACGATGCGACGCGTGATGGCCGAAGCGATGGAGGACGGTGCCTTCGGGATTACCTATGCGCTGATCTATCCACCCGACAGTTTCGTCGGCACGGACGAGATCGTCGAGATCTGCAAGGTTGTGGCGCACTACAACGGCACGTACATCACACACATGCGCTCCGAAGACGAGCACATTCTGGACGGTCTGGCTGAGGCGATGGAGATCGGGGATCGCTCTGGCGCCAGCGTCGAGATCTATCACCTCAAGGCCACCGGCCAGGCGAGCTGGCACCTTATGCCGGAGGTCATCGAGCGAATCACCGATGCTCGCGCTCGTGGACTCGATATCACGGCGGACATGTATCCCTACACCGCAAGCGGGACCGGATTCTCCGCAATCATTCCGACCTGGGTCGCCGAGGGCGGGCAGTTCTTCGAGAACCTCGAAAAACCCGAGGTGCGGGAGCGCCTGCACCGGGAGATGACCGACCCGAACAGCGACTATCGCGGTCGGGCCCGCTCAGCCGGGATCGAGAACATCACGCCGGTCGGTTTCCGGTTGCCAGAACACCAGGAGTACGTCGGCAGGAGACTGAACGAGATCGCCGAGATGCGGAACGAGCACTGGGTCGATGCCGTCATCAATCTCCTGGTGGCTGAACGGCAGGGCATAGCGACGATCTACTACATGATGAACGAGGACAACCTCCGGATGCAGGTTCAGCAGCCCTGGGTGAAGATTTCCAGTGATGCAGGCGGTGTTGATCCTTCCTGGGCTGAACCGGAAGGCCCGCTGCATCCGAGAGGCTACGGGACGTTTCCGCGCGTTCTGCAGAAATACGTCCGCGAGGAGGGCCTGCTCACCTGGGAAGAGGCGATCCGGAAGATGACGAGTTCGGTGGCAGATCGGCTCTCGATCAAGGATCGCGGCGTGCTGCGGCCCGGCATGATGGCTGATGTGGTCGTGTTCGACCCGGAGACGGTGACCGACAACGCCACCTTCGAGCAGCCGCATCAGCTCTCGAGCGGGATCGAGCACGTGTTCGTCAACGGGACGCCGGTGGTCACCGATGGACAGCACACCGGCTCGACCCCCGGCCGGTTTGTGAAGGGGCCGGGAGCATCGTAGGGTCCCACGCCCCTGTGGGACCGTTCAGGAAAGGGCACTCCCGGGCCGACAGGGGCGTCGGCCCCTACATGTTCCTGGCCTTCCATATCTGCCCTGTATCCCAGGCGTATTCCCAGGGCTGTAGATCCGGTGGTTGGATACCGTAGCTGGTGAGCGTGGTGCAGATCTGCTCGCGATGGATGTTCGCGTGATATATCGCCTGAGTGATGATGATGCGGGCGTGGACGTCAAACTCGCCGTCATCGACTTGATACACTTTCAACCCGTCGATCTCCTGCGAAAGGTATTGCTCCCAGCCGTTCGCCGTTTCATCTGCCCAGGCGAACAGCGTGTCGAAATCGTCCGTCTGATCACCGTCGATCCAGGCTGCCCGCTCACTTCCGGATAACCTGTTGAGGTAGGAGGCGTCGGCGGCAATAAGATGGTTGAAGGTGCTGAGAATGCTGCCGTAGCTGCCGGTGTAGGGCGTATTGAGTTGCTCTCTCGACAGGCCCCGGCAAGCCTCGAGCAATTGACGCGTTGCCCAGTCGCTGTGCCTGAACATCTCCTTCGTAATCTCGTTCATCCCCACTCTCCCGGCTACGGGCGAACCCGTGCTACGATGCTCCAGACGAACGGTAGTTGTATTCAATAACAATGGGGGACCGATTTCGTGAGCAACATCGACACATTGATCCGTGGCGCGAAGGTTATCGACGGTACGGGCAACCCGTGGAAGTACGGGGACGTGCTGATCAGTGGGGACAAAATACTCGACATCGCCGCGCCGGGCAGCACGCCAGCCGAAAACGCGAAGAACGTGCTCGAGGCTGACGGTAAGATCGTCTGCCCGGGCTTCATCGACATTCAGAGCCACTCGATCGTACCGCTGATGCGGGACGGACGCTGTGTCTCGAAGATAACCCAGGGCGTGACCACGGAAATCATGGGCGAGGGATGGACCCCGGCTCCGGCTGGCGGTCGTTTCACCGATCCGATGTCCGGCCGGTTGCTGGCTGATGGAGATGTCGGTCAATGGGCTGAGGTCGCTCCGGGCTGGACCCGCTTCCGACACTGGCTGGAAGCGATGGAAGATTTCGGTGTTTCT
>SLMJ01000373.1 GCA_007133615.1 Thermomicrobiaceae bacterium | reverse complement strand
GGTCGGATGATGTTCGCACGACTGCAGTCTGCAGAGGTCGCGGCAGAATGACGTGTGGGGCGGTGATCCCTGCAGCGGGGCAGGCGCGACGATTCGGCAACGGCGATAAGACGGTGACGCATCTTTGCGATCGTCCCGTCCTGGAATGGTCGCTGCGCGCGATGATCGAGGCCGGTGATCTCCACCAGATCGTGGTGGTTGTCAGTGACGAGAACCAGTTCCAGGTTATCGACCTGATTACGTCGCTCCAATCCCCGATTCCGATCAGCACGGCGCGTGGTGGTGCGTTGCGAATGGACTCCGTTCGGGCCGGGATTGATGCACTTGATCCGGCTTGCGAACTCGTTCTGATTCACGATGCAGCCCGACCGCTGGTTACTCCAGATCTCATTCGAGACACGATCGCGGCGGGTCGAACCCATGGCGCAGCGATTCCCTCGACACCGGTGACCGACACAATCAAGCGCATCGATAACGAGGTTGTTATGGGCACGGTCGATCGTTCGGAACTCGCCGCCGTGCAGACACCTCAGGTGTTCCGCCGGGAATGGCTAATGCACGCCTATTCGGCATTGCCGAGCGGACGAGAAGCCACGGATGAATCGTCGATCCTCGAGATTGCCGGTTACCCCGTCCATATCGTTCCGGGAGACTCCACGAACATCAAACTGACCGAGTCGAGCGATGTAGCGATTGCCGAAGCCCTCTTGCGCGAGCGGGAAGCGTGAACGAAGATGCGTGTCGGGATTGGATATGACGTTCATCGCTTTGAATCTGGCCGGCGACTTGTTCTGGGTGGGGTTGAGATCCCACATGCGAACGGCCTGGCTGGTCATTCAGATGCCGACGTTGCCCTGCACGCCGTAACCGACGCGATTCTTGGCGCTGCGGGAGCCGGGGATATCGGCGAGCATTTTCCGCCAACTGATGAAACCTGGCGGGATGCGGATAGCGGAGACCTGCTTCGGCAGGCACTGCAGATAATCGGGCCCGGCTGGTCGGTCGGCAACGTTGATCTGGTGATCATTGCGGAAGCACCGAAGATCAATCCATATCGCGCGGACATTCGAACGCGCATTGCCGAATTGCTCGAGTTGAACGAGTCTGCGGTAAACGTAAAGGCGACCACCACTGAAGGCCTGGGTTTTGTCGGCCGGGAGGAAGGGATTGCCGCGATGGCCACTGCGATGATCATCGCGACCGGCGATTGACGAGACGACCAGCGCGATGAAGAAGGGATCCAGGGGATGCGGGTTCTGGTTCAACGGGTGAGCGAAGCGAATGTCGTCGTCGACGGGGAAACCGTTGGTGAGATCGGGAAGGGACTGCTCCTGCTCGTTGGCGTAACGCATGAAGACACGGCTGACGACGCGGCCTACATGGCGGGCAAAATCGCCAATCTCCGTATTTTCGAAGATGATGAAGGCAAGTTGAATCGATCCGCTGTCGATCTCGGTCTGAGCGCTCTTGTTGTGTCGCAGTTCACGCTCTACGGCAACGTTCGAAAAGGCCGTCGGCCGAGCTTCATTGAGGCCGCACAGCCGGACATTGCCTCTCCGCTCGTTGAGGAGCTAGCGGCGAAACTGGAGACCGAGGGATTGCACGTTGAGCGAGGACAGTTCCAGGCTCATATGGACGTCGGGCTGGTCAACGACGGCCCGGTGACGATCTGGCTGGACACGGCCGAGCTGCGCGCCTCGTGACGTTTGCGTATACTTGCGCGTACGTTCGCAGAATTCGGGTTCAGGACTTCTGGGCTAACCCGGGATAACTGACCAGTGTTAGACTATCGACCGGGGTACGATCGATCGCTGACGTGATACATGTCGGGTATATCGATACCCTTTCGGGACGCTGCCAGACCAGGACAAAGCGGAGGTCCGCGTGTATTGCGGTCAGTGTGGCACACCAAATAAGGATGAAGCGGGACATTGTGAGACGTGCGGTGCGCCGCTGCTGATCACCACCGGTTCGCGCACGTGCGGAACGTGTGGCGCATCGTTGGGTGATCACGACCGCTTCTGCACAACGTGCGGTGCGTCTGCGACCGACGCCGCAGAGTCCAGTGGCTACGATGCGTCCGATGACTTTGGTGATATCGATATCGATGACATCCAGCTGGAGGAGCTTCCAGACTGGTTGCAGGAGATGGCACCGTCCGATGCACCCTCGAGTGACGCTCAGGTGCCTGGAATGGACGCCCAGCAGCGCCCGGCGAATCAACCCGCACCTGATGACCTGCCTGACTGGCTTCGCGACGTTCCAGAAAGCGGAACAGGTCCAGCGCCTGGCGGCGGGCCGGCTTCTCCCACACCACCGGCCGATCCCGGCCCCATAGCCCACCAGCCGGCAGACGAGTTCTCTCTTGTTTCAGATGAAGATCTCCCGGATTGGCTCAAGGCGCTCAGCGATGACGATGATGCTGCCGATCAAGCTCCACCTCAGCAACCAGCTCCGGCAGCGCAGCGAACGGCTGGCCGGCAGGAACAGCAGCCGACACGCGCCGTCGCAAACCTGTACGAGGTTCCGGCGGTGAGCCGTGCCTGGTTGACTCAGGCACGAAGTGTCGATCCGGACCAGGTGACCGCTGCGCGGCAGGAATTCTCACCGCTCGAGGCACTCTCCGGCGTATCGACCGAGCATGCCGGTCGCCAGAGCATCTGGGATGATGGACCGGTTGAATCAACCGACGACGATGAAGAAACGCGACCGTTTGCTGTTGCATCGGAAGAAGAAACCGCCGAGGAAGGGACGAACCGCACCCAGCTCATTATCCGGATTGTCGTGCTGGTGCTGATCGTCATTGTGGTCGCGTTACTTGCATTTATCCTGCTTCAGGGAGTCTGATGAAGCCCGGCCGGCAGCCGAGCCGCACCACGGAAAGTCACCGGTGAATTGATGATTGATTCCGCAGGGCACATGTCAACACCGAACGCGATGTTGATTCTCGACGTTGACCAGTCGATAACACGTGCTGTTCTGTGCGATGTGGTCGAAGGAGCAGCCAGACTCGTCGATGTTGGCGAGTCGCTTACGACTGCTGGAGCACCTTTCTTCGAGATGTCGATTGGAATCAATCGGGCTATCCGGAAGCTGGAGGAGCAGACCGGCCGTCGATTCATGGAAAACGATGCAGTCATCTCGCCGTCGCAACCCGATGGGGATGGAGTTGATCGCGTCTTCATCACCGGGATTCCGATTGAGCCAAACCGTGTTGGCCTCCTGACGCTCGAAGAGGGTGATATCGGGCACGTCATTCGCAGTTCGGTGCGTCGCACGATCTCTGTTCTGTCTGACGCCTCGCAGTACTTCCGCTGGGCTGGAACGTCGTTCTCTCCGACAGCGGTTGAGGGATGGGTCCGTGATTCCAGGCCCGGAACCATGATCCTGATCGCCGGCAATGCGCCGGTTGACGACTGGCGTGCCGCCCTCGAGGTCATTGCCAGCACCGCGCCCGGATTCGGGGCAACGCAGGGCATTATCATCGGCGATGAGGAACGCCAGCAGGTGGCGGC
>SLMJ01000200.1 GCA_007133615.1 Thermomicrobiaceae bacterium | reverse complement strand
GTCGATGCCGATTCGCCCATTGTTACGACGGCAGTCGAGTCGCTTGAAACCGCGTTCGATCGTGAGATTCCAGCCGGCGTCTGGCAGTTCTCCACCGACGGCGGACACCTCAACCATTTCAACATCCCGACGATCGGCTACTCGCCGTGTGAAGAGCACTTCGCTCACACCATTCACGATCAGGTGGATCTTGGGAAGATGCGGGAGTCGCTTGTCGGCCACGCTGTACTGGCATTGTCGCTAACCGCGATCAAGTAACTTTCAGAGGAACGTTGTGACATGAGTGCCTCAACACAAGAGCATCGAGAGAGCGCCCCCGAGAGCATCAACTGCGCGGTCGTGACGGTGAGCGATACGCGCACCGAGGAGACGGACAAGAGCGGGAAGATCATCAAGGACGCGCTGATCGGGGTCGGCCACCGGATTGTCGACTACCGGATCGTCCAGGACGAACCCGAGCAAATCAGCATGATTCTCGATGAACTCGCATCGGGCGAGGATTCGGACGCGATCATCTTCAACGGTGGCACCGGGATCTCGACCCGGGACACGACGTTCGATGTGATCGACCGAAAACTCGAGAAGAGGATCGATGGCTTCGGCGAACTCTTTCGCTGGCTAAGCTGGTACGAGATCGGCGCGGCATCGATGCTTTCCAGAGCGACGGCCGGGACCTACCGCAACACGCTGGTCTTTCTGACGCCGGGTTCCAGCAACGCGGTCAATCTGGCGATGGAGAAGCTGATCGTTCCGGAAATCGCGCACATGGTGTTCGAGATCCGGAAGTAGTCGATTCCCCGACGCCTCCCTGACGGGATTCTGGTACCATCGGCGGCGTTGAAATGGCCGGGTGACGAGGAGAGGAACGTATCCATGGCGCGTGCTCCACAGGTTCTCAGAGGAATGCGGGATTTCCTTCCCGAGCAGATGCTCCTGCGGCAGCATGTCCTGAACACGTTCCGTGATGTGTTCGAACGCTACGGGTTCGAGCCGATCGAAACCCCGGTCATTGAGTACCTCGAAACGCTTACGGGCAAGTATGGTGAAGACGAGAAGCTGATCTACTCGTTTCAGGATCGCGGTGAACGTGACGTGGGGCTTCGATACGATCTCACGGTGCCGCTGGCCCGGTTTGTCGCCAACCATCGCAACGAACTGACGTTCCCCTTCAAGCGTTATCACATTGCGCCGGTGTTCCGGGCAGATCGACCGCAGCGGGGCCGCTATCGCGAGTTCTGGCAGTGCGATGCTGACATCGTCGGAACAAAGTCGATGATGGCCGACGCAGAAGTTGTCAGCGTCTGGATCGATGCCCTTTCGGCGATCAACATGCCCGGGTTCGTGGTGCACATCAACCACCGCAAGCTGCTCATGAGCCTGGCCGAAGTCGCCGGTGTTCCGGATGAGCAGACCCCGACGATTCACCGGGCGATCGATAAACTCGCCAAGATTGGTGAGGACGGCGTTCTCGAGGAGATGAAATCCAATGGGATTCCGGAGGATGCCGCCCGAAAGGTGCTTGATCTGGTAAGCATCACTGGTGAACCGGACAAGGTGTTCGATGAACTCGCCAACCGCCTGGCTGGAAATGAACTGGCCGAGGAAGGCATAGCCGAGCTGCGCGCATTGTTCCGGTTCCTCGATCAGATGGGCGCGGCTTCCGAGCACTACACACTTGATCTGACATTGGCCCGCGGGCTGGATTACTACACAGGTCCGGTCTTCGAGGCGATGTCGGTCGACGCGAACATTGGCTCCCTTGGGGGTGCCGGTCGCTATGATGGCCTGGTCGGGATGTTCTCCGGTGAGGATCTGCCGGCAACGGGGTGCTCACTCGGGCTTGAGCGCATCTTCGACGTGATTCAGGAACGCAATCTGGTTGATGCGCCGTCAACCGTCAGCAAAGCACTAGTGACCGTTTTCAACGAGGACACGATTGGCGATTCACTTGCGCTTGTCGGTGAGCTTCGACGAGCAGGGATCCAATCCGAGGTCTTCGTCGGTGAGAAGCTCGAGCTTCGTCGTCAAATGCAGTTTGCGAACCGTAAGGGTATTCCCCTTACCGTGATTCTCGGGCCGGACGAGATTCAGGCTGGTCAGGCCGTGCTGCGTGAGATGGAATCCGGCGAGCAGACCACGATTAGCCGGAACGACGTTGCGGAGACGATCAGGACCCGCCTGGGACTGAGCTGACCGTGGGGGCGACGCTGGGAAACAGTGGCTCACCACGCTGGTACGATTGCGACCTTCAGCGATTCGAGGAGTACCTCGAGCTTCTGTCGGATTGCGGCGCGAGCGGCGCTGAGATCGTATTACACGACGGTGATGCCGACGAGTTTACCTCCCGCGTTCACGTTGTCCGCGAAGATTGGGAACCGGTCATCCGCCGGTATCGTGAGCGTGATCTCAGCGTTTCGGTTCACGGCCCACTGACGCCGGAGTTCTCCCCGCAGCGCTGGCGTGAAGAGCCTGATCGAACGCTGAAACGCTATCGCCCGGTTCTGGATCAGGTTCGCGAACTTTCTCGCGAGCAGGGGCCGACGAACCTTGTGCTCCACGCGATTACTGACCGCAGTCGAACGCCTGGGGACAACGAGCGTCAGACTGCACGCTTCCTGCAGGCAATTCTCAATGAACTCGAACGAACCTCGAGCGACGTCACTGTGAACGTGGAACTGCGGGCGTATCGACCCGACCGTGCCAGCGCAGCTGCGACGACTCGGGCGTCGGCCTTGCGCATCGTGGAGCAGACCGAGTCGAACCTGATCGGTATCTGCTGGGACCTCGCTCACGACCTCGAATCGCGGATTGTACTCGGGAACGAGTGGGTTGAACCGGACGAGCAGTTTCTGAACCGGGTCCGGCACGTGCATCTTCACGATCTGGGACCGGAGGATGAACCGCACTACCCGCCTTTGACTGGGCGGGTTCCGCTGGAGAGTGCGCTCAATCGGCTGGACGCTGTTCCAGCGATCATGGAGGTCCGCTGGCGAATGGCGGAGCGTGTCGGCGAACCGTGGGATGTGTTGCGACGTAGTTACCGCGCGGTTCAGGACAGAAGGCGATCGTAGACGTCCAGCAACTCCTCGATCCGGGTTTCCCATGATAGTGAATCGACCGCCCGTTGTCTTAGCCTGCACCCGATTTCCCTGGCATCGCATGGGTTCTCAAGGCACCAGCAAAGGTTCTCGGTTAGTCCTTCAACACTGCCAATCTCGGCGTAGATGCCGTTGTCACCAAGGATCTCGCGGTTGGCTGGAGCTTCGAACGCGACGACCGGCAATCCCATCGCCATGTAGTTGTAAAGCTTGCCGTTACCTTCCGTGAGGGACATCTTGGGCGCGACCGCGATGTCCGCGACACTCAGATAGCTGTGCGCCTCCTCATACGAAATACGACCGGGAAAGCTGGTGTTCTGGTCCAGCCCGAGCCGGCACGCCTCACGATAGTAATCCTCGTTTCCCGGGAATCCCATGATCAGGAAAAACGCGTCTGGATGCTCGTCGACGATTCGTC
>SLMJ01000159.1 GCA_007133615.1 Thermomicrobiaceae bacterium | reverse complement strand
GGACCTGCCGGCGGTCGAGCCAATGAACCCGGAGCAGGCGCGATTCCGGCTGTTCGACGGAGTGACCCGCTTGCTGATGCAGCTGTCCCGAACACAGCCGCTGGTGCTGGTGCTGGAGGACCTGCACTGGGCGGGCCCGGCATCGCTGCTGTTGCTGGAGTTTATCTCCCATGAAGTCGCCGATGCGCCCTTGCTGATTTTCGGGACCTACCGGGACGTGGAGGTCCGGCGGGATCATCCGTTAGCCTCCACCCTCGGGGCGGTGATGCGCGCGCCGGCAACGCAACGGCTCTCCCTGTCACGACTGGCGCGGGCTCACACGGCGGAACTGATTCGAGAGATTGCGAATACCGAGCCGACGGAAACCGCGACAGACGACGTGTATGCCGAGACGGAAGGCAACCCGTTCTTCGCGACCGAGGTGATCCGCCTACTGTCGGCGCAGGGGTATTTCGCGGAATCCAGCTCAACCCAGCTCAGTGAGATCACGATCCCGGAGAGTGTCCGGGAGGTCATTGGACGGCAGCTGGATCGGTTGTCATCGGAGTGCAACGAGATACTCCGGGTGGCTTCGGTTATCGGTCGTGAATTCGAGCTGGCGATCCTGCAGCAGGTCAGCGGCCTGGAGCTGGACGAGGTGCTCACCGCACTGGATGAGGCGATTGAGACGCGGCTGGTGGAGGAGCGTGCCCGGCCTGGCAGTTACCGGTTCTCGCACACGCTCATACAGGAAGCCTTGTATGAGGAAATCTCGATTTCGCGTCGCTACCGGTTGCACGGTCGAGTCGGTGAGACACTGGAGCGAGAGCACGATAACAACCTTGCACCGCACTACGGAGATCTGGCGCGGCACTTTCGCCGGGCGCCATTCGGGGCGAACCTGGAGAAGGCGATTGATTACGCAGTGAAGGCAGGCGACCAGGCGATGGAGCAGGTGGCCTGGGAGAGCGCGGTCGGCCACTACGGGCGAGCGGTGGAGTTGCTGGAGACGGATGGGGATGCGGAACATGCGCGTCTGTGCGATCTCCTCCTGAAATTGGGGCAAGCACAGGACCGCGCCGGTGTAAGCCGGGGAGCGCAGCAAGGTGCAGGTAACGACCCAACCGCGCGCAAGACATACTGGAAAGTAGCGCGAATCGCTCGAGAGGCTGGCCTGACTGATTACACCGTCAGGGCAGTGCTTGGACTCTGCGGTCTAAACCCATTTTCCCTGGTGCAAGGCGAAGAGTTCGAAGCGCTTGATCGGTTGATGCATGAGACGCGCAACAACCTTCCGGCAGTTGACAGCCCCGAGATTGCCAGATTCCTCGCCTGGATGAGTCGAACGACCTTTCTGCACACAGCCGGGGACAAGACGGAGGAAGACACCATCCGGCGATCGCAACGAGCGGTTGATTGGTCCGAACAGTCCATCGCCATGGCCCGGCGTCTGGGAGATCCGGAGACGATCGCCTTTGCGCTTCACCTGCGCCCGCTGTACTACGAGCTTCCGGTGGATAGCTGTTCGGAACGGCAGTCAGAGATCGCCGCGGAATTCCTGCAGAACGCGCGAGCGGCGGAAAATCAGATCCTGATTGCCTGGGCTTTGATAGATCAATACTGGGCGCTCTGCGAACGACTCGGAAAGATCGCTGCACGACCTGTCCTCGACGAACTCGAAAACCATGTGCAGCCGTTGCGTCTTCCGTTTTTTGACTGGTACGTGGCTCTGTGTCGTGCTGCCGAGGCAATGGAGCTTGGCAGGTACGATGACGCGGATCGATTCATCAGGCAGATGGAAAATGCCTGGCCACAATCGCTGTCCGCGACCCAACTGCAATCCATGCTTTGCCGTGAACGCGAAGACCACGCGGGTATGGCTGCTCAGATTGAGCGACATTTCACTATGGGGGGATACCCGTTGATGGTGTTCCCACTGAGGACGATCCATGCAGCCGACACATGCGACCAGGAGCACTTTGAGTCATTGATCCAGGGAGAAGGCATGGAGGAATTGCTCGCGCTACAGCGCTTCCCGACAAAGGTCCGCTGGCTAACGATGGTCGCGGAAGCCTGTGCTCTTGTGGATGAACCGAGCAAGGCCGAAACCATGTTCAATGAACTGGAACCGTTCGCCAACATTGGGCACCGAGCCGGATTCCATGACCACTCGGGAGGGGCCGTAGCATCCTACCTCGGGATGCTTGCCGCACTGTTGCAGCGTTGGGATGAAGCGGACACGTATTTCGCCCGGGGGACCGAGCTGAATGAACAGGGGGAATGCTGGCCGTTTGTCGCGAATACGAAGTACCACTGGGCACGAATGCTGTCCCGCCGGGGTAATCCGGATGATGGTGAGCAAGCCGCACAATTACTGGCGGAGGCGAGAAGCTTAGCCGAGCAGATCGGCATGGTCCGGCTGAAACGCCTGATCAATGAACTGGAGAAGCGGGAAGGAATTCGCCCCGAGCACGGACAAGCGGATTCGAGCGTGCTTTCGCCGCGCGAGTTGGACGTCCTCAGGCTGCTGGTGGAAAGCAAGTCCGATCGGGAAATCGCCGAAGAGTTGTTCATCAGTCATCACACAGTCATGCGCCACGTCTCCAATATTCTCAGGAAGCTGGACGTAGATTCCCGGGGAGCGGCTGCCGTGTACGCCGTGCGGAAAGAACTCGTCTGACTCCCTGGCTGCGTGTTTCCCGGGTTCGGACCTTGTCCTGGCTCAACAACGTTGTGTGGGGAAACCGCCGCGAACGGATGCGACTCCAGGAGCCGCCAATCTAAGGGTGATCGCTACTGCGCTGTGGTAATCCGGGGCGCCGGAGTAACCTCGGGGGCATCTCGTCTTGAGCGGCGATCCCGCAGGAAATGCGAAGGGCCTCGATTGCCTGTTGTTGAGACACGATCGCTGATGATGAGACCAACCTGAGCATGTGCTAAACTGTACACATTCGCTGAGTTCAGCAGACAACCAAAACGAAAGCACTCCGATGGCCACGGCCTCAAGCCACCGCCAGCCTTCGCTACCACTGTTTGGTCGTGAGCGCGAACAACAGGTGTTGACCTCCTGCCTGGACGAACTGGAGTCCGGGCGAGGGCAACTGGTGCTCATTGCGGGAGAGCCGGGAATTGGCAAGACCCGCTTGGCGGAAGAGACCTCGCATCATGCCCGTGTGCGTGGGTACGAAGTCAAGTGGGGGCACTGCTTCGAATGGGCGGGCACGCCGGCCTATTGGCCGTGGGTTGAGATCCTGCGCGAACTCGTCGAAGGCAGGGGCCCGGAGCAACTGCGCAACTCGTTCGGTCAGGACGCTGCCCTGGTCGCCCAGGTCATGCCAGAAATCGGTGAGATTCTGCCCAATTTGCCTCCGGTGCCGCGGATGAACCCGGAGCAGGCTCGCTTCCGGCTCTTCGATAAAGTATCGCGCTATCTTGGACTGGTCGGGTCCGTCCATCCGCTCGTGATCGTGCTCGACGACCTGCACTGGGCAGACCCCGGATCACTCTTGTTGCTGGAGTTCATTGGTCGTGAACTCGATGACGC
>SLMJ01000039.1 GCA_007133615.1 Thermomicrobiaceae bacterium | reverse complement strand
TGCCCCTGGAAGAACGGCTCGTTCATCGTGACGTTCTTCACGCCAACGGCTCGACTCCCCCACTCGATTTCATCGATCCGGTCCACCAGCAGGAACGGAAAACGATGCGGAATGATCTCCTGAATCTGGCGTGCGTCGAGCATCTTCCCTCCCCTGACTTGAGATGCGAGTCTCGCCGGGTCCCGTGTGTCGCTAGACCTTGACCCCTCGCTCGAGAATCTGCGAGCGAGAAGGGCCGATACCGATGTAGGTCACCGGGCGACCGATGAGTTCTTCAATTCGTTCGATGTAGCGCTGAGCCTGCGGCGGCAGGTCGTCCATCTTCTGTGCTCCGCTCGTGTCCTGCTGCCAGCCTTCAAGATATTCGTAGACGGGTTCGACTTCGCCATATCGCAGAGCTGAGGCGACTGGATTGTCTATGAACTCACCGTTCGAGCGATAGCCAACGCAGACTGGAATCTGATCGAACTCATCAAGAATATCGAGCTTTGTCAGCGCGACTTCGCTCAGACCGTTGATCCGGGCAGCGTATCGCGCGGCCGGGCCGTCGAACCAGCCAGTGCGCCGTGGCCGACCGGTGGTCGTTCCAAACTCTTTGCCTCGCTGGCGGATAACCTCGCCACGATCATCGTGTTCCTCGGTCGGGAACGGTCCGCCACCAACACGGGTAATGTAGGCCTTGTAGACCCCGATCGTGCGATCGACTTGACAAGGACCGACTCCAGATCCCTGGCAGGCTCCGGCGGCAGTCGGTGATGTCGACGTCACATAGGGATAGCTGCCGTAATCGATATCAAGGAGCGTTGCCTGGGCGCCCTCGATGAGGATGCGCTTGCCAGCGTCGATTGCGTCCTGGACCACAACTTCTGCCTGAACAATGTGCGGCGCCAGTCGTTCCATGTAGGCTGCGTACTGCTCGAGAATTTCCGATTCATCGAGCGCAGCTGATCCGTAGACCTTCGTCAGCAGTTGATTCTTTTCCTCGAGAACAACGTGTAGACGGTCGACGAACGAGCGCTCGTCGGTCATATCCGCCAGCCTCAGGCCGCGGCGGCCCACCTTGTCGGCGTAGGCTGGACCGTTGCCTTTGAGCGTGGTGCCGATACTGTGATCGCCGCGCTGGTTCTCTTCGAGTTGATCGATGATCGGGTGATAGGGAAGGATGACCGTGGCGCGATCGCTGATCATCACCCGGCTCGTGTTAATGCCTCGAGAATTGAGTTCGTCAATCTCTTCGATCAATGAGGCAGGATCGACGGCGACACCGGCCCCGATTACGCAGTCGCAATCCGGATAGAGAATGCCGGACGGAACGAGGTGGAGTTTGAATGTTCCGGCATCTGTCTGAACGGTATGGCCAGCGTTCGCGCTACCATTGGGACGAACAACCATATCTGCGTGAGCGGCGAGCGAATCGGTAATCTTACCTTTCCCCTCGTCACCCCACTGTCCGCCAATTACGATCGTCACGCTCATATCTGGCTCCCGCCTACGGCACACAAAGGCCACGCGACGATGGTAACGCCGCGTGGGATTTCGACAAGACTATACCATGCAGATGCGGCCGGTCCGGAAGGGTTAGTGACCCTCCCGGAGGGCGGCCAGCTTCTGAAACAGCTCTCGTTCCTCGTCGGTCAGATTGCTCGGCAGTTGGACCTTGACACGCGCGAGCAGGTCACCCCGCTCTCCACCGGAAAGCGGCGGCATTCCTTTTCCACGCAGTCGGAATACGCGTCCATTCTGCGTCTCCGAAGGAATGGTCAGCGCGACTGAACCGTCCACCGTTGGTACAACCACCTCGCCGCCGAGAATCGCCGTATACAGCGGCACTGTCATTTCGGTGCGGAGGTTGTTGCCGTCCAGTTCGAATCGTGGATCCGGCTTCACGGTGATCTTCAGATAAATGTCACCGCTTGGTCCGCCGTTGACGCCCGGTGAACCCTGCCCGGAGACGCGCACCCGCGAACCGGTTCGGACACCAGCCGGAATCTGCACCTCGATCGTCTTGCTCTTCGGGACTGTGCCGCTTCCACTGCACTGCGGGCAGAAACCGCGTCCGTTCATGCCGCTTCCGCCGCAGGACGGGCAGCGTTCCTGAATCTGCACGTCGAATCGCCGGGTCGTGCCGTGGTAGGCGTCCCGAAGCGGAATCTCCACCGGATACTCGAAATCCTGCCCGCGCTGCGGCTGCTGCCGAACGCGTTCCCGCGTGGTGGTGCGCCCGCCGAAGGAATCACCAAACAGCGTCTCGAAGAAGTCCGAGAAACCGGTGTCGCCCGTAGATCGGTATTCATAGTGCACGCGACCACCACCCGGCGTGCCCGAAAACCAGGATGCGAAATCCTGTGGTTCGGCCGAATAACCGGCGTCCTCGGCATGCTGGTAGCGTTCCCAGTCTTTGCCAAACCGGTCGTACTTTGCCCGCTTATCCGGATCCTTCAGGACTTCGTACGCCTCGCTGAGTTCCTTGAACTGCTCTTCGGCGTTCGGGTCATCGGGATTGGAATCCGGGTGATACTTCCGGGCGAGTTTCCGGTAGGCAGATTTAATTTGTTTCTCGTCGGCATCCCGGGATACCCCGAGAACCTGATAGTAATCCTTGAACTCCATGATGCTCTCGAGTCTGTCGTGTTCATCGTTCAGCGATATTTAGTCAACGGTAACAGTATACAAGTTGAGTCACTCTGTGTCAATTTCATTGCTCCGCTGTTACGTCCTTGCCCGGCCTCCTCGTCGGTGCAGCAGCCAACGGATCGCAAGAACAAAGAGCACCGCAATCACAACCAGCACGAACACCGGCACGAGAATCGCCAGGAGCGATAGTACGAGTGCAAGCGCGTTTTCTGCTGAACTGACCCCCGCGTTGCCGATTCCGGCAGTGGTAACGGTGATGATCGGGCGGCCCAGCGCTTTGACGGTATGAACCAGCGCGGCCAGCCCACCACCAATCAAGGCCTGCAGGATCGGGTGCAGGTCCAGCGCACCGCCGTCCGCGGCGAACATGACGAAGGCGCCCGCGGCTGGCCGAATCAGCGTCTGCACGAGATCGTTGACACTATCCAGACCCGGAATAGCGTCGGCGAAGAGCTCGACGACCAGCAGAATCGTCAGCACGATAAGGCCGGCGTCAGAGCTGAGAATGTCGTAGGGAGAATCGAGCTCGATCAGGCCCGTGAATCGATCCAGCAGACCGACGGTCAGTAAGGGAATATAGGCGTTGAGTCCGGCCGGCGCAGCAAGGCCGGCTCCTGTCAGAATGTCCATGGGTCGAATTCCGGTGCTTTCGATGGAACGGTTGCCTGGTAAATGCGATCACGGTGGCGAAGCGCCACCGTGATGCCCGCGTATCTATTCTAGCGTGGGATCGACATAACCGGCTAGATGGCCGGCGGTGGATCCGGCTGCTGGTATTGCTGCTGTTGCGGTGGCGGTGGTGGTGACGTGTAACCCAGCATGTTCGAGATCTGCGCAACCAGATGGCCGCTGATCAGGTAACAAATCGG
>SLMJ01000056.1 GCA_007133615.1 Thermomicrobiaceae bacterium | reverse complement strand
CCGGATGCTCGGGATTACCGCCCGGTATGCCGATCACTGGAACGTCTACTTCGACAAGACCGGCAATAGCGTTGAAGGGCTCAAGCCGCTAATCCAGCAGGTCGATGCTGCCTGCGAGAAGGCCGGTCGCGATCCGTCGACGCTCGACCGCAGCGTCTCCGTCCTCGTTGGCATGAATGACGACCCCGGTGCTCGCGGCATCACTGTTCCATATCTCACGGGCTCAACGGACGAGATCGTCAACGAACTCCGAGCCTACGCCGATCTGGGCATCGACGAAATCCAGATTCGTGTTGAGCCGAACACTGCAGAGAGTGTCCGGCATCTGGGCGAGGTTGTTGAAGCAATGCGCCGGTGAGGCCGTCACCGCGAATCTCGTGCTTTCGATGTGTCCGCCGGGACATCCTTCGGGTACGTCTGTGCCATTCGCAGGTCGTGTATCGCGCGGTAGCGATCGTAGAACGATACGAGGACGGTCAGCAGGAGGACGAAAAATAGAATGTCCCGCAGGCGGGCCTCTCCATCGAACATCGGGAGAATGAAGGTGCCTGCGATGGCGATGAGGACGTTGATCCCGGTCAGGGCTGCGAACTGAGTTCCGAACGATTTCCAGCTAACGCCTCTCGAGGCAAGCCAGTGACTGACCAGCGCGTTTCCAAGCACCACGAACCCGACACCGAACGACATCTGCAACGGGGTCGCATCGATGTTCGGCAGCATACTGGCAAAAATGATGCTGACGAGTGCCACGAGGGCGATCTTTTCCAGCAGGCCTGTCCGCCAGTGATTCGCGGCGAGTGGAATCGACCCTGACTTCACGTGTTCGTCGGAGGTCTGGTTCGCGTCGAAGGATGTCCGCCAGTCGGGCTTCGGTAATCGTCGGTCAAGTTCCCGAATTCCGGCGTACCCGGCGATCGTGATCAGAACCAGCACCGGAATCACCCACAGGTTCTCCCGGATTGCTTCGCCCCAGGTCGCGGTTAGTGGCATTCCCAGAACGGTCTCTTTCAGGAAATCCGTGAAGTCCAGTTGCGCGACGTGGATCCAGTATTCCTGTGGCAGCTTGACGAATACCCAGATCACGGCGGCGGCAGCCACGACGTGATATCGCGTCAGTCGAAATGCACTCCATCGGGTCCGCGCCAGCTCGATGTAGATGAAGAAGTACTCAAAGACGTTCGGGAAGATCATCAATAGTGCGCGCAGCCCGGTGAGTTCGAACAGCGTGGTCCCAACAAGCCTGAAGTACCAGAGGAACCTGCTGACGTTGAACGCAAACAGGTTTGGCCAGTTCCGGAGCGTGGCGATGTAGGCCAGGGAGAGATAGTAGATGTCCAGGGCTTTGTCGTAGGACTGATAGAAGCCAAGGTCCAGGTTCGTGAAGACGTCGAGTATCGTCTCGTCGGCTGCATCGATGATAAGCGCCGCGATGATTGCCGGCAGTGGGTATCTGAACACACCAAGCGGGACGAACACGCGCAGACCGACAACGAAGAGGAATACAAGCGCGTCGGTGATCTCATTCATCGTCGAGAAATGACGACAGGATTCCAGACACCCAGACCGCGCGGCTAACAAGGATCAGCCCGGCAACGAGCATCGTGACTCCCAGGAGATTCAGCAACGGTCGATCGTAATCGGTCACAATGAAAAACATGGCGCCAATAGCGATCTCGACGACGCCACCGAGACCTGTCCCCCACCTGATCTCGGCCAGGCGTCGATCGGTGAATGCGCCGATGATCGTTATTGCACCGGAGATGATGAGAACTGCGGTGACGATGATGCGAGCATCACCCGCCGACACAGCGCCGATCCATGGATACAGAACGGCCGCGGCACCGCCGAACAGACCGACTGTCCGCCGCAGCAATCCCGCCGGGCGTGCTGCGGGACCGGCTGGATCCCTGACTGCCGTGGCGAGGTGCAGGACGGACACACCGACCAGGTACGCACCGACGATCTGGGAGAGCGTACCGACCGCGTGTGCGCTGGCGAACAACAGGTACACACCGACCGCCAGCGCGATTGCTCCCTGTATCGCGCTGACCTTCCAGGAAACGTCATCTCGCCAGGGAGCAACGTTCAGCAGTTGCGTATAGACCCGGTCACGAATCGTAGCCATCGATGATAAGTCTCCCTGACTTGACTGCTCTTCGGGCCGGAATCGAGGTCACGTCCGTCCGGATCAGGCGGTGCGCGCCGTAGACCAGGGGTCCTCCGGCAGGGTGAGCGATCCGATAATGCGCAACTGACTCACAAGACCGATGAGGAACATCCCGCCCCAGAGCAGTGACCACAGTCCGGAAGCCTCGAGAGCTGCCCAGCCGATCCCGTAGGAGAGCTGGGTTCGTTCAATCTGATCGAAGATCAACATCAGTCCAACGATAAGGCCACCGGCACCGAGAAACGCGGTGTTGACAATGACCACGTAGAGCGGGAGCGCCAGCACGAAGGCGATGATGAAGAAGAGAACCGCAGCGGCGGCAGCAACGATGGTGACGATCCAGCCTGTTTCGACGCCAAGGCTGTTCATCAGGCCGGAACCGAGCACGGCGCCGGTTGAGCCGGCCGCGAGCAGCGCTCCGACATACCAGAAGATGTACGAGATCACAGCCAGGAAAGCGCCCAGAGCAAAGCCTGCGAGTACTGCTATGACGCCACTCAGGAAGCTTTCGCCAAGGATTGATGCGACGGCCGCTGCTGCAGCGAAAAAGCCGACGACGAACCCGACGAGCGGAAGAGCGATGAAGAAGATCCGGAGCCCGCTCAGACACACGGCAATGCCGATGAGAGCGAGGAACAATCCGACGAGAACGTCCATCAGAACATGGTCCTTTCGTCCGAGCCTTGGCGATCGTGTCAATACCACCTGAATATTTTCCCAGTCCACAAAGTTACGTCCAGGTTCCAGAAGAGGGGATGGCATTTCGACAACGTCATCAGGGCCCAGGCTAAAGTGGTGAGGTTAGCGAGGACCCATTGGCGAGATGACCAATGCACACAGACGCGTGCTCCCGGAAGTGGGTCCTCATCGGATATCATCGAACGGTTGGGCGACTAGACTTCGAACACCTCGCGCAATTTGTCCTCTTCCTCACGGGAGAGGTTTGTGGAGATGATCTCGAACTTCATGTCTTTGACTTCCTCGGCGATCCGGTCGCGCACAGCATCCGAGCTAAGGAGGAAGAGTGCCGAATCACCCGAATTGATCTGGTTTTTCACGCTATCGATGAAGTTCTCGTCGATGCCGATCCTGGCGAAGTGCCCGCTTAGCGCACCGATCGTCGCTCCGACGGCAGCGCCGAACAACGGCACGAAGAAGATAAGTCCGAAGAGCATCCCCCAGAAAGCCCCGCTAAGCGCAGCCGGTCCGGTGAGGCTTGTGAGTTGTTCGGTGCGGGGCTTGGCTGCACCCTGATCCCACCGGAGGATCGCTCCATCATGAATTCGAATCAGCCCACGCGATTGCATCTCCTTGAGTTTGCCGAGCGCGGTGTCAGCGCCGTCTGGAGAATGGAACTTGACGACAGTCAT
>SLMJ01000320.1 GCA_007133615.1 Thermomicrobiaceae bacterium | reverse complement strand
CGGCGTCGGCGGAACGTGGTACTGGAACCGATACCCCGGCGCACGTTGCGACACCGAGAGCATCGAGTATTCCTATTCGTTTTCCGACGAGATCCAGCAGGAATGGGAATGGTCGGAACGATATCCCACTCAGCCAGAGATCTTGCGCTACGCCGACTGGGTCGCCGATAAACTCGACCTCAAGCGAGACATCGTCTTCAATACCCGGGTGGACCAAGCCGAGTTCGATGAAACGGTGGATCGCTGGTTGATCTCGACGAGCGACGGTGAGTCTGTGTCGGCCCGCTATTGCATTATGGCAACCGGTTGCCTGTCAACGTCTCAGGTACCGCCGTTCGACGGCGTCGATGCGTATCAGGGCAACACCTATCACACCGGACGCTGGCCGCACGAAGGTGTCGATTTCTCCGGACAACGGGTTGGAGTCATCGGAACCGGATCATCGGCGATTCAGTCCATCCCGATGATCGCGTCCCACGCCGAGCATCTGTACGTCTTTCAGCGCACGCCGAACTACAGCGTGCCTGCCCATAACGGCCCGCTGGACCCCGAGTACGTGCGAGAAGTCAAAGACAACTACGCCTCGTTACGTGAATTCGCCCGCAAGACTCGCCGTGGATACATGCTGGATGTCAATTCTCAACGAGCGCAAGACGTCTCCCCGGAAGAGCGCGATCGCATCTATCGCCATCGGTGGGATGTCGGCGGTCTCGGATTCATGTCGTCCTTCGGGAACCTGCTCGATGATCAGGAAGCGAACGATACCGCGGCCGAGTTCGTTCGCGAAAAGGTTCGGCAGATCGTCCATGATCCGGATACCGCAGAGAAACTGCTGCCCCGGGATTATCCGATCGGCACGAAACGACTCTGTGTCGACTCCCACTACTACGAGACGTTCAACCGGGACAACGTAACGCTTGTTGATGTCAAGTCGTCACCGATCGAGCAAATCACCGCGACCGGCATCCAGACCGTAAACGACGAATACAATGTTGACAGCATCGTGTTCGCCACCGGGTTCGACGCGATGACCGGCACACTGAAGAAGATCGATATTCGGGGCGCGAACGGGATTACGCTTCGGGACAAGTGGGAAGCCGGCCCCATCACCTATCTCGGTCTCGCCGTCTCGGGATTCCCGAACATGTTTCTCGTCACTGGACCTGGAAGCCCATCGGTATTGAGCAACATGATGGTGTCGATCGAACAGCACGTCGAATGGATTTCGGATTGCATCGAGCATCTTGAGAACAAATCGATTTCAAAGATCGAGCCGAATGTTGACGCCGAAGAGCGCTGGACCGAGCACGTCAACGAAATCGCTGGCCAGATGCTCTACGCGCAGGGCAATTCCTGGTGGAAGGGCGCCAACATTCCCGGAAAACCAGTCGTATTCATGCCGTTTACCGGTGGCGTAGGGCGCTATCGCGACATCTGCGACCAGGTTGCGGCGAGCGGTTACGAAGGTTTCCGGCTAGCCAGCCTGGCGACTGTAGATGCCCATTCCTGACTGACATATTGATCAATACATCAACCTACGGGTGCTCGCCAAAGGCTTCGGTTCCGGGGCGAAGATACTTCTGAACCGCCTCGTCGTTGACCTCAAGCCCGATTCCTGGCTTATCGTTCAAGACGACATGTCCGTTCTGAATGACCGGCTCGTCCTGGATCGTCAGTTCGTCCCAGCCATCGTAGTCAATCCAGTGCCACTCCATGACCAGGAAGTTCGGAATCGAAGCGCAGACATGTGCTGACGCCATCGTTCCGAGCGGACCGCACACGTTATGTGGAGCCAGCGGGATGTAGTAGACCTCGGCCATATTGGCGATCTTCCGGCACTCGGACAATCCTCCGCACTTGGGGATGTCCGGCATGATGAAATCGACCGCTTTTTGCTCGATTAGATCCCGGAAGCCCCAGCGCAGATAGAGATTCTCACCTGAGCAGAGCGGCGTCCGAGCGTTCATTTTGACCTCGCGCATGGCGGAGACGTTTTCGGGCGGAACCGGTTCTTCCAGCCAGAGCAGATTGAACTGCTCCATCGCCCTTGCGACGGCGATCCCTGAGGCGGTGTCGTAACGGCCGTGCATGTCGATACAGAGGTCAATGTTCGGGCCAACTGCGTCACGAACGGCACCAACTCGCTCGATCATCCAGTCGATCTCCGGCCCCGAGGCGTGCCAGTTCCAGCGATCGTTCCGGAATCCAGCTTCAGTTTCGTCAACATCGAACTTCAGCGCGTCGAATCCCATCCCGACGACCTCACGTGCTCTTGCGGCATAGGACTCGGGAGAAAAGTCTTCGCCAGCGTGGCTGTCGCAATACAGACGGACCGTATCCCTGAACTTTCCGCCGAGCAGTTGATAGACGGGAACGCCGATAACCTTTCCGGCCAGGTCCCAGAGCGCGATCTCGATGCCGGTCATTGCGGTAACCGTTGCCCCGGACATCGCCCCATTGAACAACTGGGAACGCCGCATCTTCTCGTAGAGCGCGTCAACGTTGAGCGGGTTCTCGCCGATCAGAAACTTCTTGAACGAATGGACGATCTGGGGACACCCGTCCGTCCCGTGAATACACTCCCCATTGCCAATAACACCTTCGTCGGTGTAGATCCGGACGTAGGTCGAATAGCCGTGACCTTTGACTTCTGCCGTCCGGATATCGGTGATCTTCATTGATCGACTCGCTTTCGATTGTCAATGAGAGCCGGAGACCAGCCCGGTCTCGCGTCTGTATTCATCGAGTTTCTCCGGTGTCGGCGGGTAGTAGTCATGCACTGAACCACCGCCGTCGATCTTGCCGCGGATCCAGATTTCCAGCGTTTCCTTCTGAGTGCCGTGCTCAGCGACGTATTCCGCCAGGTCGATCGGCATCGCAATTGCCCCTTCGTCATCCGCCAGAATGACGTCGCCCGGGATCACCTGAACACCACCCATATTGATCGGAAGGTCGTGGTCGACCGCAACGAGTTCACGTCCGCTGGCGCCTGGATGCATCCCGTTGCAAAACACTGGCAGACCGACATCCTTCACGGCGACCGTATCGCGAACCGAACCATGGATCATCGCCGCAAGAGCGCCGCGAACACGCATCCGGGTGGACAGGATATCGCCGATGATCCCGGCTGTGGGTAGTCCAAGTGCATCGACACAGAAGATTTCACCTGGCTGCAGCGACTCGATAGTGACGATCTCGGCAGACTTCCGGCGGGCTTCGGGATCGTGTGCGCCTTGCGGCGCCCTCCGCATCAGATAACGGCAGGTCCGAGCCCGTCCCACGATCCGGTGACCGTCGCCGAGTTCTTTGAGTGGGGTCAGACCGAGCATATAGGTGTTCCGCCAGCCGAGCCCATCGAGTAGCTGGCACGCCGTGGCGGTACTGACCTGCTCGAGTTCACCGCGGATCGCGTCAATACGTCGATCGATCTCCGCTACATCCATGACGTTCGATACCTCTCAACGATGTTGGGTTTCAGGAGTACGAAATCTGGACTGATTTCCCGCTTACGGCCGACTCATTGGCAGCCATGACCAGTCGATGCGTTTTCACCGCATCGTCATAAGACTGCCGCAACCTGGAAGAATCGTTCTGTTCGATCGCATCGAACACGGCTGCCGACAGATCGCGCTCGGCATCGCCTCGCTGCCCGGTCCACTCCTGAGTTCCGACCGGGGTGATCCAGCGGCAACCGGTCCAGTCGATCTCCGCCAGTCCTTCTTCGGCCACGATGCGCAACCCGGCATTACCCTGAATCCCGGGCTTGAGTGCGTAGGTACTGGCATACCCGCCGACCGCACCGTTGTCCCACTGGATATCCATAGCGTAGGCGTCCCAGTTGTCCCAGTTCGGCTGCCCATGAAGCACGATATCGGCGTATCGAGCGTGTATCTCTGCCGCCTCGGAGCCCATAACATACCGGCACAGGTCCAGGTAGTGAATGCCCCACTCAACCACGTGCCCGCCACCCCAGTTCCGGTTCCAGTTTCCCGGAATATCCGGCGCCATCCGGTAGTTCCAGATGTGGGTCAGGGCAACGCGCTGGTTTCGAAGGATTTCTCCCAATTCCGCCGCTCCGGGAATGTACCTGAGTTGATGACACACATGAACCATTCGGCCGGCCTTGCTGGCGGCCTCACCAATCTGATCCGCTTCTTCAACACTCAGCGCGATTGGCTTCTCGAGGATGACGTGAGCGCCACGTTCCAGCGCAGCGACCGTTTGCTGTAGATGAAATTCGGGCGGTGTCGTCACGTAGACGACATCAGGTTCCATCGTTTCCAGCATGTTGATTGCATCGCTCGACACATTCGCATGCGGAGCCGATGTCGCAGCAACCGATTCGGCCCGCTGCAGATCGATATCGGCGATGCCGGCAACCCGAGCCCGTGCCTCGAGATCGCCCACCGCCTCGGAATGCGCAGTTCCGCGACGCCCGGCGCCAAGCACGACAGCGCGTAGCACAGTCACGATACGTCCATCCCTCCCCGTTGAGGTGATTGCTGTTCGAATGTCCCTGCACCAGGTGCAGCCGCATCATAGCATGGATGGTCCGGAACGTAACCGATCCCAACCGAACGCAGGCAGTCCGGTACTGGGCTCAACTGGCGACGCTCTGCAGCACCTTGTAGAGCTCGGACTTCGCCTCGAACCCGATCCCCGGAACGTCAGGCAATGCCACATAGCTGTTTTCCACCGGCATATCGTCGGCGAATCCACCGAAGGGCTGGAACACGCCTGGATAGGACTCATTGCCACCCAGCCCCAGACCCGCCGCGATGTTCAGCGAGAGCTGGTGCCCACCATGGGGAATGCAATTGCGCCGGGACCACCCGTTCTCTTCGAGCATCCAGACGATGTCCAGATACTCGACGAGCCCATAGCTGAGCGCGCAATCAAACTGTAGCCAGTCGCGATCGGCGCGCAACCCGCCATGCCGGATCAGATTTCGCGCATCCTGCATTGAAAAGAGGTTTTCGCCGGTGGCCAACGGTGGCGAATAGGCCTTGGCGACCGCCGCATGCAGCTCGTAATCAAGCGGCTCGACGGGTTCCTCGTACCAGAAGAGGTTATAGGGCTCGAGAGCAGCCGCATACGCCAGCGCGGTTTCTTCATCGAATCGACCGTTCGCATCAACCGCCAGATTTCGTCCGTTGCCGACCACTTCGAGCACCGCTTCGATACGGCGCAGGTCCTCATCAAGCGTATCCCCGCCGATCTTCATCTTCACGACGGAATAGCCCATGTCGAGATAGGAACGCATCTCCTCCTGAAGTTCGGACAGCCCCTTGTCTGGCTGGTAATATCCACCGGCAGCGTAGACGAACACCTTTTCGTCGATCTCGCCTCCCCGGTATCGATCAGCCAGCACGCGATAGAGGGGTTGATCGAGCACCTTCGCGACGATATCCCAGACCGCCATATCGATGACGCCGACAGCCGTGGAGCGCTCACCGTGCCCGCCCGGCTTTTCACCAGTCATCAGAACAGTCCGAATACGGTGCGGATCCAGATTGTCGCCAGCATCATTGAGTATCTGCTCGGCGCTGGCATCACGAAGTCGAGGTATGAATCGATCCCGCAGAAGTCCACTCGGGGCATATCGTCCGTTTGAGTTGAACCCGTACCCGATCACGGGCTTTCCGTTCCGGAAGACGTCTGTCTCGATCGCGACCACGGAGACATCCATCTTGCTGAAATCGATGTACGCGTTCCGGATGTTGGAGTCGATCGGCACGGCCTGTTCGATGATTCTGGTGATCTTCATAGTCTCTGTCCCTCAACTTCTGCGCCCGAAACCTGCCAGATGATCGACGTCTCGTCGTTCCCGAATACACCCTACCAGAGGAATTCGCAATCCGGTCATCGCGTCCTCGATCGGGTTTTGCGGTGCTGATTCCGCGGCGTAGACTTGAAGTCAGCATTTCGAGGGCGGGCTCCAAAGACACATATCCTGCACGAGCCGCGCCAGACCACTGGGGGAAACCTGAGCCAACGGACATCCAGCCAGCGCCGCCTCGTCGGGATCGATGTTGCACGCATGATCGCCATCGCCGGCATGATCATGGTGCACTTCGGGCCGAACCCGGTGCCGGACACGACCCTTGGCGAGATATATGAGGTCAGTCACGGACGGGCTTCGATCCTGTTCGTCTTACTTGCCGGGATCGGGATATCGTTCCTCGACCGAAGCTTCAGTCGATTCGGCCCGCTCGCCGGATCGGTTCAGTTACTGATCCGCGCGGCGATCCTGCTGCCGATCGGCCTGTGGCTGCAAACGCTGGATCATGGTGTCCTGGTAATCCTGCAGTTCTACGCAATGTACTTCGCATTCAGTGCGTTGATCGTGCGTTTGCCGACTTCAGCAATTCTGGCATTAGCTATCGGCTTTCTCGCCCTTGGCCCCTTCCTGCACGAGTTCGCCGAACAACGCTGGCCACAGTGGTTCGTCGGCAACGCGCCTGAACTCGGCGATCCAGTTGGCACGATCGTCCGTGACCTGATTGTTTCGGGCTACTACCCGCTCATTACCTGGGGCGCACCACTCTGTGTCGGAATCTGGCTCGGGCGACAGAACCTCGGTTCGATGAACGTGAGACTTGTGCTCCTGCTAGCCGGCGCAGTACTCGTGGTCGGCTCATCCGCCCTCGCCGGCATTGCCAACAACCAGCTTGGAAACACGACTGCAATCGCGCTTTCGAACGAGCCGCACAGTCAGACGCACCTCTGGTTAGCCGGATCGATCGGATCTTCAATCCTGGTGCTCGCGCTCGCGCTGATCGTTTCGGATTTCGCCGGTCGCATTGTCTGGCCACTCGCCGCAGCCGGTCAGCTGGCACTCACGATATACGTCGGTCACCTGTTGCTGTTGCACGAGTTCACGGACCTGCTGCGGTACGACCTGGTTCCAGATGCGATTCTGAGCGTCACCTTGTTCATGGCCTTCGCCGTTATCGCGGCAACGCTCTGGCGCTCGGTATTCTCGCACGGCCCGCTCGAAGCGCTCTTCCGACTACCGTCGTGGATGATGAAGCGGGGGTGAGAGCGAGCCCGACCATGACGGTAGCACGAGATGAACAGTGAGCGAGTTCGCCACCCTGACACTGGGCACTTTGCATAGGGGCTCCCGACTCCCTCATTTCAAACACCGTGCGTGCGTGAATTGACAGCCAACCTCTCTACTGAACAGCTCGTACGGCGAAGTTCGTGAATTCGTACTCGACCATCTCGTTGCCGTCGGTGTTCAGTGCGACGCCGATCCCGCCTTCGGTTGTTCCGGCATGATTCGCCACCCCGAGAAGTTGGTCGTTTACCAGGAACCAGAAATCTTCACCGATCGCAATTATGGATAGCGTGTTCCACTCGTTTGCATCGAACTCCATCTCGTGTGGTCCGCGCGGAAGAAGCTCTTCAACTTCTCCGAAGTCAACCTGGAACCCGGCATCTGTGGTTCCGTCTCCATACTTGCACAGGTAGTAGAAGGAATTACGCAACATGTCGCCGTCAAAGTCGTCACGTACCACCAGGCAGCCTCTCGCGTCCGGTGTGGGATCAGTCACGGGACGGATATCAACATCCCACCGTGCGTCGGCAACGACAGTGTCCAGCGAGCTTACTGCGCACCCAGCCAGGGTCGGGTTTCGTGCGCAAAGAAGCAGCATATGGAATGTGCCATCTTCAACGAAATTCCAATCAGCTCCGGTAGGCCAATCCGTCATGTCAGACTCATAAATTACCTCCCCCGCAACGGGAACATCTACGAATTCGGGCGTCGGATCAGGTGTTGGCGAGGGTTCCGGTTCAAGAGTTGGCGTTGGCTCTGGTTCTGGAGTCGGTTCCGGCTCCGGAGTCGGGGTCGGTTCGGGTTCCGGAGTCGGCGTGGGATCGGGATCAGCCGACTCCTCGGTCGCGTCGTCGACGGCAACGTCGGCATCGGCATCGTCGGTTGCGTCATCGACGCCGTTACAGGCGGCGATTAGCAGGATCAGACTAATTGTGACCAGGACGAGTACCGAAAAATAGTGTCGCATTCGATTTCCCCTTCTCGTTGGATTGTTCGCCACATCGTCGGCGCTGACCTTCACAGTGTCTCTTCGACAGCGCGGTGAAGCGCGCCAGTACAAGTGTTTAACCATAGGAACAACCGGGCATCGTTGTCGTTACGCCTAATACAGTAGAGAAACCTTCATATGCGAGCGAAAGTCATTGGACAGGCAGTTCGCCGACACCGGAAGATGAGGTTTCGGATTTCTTGGCCTAAGCCAGAATTTATGCCTCGATCATCGACAGGTTCAACGCTACCCACCAACGCTGGCAAACATTGGTTATGACTCGTCGTCGCGCAAATAGGTCATGTCCAACGGTGCTGCACAGGTTCGATGGGACGTTCTGACTTGGGTGGCCAGCGCGACGACAAAAAACCACCCGGCACGCTTCGGAATGCGCGCCGGGTTATGAGTTCAAGTCCAGACCGATCTAAGCGGCTTCTAATAGTCCGGCGGCGGCGGACGGCGTGCCGCGAGGAAAGGTGTGATAAGCAGATTGTAGATAATGCCGATGATTGCCAAAAGCAGAAGCAGGTGAATCCACGAGCCAATGTCTATCGAGAATCCGAGGAGCCAAGCAATCCCCAGAAGCAAGACAATTGTCCAGATAAGGGATGCCATTTTGTAACACTCTAATCAGTTACCAAAGTTGTCTCCAAATGCGGTGCCTTGCTGAATTGAATTCACACACCGCGTGATCGAGTCATGTCCCCTTGCCGTAGAGAGGCAAATACTGTGCCCACCGGGGGCATTCTGGTCCCGATATTGCGTGAGACCGTTGCACGATTACTTACCGAGACTTCGCGTTGCCTTGATTCGATTCTTGAGTTTCCACATGCTACTTTATCTGTTGGCGATACTACTGCCGCCCGTTGCGGTCCTGATTGCGGGCCGCCCGATCCAAGCGTTGTTGAACCTGGGACTCACACTCTTGCTGTGGTTGCCGGGCGCAATTCACGCGATATTAGTCGTCCGGGCGTCCAGAGCCAGCTAGCGGGATCCAGCGACGAAAACGGTAGCTGCCCGCTTGACGGCCCCGAACCAGAAGGAACGAATGCAACAGCATCCGGATGGTACCTTGGATCGGCATCTAACTGGCTCTTCTCAAAAAGGGAAATGGCGAGGGCGCATGGGAGTCGAACCCACCTGAGAGGCTCGTCACCCCTCACATCAGTTTTGAAGACTGTGCGGGCCACCGGGCCCGATCCGCCCCCATGAGCTCGATCTCAACTATATCATCGCCGCCAGGGTCGATTACTAGCGTCGGCGGCGGCGACCGTATGCGGCTTCCAGCAGGGCATCGATGTCTTCGTTGGTAAACAGGTACGTTGTGGGAATAACGTGATATCCGCTGAAATCCTCACTGACTACGTACCCCTTGATCAGAAAACCTTCCGGCGTCTCTACGATCGACACCTGCGTAAACCGGTTCGTGTCGAGGTAGTTTCCGAGTGCGCGGAACGTGTCTTCGTACCGCACCCGCCTCTGGCCTGTATGGTCGAGCATCCCTGATTCCCTCCGCCCGGCCGGCTCGCTGGAAGCCGTGCGCCATGCTCATTTATTGACGAATATCGTTCCACACGACGTGTTGCGTCACATCAGTTTTGAAGACTCTGTTACCGCACCGAATGAAACTCAATGAAGCCAGGATGTCGGTCTGATGGATCGATTGCCACGTCCACCACAGCCGGAACGCCGCGGTCGTTAGCATCTCTGGCGCGCTCCAGAGCGGCGGCAAGATCCTGTGTACATTCAACGCGTTCGGCATGACAGCCGGCTCCTTGTGCGATTGCTACGAAGTCGAAAGTCGCTCCGAACTTCGTGGCAATTTCTCGACCGCCCAGCGCTCCATGCTGGGTCCAGTTCGGCCATCCAAGCGCACCGTCATTGAAAACGACCCAGGTAACAGGGGCCTGCTCATCAACCGCAGTTGGCAGTTCGTGCATCCCCATCTGGAACGCGCCGTCACCGGTTGTATTGACAACGTACGCATCTGGCCGGGCCAGCTTTGCCCCAATTGCCCCGCAAACGCCGAGGCCCATCGCCGTCTGTTCTGCCGGGGGGACCAGGTTGCCGGTCTCAAAGACCTGATGATGCGGCCAGTAGTACGCCCAGAGGTCACTGGCGCCGTTTTCCAGCACGGTGATGGTGTTTCGACCGAACACCTCGTTGATCTGCCGTACGATGTTGCTGGGGCGAACCGGTCCGCCCGGATCGTCACTGTCGTTATAGTGAACGGCTTCATCCAGCGCAGCCCGACGGTCTGTTTTCAGCGAATCGAGACGGGTACTGTCGACAGTTATGGGTTGCTGCGAGAGCAGTTCGTCCAGCGCCTGCAACGTCAAACGCGCATCGCCATGAATAGCAAGATCAGGCACCCAGTTTCGACCGATCTCGAATGGGTCGATGTCAATTTGAGCGAACTTCGCTCCTTCCGGGAAGAACGAGAACGCGGCCGATTGGAACTCTTCCATCCGGGATCCGACAGTGATTAGCAGATCTGCCCCTTGATAGACGGCTTTCGGTAAACCGGTACGATAGAGGCCGACCGAACCGCAGAAGAGTTCGTGGTCTTCGGGCATGATCCCTCGCCCAGCCGGCGTTGCGAGTACAGGAATACCGGCACGCTCGGCGAGGGTCCGAACCTGTTCGAACGCCCGCGACGAAACTGCGCCACCGCCGCACACCATGACTGGTCGATCCGCGCTATCAATCAACTGACGAAGCTGTTCAACTCGGTCGGGGTCTGGCGCCGGGCGAACACCATGATCAGATGGGACATAGGGCGGCATGTCGACGTCGGTCAGGGCCACGTCTGCCGGGATCTCGACGTAGACCGGCCCCGGCTTCCCCGTTTGCGCGATCTGCATCGCCCGACGAATCGTCCAGCCGGTTCGCTCTGGTTTCTCAACCGTAACTGCCCATTTTGTGATTGGTCGCATCATTCCCAGGTGGTCGGTCTCCTGAAACGCTCCCATACCTTCGGTGGATTGTGGCGCTCTCACCGAGAGCGCAAGAACAGGAACACAACCGGAATACGCCTCGAGAATGCCGGGCACCAGGTTGGCGACTCCCGGCCCGGGACATCCATAGCAGACGCCGACCTGCCCCGAAACGCGAGCATACGCCATCGCCATGAAAGCACCCGAAGTCTCATGCCGAACAAGGACCGATTTGACGGTTTCAGAATCATAAAGCTGATCGTAGAAATGCTTTGCATTGCCAGGCATTCCGAACACGAATGGCACGTGCTCGGCTTCGAGTGATGCAACGACCTGCTGCCATGGATTCCGGATCATACCGAACACTCCTGATTCATCAGTTGCCAGACGCCGGACCAGCGTTGCCCGCAGTTCTGACTTTTAGCGCGAAATCGGCCTTCCCGTCAACCCGACCGTGTTAGCAGTGAGGTTCGATTGGTTAACAGATTCGCCGGTGGGTACAATTGGCGGGATGTAACGGGAAATCGGTTCATGTGAGGACATCGGAGTAGTAGTGCTTCCCGCCCGGTCTGACGAACTTGAACGCGTTCAACTCGAACTCGAGCTCCGCCGACGCCTTTCCGCCAAAGCCGCCCTGCAGGAACTCCTGCAGGAGGAACAACGGGAACAGCAGCGACTTCAGAGCGAATTCGATTCCAGGCTCGCCCCGCTGCGGAACGATCTCGAACGACTTGTAAGCGAGATCTCGCGACTCGAATCCCGGCTCGACCGGATGATGTTCACGGGTAAGGGCGTCACGGACGAAGAGCTCGATCAGGAGGCGGATGAAGCCCGTGCAGACGAGGCCGCCTGGTGGGCGGAATGGCGGCACAAGCAGTCCGAACGAGCCCAGCACCGGATCTCGAAGTCCGTTTCACCGATGCCGGATGACATTCAGATGCGACGACTCTATCGCACGCTTGCTCGCCTGGTTCATCCAGATCGCGCCACTGATCCCGACGATCGCGCTCGCCGCGAAGAGGTCATGCGACAGGCAAATGAAGCCAAAGAAGCCCGAGACCTCGCCTGGATGCAGCGTCTTCTGTCGGAGTGGTCTCGCGAGGAGGAGGAGCTTCACAGCGGTGGCATCGAGGCTCTCCGGGCGCGGATCAGTGAACTTGGCCTCGAGCAACAGCAGATGCGGCGTGAGCTTAATCAGTTGAAGGAGAGCGCACTTGGTCGGTTGCTCAGACTGAACGATCGCGACCTGCGGCGGCATCTCCGGCATGAAGAGAGCAAGCTCAGACGGGAACTGGCGCTGACGAGACTCCGGCGCCGACGCGTCCTGCGCACACTCGAAGAACGACGTGAGTCACTCAGCCCGTCCGGTGACGCCTGATTTGCTAGATCCGGACAACCAGGTACCGAAAGCACCCTGATGAACCCGAACAGACTAACGCGCGAAATACGGAAAATCCCGGGAAACATTCGATCTCCGAAACTCCCGGGCGGCACGCTGATCTCTGCGGTTCTGGACCGCAAGTTGATGGGCTGGAGTGATCGTGGCGGCGCGAGCCGCATCTTCGGCGACGTCTGGTCGGAACACTGTTGGTACGTTCTTTCCAACGGCGCGCGCATCTTTGAGCAACAGTCCTACGATCACACGACATCGCAGGTCATCCGACTCGATGACATTCCCGAAATTGCAATCCAGGCGGGTCGAAACAAGCTCCCGAATCCGGACTTCCTCATTCTAAGCCCGGAATCCGATGGAACATACTCGGTTCGCGCCGTCGACGCGAAGTTCGCAGTTGACCGGCTGAAGCGCACTCAGATCAGTCCAAACTCGATCCGGGAGTTGATCGAACTGCCAAAAAGCCTTGCCAGGGTGGCTATTGAACAAAGGGTCGGCAGCGTGACCGGCGATCATCTTTCCTATCGAGAAGGGCTTTTCCTGGGGCCGAGCAGTCTGCTGAACGATTATTTCTACCGGGAGTTGACGTCCGGTGAGAATCCGAAGATCCCGGCCGATGAACTACAGCTGGTGTCGGTTAAATCCGACTCGCTGTTTGATTCCGTTGAAGACAGACCAGTCATGGAGCAACTCAAGCAGATCGATGGGCTACAGGTGGATAACGATGCCGGGCGACTGGTGCTGGATATGTACTACCTGCGCCTTGCCACCGCGGCCCGATGGTTCGAATCACAGGAACAGGCGCCGCTTCTCTCGAACGAGCAGATGGAGCCGATCGCCGTCGACACCATCATGCGCGCAACGGTTGAACGGGTTGAACCCGGTGAAAGTGCGTACGGCCTCATCGAACAGTGGGCGCAGGTTACCGACCAGGTTCTGGAGCGCCAGAAGCAGGTGCGGGAAGCGGCACGATTGCCGGTTCG
>SLMJ01000276.1 GCA_007133615.1 Thermomicrobiaceae bacterium | reverse complement strand
GCATCTTCGCGTAGTACGCCGCCATATCGGCATACCAGGTGTGAGCATGGACCACTTCCGCGTTCAGCGGGTCCTTCGCCATTCGAAGGTTCCGGGACATGGCATTCAGCGGGCTGCGGAAACGAGGATCGGTTCCTTCAGCCAGCTCATCCCAGCCCTGATATCCGCGCACGGTCAGATTGCCGTGCTGCTCGTCTTGCTCACCAAATGCCCGGACCTCGACGTCGATGAATTTGGCCAGCGATTTACTCAGGTATTCAACGTGAACGCCGGCACCACCGTAAATGTTTGGTGGATACTCGTTTGTAAACAGCACAGCCCTGTTAAGTTCCCCCACGACCATTCCTCCCGCTAATCTGTCTCGAACGACAATGCAAACATGATTATTACAGCACCTGCCAAGTGGTTCCCGCGTGCTAGAATCTGCCGCGAACGTTTGAAACGAGCGATTGACAACTCGACCGTACCGCAGAAGCCGGAATGTACATGACAGCAACGACGAATACCGCACTCAACCTTCCCACTGACGTACGCAGCGTCCTGAAACATTTCTACACAGCCGAAGTCAGCACCGTCGGGAAGGATGGCACCCCGATCACCTGGCCGGTGTGCGTCCAGTACCGTGAGGAGCAAGGGGATTTTCTCCTCTGCACGTCGATCGGGATGCCCGGGAAGATCTTCAACCTCCGCCGCGACAACCGCATTTCGCTGAGCTACTCCGAGCCAACCGGGAGCGGGCTCTCCAATCCGCCACGTGTCCTCGTCCAGGGGCGTGCAACAGTCGGGGATGAGGTCAAGACCGACGTTATGGAGTTCGACGACTTCTGGGTCGAGAAGGTTATGGGACCGCAACCGGCCTCGAAGATGTTCAGTTCGAATCCGCTTATGCGCTGGTACATGGATGTGTACTACATGCGGGTCTATATCACGGTCGATCCGGTTCGAATCTGCTGGTGGCCGGAGGGCGACTACTCGCAGGACATGCAGTACATCAAGGTGGCCAGCAATGTGGGATAAGATCTACGACGCGCTCGAGCTTCATCACGACGCCGTGCTCACCGGATACGACGAGCACGGGTTTCCCTTCAGCATCCGCTGCATGCCAGTGGTGGATCGCCAGAACCGCCGCCTGAACGTGGACGTCCCGGAATCCTCGGAAATCCAGCCAGGCAAGGCATCGATCCTGATGCACAGCCACGACGAGAATCTCTGGAATCTCGTTCAGTTTCTGATCCGGGGAACACTGGTCAAGACCAGTGAGGGACATTACTTCGTTCCGGCATCGATCAATGGGTCGCCACACCCGGCTGGCGGTATGGACGCAATCAAATCACTGCGGGCGATTCGCCGACGAGGTAACTCGTATCTGGAGCGCCACAGCATCCAGCGCCCGAACGTACCGTGGGATGACATCAAACAACTGCAGGGGCGTGCCCAGCAGTGGCGCGAGCAACGGAATCAAGGGTCTGAGAGCTAGCCAGCGGCCTCCCGATTGCGGCATGGGCCAAAGCCTTCGGTGATACACTGCGAACATCGCGCCGAACGCAGCGTCACATCAGACAGTGCCGGTTGTCATGCTTTCCAGAATCCTGCTCTTCCTGCTGGTTACGGTCGGAGTGTTGTTCAGCGCTGGACTTATGTTCAACGCTGATCCCTCCCGTGCGCAGGATGCAGGCGTGCTCTGCGTTGCACCGGATGGCGATCCTTCCGCCTCCGGCTCCTGCTGGGATGATCCCATGGATCTGGATGCTGCCACACGAGCGGCAGAACCCGGCAGTCAGATCTGGCTCAGGCAAGGCACGTATGTTTCCCGCGACGATCCCTATTCCGCCTTCTATATGCCCGACGGCGTCGATCTGATCGGCGGGTTCACTGGCTCCGCTGACAGCGCGTCCGAACGCAGCACGGATCCGCGGGACACGATTCTCGATGGTGAATCAACTCGTTTCACCGTCCTCATCATCGCTGGGTTAAGTGATGCAACGGTTCAGAATCTGACGATCAGTAACGGCGCCGCAACGCTCATCGCCGATGAAGCAATCGACCTTCAGCGCCGTGGTGGCGGCGTCTACATCTCAAACGCGAGCGTGACACTCCAGAACGTATTGCTCGAAAACAACCAGGCCCGTTTCGGCGGTGGGGGAATGTACATTGACGAACCGGGTGATGTAACCCTGGAGAGCGTTGAATTCAACAACAACCAGACAACGCATCCGCAGAGCGGTCGAGGCGGTGGACTCCGGGTGCGGTCCGGGTCTGTCACCATGCGCGACACGACCTTCGACGACAACAGCGCCATCCGCGGGGGCGGCCTCTTCATTGATGCAGGCGACGTTTCAATCGAGAGTTCGGATTTCACCGACAACGATGCGGCCGATCGGGGCGGCGGACTGTCTCTGTATTCGGGATCGGTGTCGATCTCGAAATCCCGATTCTCAGGGAACATAGCCTTCCGCGAAGGTGGAGGGATGTTCGTTTCCAGAGCCGGACAGAAGGTGTCCATCGATCACAGCACGATCATCGGCAACCGCTCGGGAGACGGGGGCGGCGGTGCATGGGTTCAGGCATCTGAAGTCGAGATCAACCGCACCAACATCAACCAGAACTCCGCTGGGATCGGACCGGGCGGCGGTATCTATCTGGGGAACGCAACAGCACACATCCGTTCATCTCGAATCCAGGGAAACCAGGCCGGACTCGGCGGAGGCATCGCCAATCGCAATGTCAACACAGCGATCGTCAACACACTGATCAGCGGAAACCTCGCCGGCAGTCCAGAACTGGTTATCGACCCGGACGCCGGTAGGCCCGCATCGGATGATCCACACCGGGAAAACGTCATCACAGATCCGTGGCGCGGAATTATAACCGGGGAAGCGTTCGGCTCTGACTATCTGGCTGATGATGCGCTCGACGATGCCGTAGATCGGTCCGCCGGTGGTTTGCTTCTTCACGGCGAGGGCAGTGTTTCGCTCACCAACGTCACGCTCGCCGCCAATCAGAGCGAGGGTGTTGGTGGCGCGGTCTTTCACGCCGGCAGCATCGGGCTATCAATACAGAACTCGATCATCTTCGGGAATGAGCGCACGTTGCCCGGCAACGGCCGCAGCGGGCCGGACATCTTGATCACTGATCCCGGAGCGCTCGATCCCGGGCAGGTCCAGATCAGTAACTCGATAATCGAAGACGGATGCCCTGATGGCGACCTGGTGGAATGCCTTAGCGTCAGTCGAGATGATCCACGTTTCAGAGAGGCGCCTGACCGCAACTCTGTTCCAACCCTTGAGGGCGACTTCCGACTCTGGTTCACGTCTCCGGCGATTGATGTCGGCGACAGCGGTCACCTCCCGGCGGATATCCAGCTCGACCTCAACAATGAGCCCCGGATCACTGAAAAACGTCCGGATTTCATCAATGGGCGTCCGGGAGATCCAGTCGATCTTGGTGCATTCGAGGCACAGATTCCGGAGAACGAATCAGGAGCCAGGATCTCCGCGACGATCGACGGTGGGATCCAGACCATCGATGTGAACGCATCAATCGATCAGCACGG
>SLMJ01000226.1 GCA_007133615.1 Thermomicrobiaceae bacterium | reverse complement strand
GCGAAGCGCGGCTGCCGTCGTTGGATCGGTTCCCGGAGCACGGCCGATTCCGAGGTCGATCCGGTCCGGAAAGAGCGCCCGCAGGACCTTGAACGTCTCGGCGACCTTCAGCGGCGCGTGGTTCGGCAGCATGATCCCGCCGGCACCGATCCGCATGTGCTGAGTCTCCCGGGCAACCATCGCGATCATTACTTCCGGCGTACTGCTGGCGATGGTTGGCAGGTTGTGGTGTTCGGCGAGCCAGTAGCGGCGATAACCGAGTGTATCGACGAACTTCGCGAGATCGAGCGTGTTCTGGAGGGCTTGAGGGCCGGATGAACCCTGGGCGATTGGCGAAAGGTCAAGGACGGAAAAGTATAGAGTCAACGCGAATGCTCCTGAATCTACTCTCGAGTATTGCTATCCCCATCGTACAGGAGTCTGCCCAGAACCGGACTTGTAAATTCACTCGAGAGGCATTCCATATAGATCAGATCATGCAGTTGTCCGTTGGCATGACTGCAGTGGTGGCGCCGTCCGAACACCTTGAAACCGGCCCGCTCATAGGCGCGCACACCAGCGTTGTTGAATGCGAGCACGGTCAACATCACATTCTGCACCCCGAGTGCATTGAACGCGTAGTCCAGCGTGAGGCACGTCGCCTCTGTGCCGAATCCATGGCCCCGATCATGTTCGTCGCCGATCGATATACCAAAACTGGCTCGAGCGTGACGGTGATCAATCTCGTAAAGCCATGCGAGGCCGACCGGACGTAAATCCTGGCACTTGTAGATTGTGAACCATACTGCGTGCGAATCCTGAGTCCTGGCGACGTATCGCTCGAATTCCTGCTCAAGTGTTGTTGGCCAGCTGAGGCCGATCGTGCGGCTTATGGCGAAATCATTGTTCCATTGGTGGTAGAGCGTTACCAGATCCCGACGCAGAGGGCCAAGCGCGACAAGATCACCTGAAACGTTGATGACCGTTGTGGTTTCTTCAGTCACGTAGTCGCTCCATACTCGTGAAGGTTGAACTGGACGTGTGAGTATACCGTCAAGATTCTTCCCGAAGGAGTCCGGGCGATCAGCTGCCGCGTTGAGATGATCAGACTGGTATCATTGAACGTTGGCCTGAACGCGGTGGCTGCCGCAAGAGTTCGAGGAGTTCCGGAACGTGCAGAAATCCCTTCGTAACATCGCTATTATCGCCCACGTCGATCACGGCAAGACATCTCTGGTAGATGGGATGTTGAAACAATCGAACATTTTTCGGGATCCGGACTCCGCTGGCGAGCTGATCATGGATCAGAATGATCTCGAGCGTGAGCGCGGGATTACGATCCTCTCCAAGAATGCCTCGATCCGTTACGGTGATATTGACATAAATATCGTTGATACGCCGGGCCACGTCGATTTCGGTGGGGAAGTCGAGCGCGTTCTGAACATGGCGGATGGCTGTCTGCTGGTGGTGGACGCGGTTGAAGGACCGATGCCGCAGACACGCAGCGTGCTGGCGCAGGCGTTACAGATCGGGCTGCGCCCGGTCGTCGTCGTCAACAAGATCGACCGACCGGCGTCACGACCGGACGAAGTCGTCTCCATGGTCCAGGATCTTTTTCTCGAACTTGCCACCGATACCGAACAGCTCGATTTTCCGGTGCTGTACGCCATCGCCAAGGATGGCAAGTCTGGTCGTTCCCCGGACGAGCTTCAGGACAATCTCCTTCCGCTGCTAGACACGATTGTTGAACAGGTGCCACCGCCCGGTGGCGATGAGACTGGTCCGTTCCAGATGCTGATCGCATCGCTCGATTACGACTCCCACCGGGGGCGGATCGTCATTGGTCGCATAGGTCGCGGCACTGTTTCCGTTGGTGACACGATTGTCCACATTGCTCCTGACGGAACAGAAACGCGCGAAAAGGTGACGTGGTTGGCTAAGCACGTTGGGCTCGGCCGGGCAGCCATCGAATCAGCCGGGGCCGGAGACATTATTGCCCTGGCCGGCTGTGACGATGCCCGGATCGGCGCTACGCTCACGGATCCGGAAGTACGCGACGCGCTGCCGGCTATGGAGATCGAAGAGCCGACATTGCGCCTTACCTTCGGCGTCAACACCTCACCACTATCTGGCCGGGAAGGGGACTATTCAACGTCGCGTCAACTGCGAGAACGCCTCTTTCGGGAACTGGAGACAAACCTGTCGCTCCGGGTTGATCCAACCGATCAGCCGGATGTTTTCTCCATCGCCGGCCGTGGCGAGCTGCATTTGTCGATTCTGATCGAGATCATGCGACGTGAAGGCTACGAGTTCCAGGTGTCTCGCCCGGAAGTGGTCACCCGTGAGATCGACGGCGAGATCCGGGAACCGATCGAGCATCTCTGGATCGATACCGTCGACGACTACGTCGGGACAGTTAACGAACTGGTCGGGAGCCGCCGGGCTCGAATGCTCGACATGGCCAGTGATGGCCGCGGAGGTGCTCGACTGGAGTTTTCGATTCCGACTCGTGGATTGATCGGACTTCGCAGCGCGATGTTAAACGCGACGCGGGGACAGGCATCACTTAGTTCCCAGCTGATCGGCTACGAACCGTGGCAGGGCCCGATCCAGACCGTGCGGAACGGTGCCCTTGTTGCGACTGAGGGCGGTCAAGCCCTGGCGTTCGGCCTCATGAACGCCCAGGAACGCGGGCAAACCTTCATCACGCCGGGTACCGAGGTGTATGAGGGAATGATCGTCGGGCAGCATCCGCGGGACGGCGATCTCCCGGTCAACGTCTGCCGCGGGAAGAAGCTCACGAATATGCGAGCCGCCGCCGCAGATCAGCACGAACGGCTCAGCCCGCCGGTTGAGCTGAGTCTGGAGCAGGCGCTCGATTTCCTGAGCGACGATGAATTGCTGGAAGTTACGCCAAAGAACCTCCGCCTGCGAAAGCAGATCCTCCGGAACGATGACCGGATCAAGGCCCGTCGACGTGCGGAGAGTGCAGCGCAACGCTAGTCACTGCGCGATGTGCTTGGCAACGCCGTTCGTTGCGAACGAATCGTTAGAAACGATTTCACCTCTGACGGCTTAAGTTATCAGGGTTTGTTGGAGAATAATCCGGGCGCCCTCCCGGATTCCGATTGTGATGCTTTGTGAACGCATGGGCTCACCTGGGGGCGAGCATGACGAGTATTGTGCGATTGCCGCGCGAACTTCTTCCTGCATACCAGGATCGTCAATACGAACGGTTCACACGTAACCTGCGAATCTCTCTCTTCGCGGGAGTTCTGATCGCACTCGGATTCATACCATGGGCCAGAATGCATGATCAATCGGGCGAGCTTCCGACGACCTGGATCGGCCTTATCCTTTCCTTCGGGTTGCTTCTCAGTTTCCTCCTGACGTATCTGCCCATCCTGAAATGGCGCCTGCAGCTAGTGTCGGTTTCGACCTATGTCTACGTTCTGGTGGTGTCGTCACTGTTTCTGTCGGTGCTGCCTGGCGGCTTTCTCATCGGCATCGGTACTTTTGTCAGTTTCACAGTGATTGCGACCGTACTGGCGGTGGATCTGAGCGCCATCATCGT
>SLMJ01000384.1 GCA_007133615.1 Thermomicrobiaceae bacterium | reverse complement strand
CTGCCTGCCCACACCATCGCGTTCGAGGACGTCACGTTCCGCTATGGGCCGCATGAATCGCCAGCGCTCAAGGACATCGACTTCCGGGTCGAACCCGGTCAGACCGTGGCACTGGTTGGCAGCTCCGGAGCCGGGAAATCGACGATCGCCCACCTGCTGCTCCGCTACTGGGATCCGCAGGAAGGCCGGATCACGATCGGTGGATACGACATCCGCGACTTCACGCTGGACGAGCTTCGCACGCAGATTTCCCTTGTCGCTCAGGACACCTATCTCTTCCGGGGCACGCTCTTTGAGAATCTCCGGATCGGTCGCCCCGAGGCTACGGACGAGGAAGTCTCCGACGCAGCGCGGCAGGCGAACGTCGAGGAGTTCGTGTCATCTCTGCCCGATGGGTACAACACTGAGGTTGGAGAGCGGGGCATGCAGCTCTCCGGCGGTCAGCGCCAGCGTGTAGCGATCGCCCGGGCTCTACTGGAGGATGCGCCGATCCTGATTCTGGACGAGGCGACCTCACACCTGGATGCCGTCAACGAGATGGAAGTCCGCCAGGCGCTGGAAAATCTCCGGGCCGGCAGAACGACGGTCGTTATCGCCCACCGACTCTCGACGATCCGCACGGCCGACCGGATTCTCGTGCTCGATCAGGGCCAGATCGTCGAATCCGGAACACATCAGGAGCTGCTGGCGCTGGACGGATTCTACTCCCGCCTTATCTCCGCCCAGATCCGTGGCTGGTCAATGAGCGAACCCCCGACATATGTGCCGGGGG
The DNA here is from genome assembly GCA_007133615.1 of Thermomicrobiaceae bacterium. Taxonomy (GTDB): domain Bacteria; phylum Chloroflexota; class Chloroflexia; order Thermomicrobiales; family Thermomicrobiaceae; genus SLMJ01. The sequence goes on along the minus strand of SLMJ01000384.1, from coordinate 12,611 downwards.
ATGATGATTGATCAACCTGTCATGTAGGGGCCGACGCCACTGTCGGCCCGGCTGGATGACCTGCGAACGGCGGTCCCACAGAGCCCGTCCTGAGCGAAGCCGAAGGAGGCGTGGGACCCTACAACGCTCTCCAACAAAATGCTGATCGACTGAATTAATCATGTAGGGGCCGACGCCCCTGTCGGCCCGGCTGGATGGCCTGCGAACGGCGGTCCCACAGGGGCGTGGGACCCTACGGCGTTCTCTAACAGGACCAGGGGATCACCGCCCAATCGCCTTTCTCAACAACCCCAGTGCGTTGCTCAGGCACTGCTCGGCGGGGCCGTCCTGACCGTCGGGGACGTTGCGCATTGCCCGGAGATGGCCCATTCGCACGACGACAAGATCCAGTGACGGCACTACGATCACCCGCTGCAAGCCGTAGCCGCCAAACCAGAACGCATCTTCAGGAAGATTCTTCTCCTTGCCTGACCGGTTCAGCCACACCTGCCCGCCGTACTCGGGTTCGTCCCAGGCCGGTGCCGGGGTATTGACGAACTCTGCCCAGCCCTCGGCCAGAATTCGCTCGCCGTTCCAGACGCCATCCTGCAGGTAGAGCTGACCCAGCCGGGCCCAGTTCCGCGGGGTGCCGTAGTCGAATCCAGTCAGAATAAAGTTGCCCCAGAGGTCGGTCTCCATGACCTGCTTGCGAATACCGATCTTGTCGAAGAGCTTTCGCTGCGGCCAGGACAGGTATTCCTCGCCCTGCGCTTCGACCGTGCGGCGGACAATGGCTCCCAGCGTCAACGGATCACAGTTCCGATAGCGACCGACCGTATTCGGCGGGTGCTCGAGGGGACGGGAGAGCATGAAATCGAACGCGTTGATCGCTTCGTGATAGGGCCAGACGTGATCGGCTACGCCGAGTTCCCACTCGTTGCGCGATTCCTTTCGCCCGGAGCACTTCAGGCCGCTGCTCATCCGCATGAGATGCCGGATCGCAATCTCTTTGCGGGGATCATCGGCACCCTGCCACTCATCGACCGGCGCCGGGTCATCCAGCCCGAAATGCCCCTCCTGGACAAGCATTCCGATCATCGTGCCGGTAATAGACTTGCCCATCGACCAGCTCTCGAGCTGCATATCCTTGTGGATACCTGGAGCATATCCCTCCGCGATGATCTTCCCTTGATGCACCGCCACGAACCCTGCCGTGTGGGCATCCGGATCGGCGAATGCGGCCTCAACTGCTTCGTTTGCCTTTGCTTCATCGATACTGTCTGGGATCCCATCGGGATCAGGCGCATCGCCTACCGGCCAGGGAGTCGAGTCCGCGTCTGGAAGACTCGTAGACAGGTCGACCGGCTGGAAATGCAGCTCTCGTTCGTTCGGATCGAGCGGAAGAATCGCGCAACCCTGATCGCCGTGACAGCGGGCCCGGCGAGTCACCCCACCGAGCTCGAGCAGGCGCTCGGCTTCAGCTTCCCAGTCTGCTTCAAAATCTGGATAGTCGTGGCGGTAGGCTTCGATCAGACGGGGAACCGCGATCTCATCAAGAATCAGGAGCATGCTGACCGTCTGAGTACCCGAGTCAACACTCAATTCGACCCGGTCCCGGAGGAAGTCGCCAACTCCGTCCCACCAGAGCGCGCTGTTCGCCATGATGTCGGAAGCCTTGCGGCCGGAAACGAACAGGCCCGAGCATAGCTGTTTGACCGGACGGCTCAGAAGCAGTTCAACGGGTATGGGATGCGACGTCTGGGGCATTCGGGTCTCCACTCTTTTCGATTCGTGTCTGCGTGATGGAACGCAGCCTATGGCATTCACGCCACAGATGCAACCGCTGCTACACTCGCAAGCGATAACAGGCGACGTTGTGAAATGGAGTGATGCGTGAGCCAGATCGAATTGACGTTTACCGGCACCGGTTCTCCCAGACCGAGTCTCGAACGAGCGAACTCCGGTCAGGTACTGCGGATCGGTGACCAGCTGATGCTGCTCGACTGCGGCGGCGGAACCACCAGACGGGTTCTGGAAGCCGGATTCGATGCGACGAAGGTCGAGCATCTTTTCCTTACTCACCTGCATTCCGATCACACGCTCGATTACGCGGAATTCATGCTCGGCACCTGGGCAATGGGTCGCAGTGCGATGCGCGTGTACGGTCCACCAGGAACCTCGCGGCTACACGATCTCCTGCTGACACAGCCGTACGAGTCCGACATCGAGTACCGGCTTTCCCTCGGGCGAGCGCCAGAAGGAATGAGCGACATCGAAGTAAATGAGTTCGAGCCCGGGTTGATCTTCAATGAGAGCGGGCTCACCGTTACCGCGACGGAGGTCATCCACTCGACCTACACAGTCGCAATGCGATTCGATTTCGCCGGAGAATCGCTCGTGCACTCCGGCGATACCTGCTACTGCCCGGATCTGGTCGAACTCGCCAGGGGAGCGGACGTGCTTGTCCACGATGTCTGCATGGCGCCCTCACCGGCATTCGAGAACAACCCGGCCTTCCCCAATCTCTACGAGCATCTCAAGGAGCATCACGCGACTCCGGCCGAGGCGGGACGAACCGCCCGTGAGGCCGGGGTGCGCAAACTCGTGCTAACACATTTCCTGCTCGGCGCCCGGTTGGAGCAATCCCTCGAAGAATGCCGGGCCGAGTTCGATGGCGAGATCATCATTGCCGAGGATCTCATGACCGTCGATTGCAACTGAGTGGAAACTAGCCCTGCAGGCCTGCGCAGGTACGATATGATGCGTGCAACGACAGTAGTAAGCGACTGACGGTACTCGCAACTGACGAAGGCACCGTTGCACAGAGAGGGTCTTATGTCCACGAAGCAGGAACCACGTCCGTTTGAAGAAGTCATCGTCGAGACGCTGGCACCGAGTGATCCTCAGCTCTCACCAGACGGGGAACACGTCCTCTGGTCCGCATCCTCGTACGGCAAGAAGGAAGATCACCCGGAATCCTCGCTGTGGATCGGCCCGGGGGATGGCTCCGCGCAGGGCAAACAGTTCACATTCGGCGAACACAACGACTCGATGCCGCGATGGTCGCCGAATGGTGAATCGATTGCCTTTCTCTCCGATCGCGCCGAACGGGGGAAGCCAGGCCTGTACCTGATACCGAAGACCGGCGGTGAAGCCCGTCCGCTTGTGACGAGAAAAGTCGGGATCGCCAGTTTCGCCTGGGCGCCGGACGGCAAGTCGATCGCGTTTCTCAGTCCCGACGAGCCCACCGAAGAGGATGAGCGTCGGGAAAAGGAGCGCGATGATCCGGACGTCTACGGCGAGCGCTGGCCGTATGCCCGACTGCACGTTGTCGAGGTGGAGTCAGGCGAGTCCCGACTGCTGCCGACCGGCGACCGTCATCTGTACGACCTGGCCTGGTCACCTGATTCATCGACAATCGCGTTCTTCTCCAGCCCGACCCCGGAGCTGGAGTCACGGAAGAACACATCACTGTTCACCGTCGGTCGATCCGATCGGGAGCCGACGCACGTCTGCGATACCAACCGGATGGCAATGAGCTTGATCTGGACATCGGACGGCGAGCATCTTGCCTTTCTCTCGGGTCACGCCAGAACGACGTCCGCACTGACCGCGTTCGCCGTGAGTCCATCCAGCGGCGAACCGCGGGTGATCGGCCCGGACGATCAGGAACCGGCCTGCGCCAATGGACTTGACGTCGCGAAAGGCGACGGCCGCCTGGTTCTCACCATCGCACAGGGGCTCTCCACCCGCCTGGAGTGGGTCGACCCGGCATCTGGCTCCCGAGAAACCTTCTATCAGCCGCAAGAGGGCGATTTCAGCGGCGCCAGCGTCCACACGTCCAATGTCGAACTGAATCAGCTTGCTGTCATCTGGTCTGCTGACGTCAAACCACCGGAAGTCTACGCCGGTGCCCCCGGCTCGCTCTCAGCGGTCAGTAACCACCACGCCGAGCTCGACAATTACGAATTCGGGCGGCAGGAAGCGTTCTACTGGACGGCCCCGGATGGCCTCGAGCTCGATGGTGTTCTCATCTACCCACCCAACGCCGGCGACGGCCCGCATCCGTTCATTGTGCATATCCACGGTGGTCCGTATGGGCGTTACTCGATGGGCTGGAACCTGCATCCTCGGGCCAACTGGCAGCAGTGGCTTGCAATGCACGGCTACGCGGTCTTTATGCCGAACTACCGCGGTGGGATGGGTCACGGCAACCCGTTCGCCAGCAGCCTCTATCAGAACATCACGGACAAAGAGCACGAAGACATCATGTCCGGTGTCGATGCCGCGATCGAACGCGGTATCGCCGATCCGAACCGGCTGGGAATCGGCGGCTGGAGTGGAGGCGGCTTGCTCACTGCCTGGGCGGTTGGTCATACCGATCGGTTCAAGGCAGGCATCATGGGCGCCGGCGTCAGCTACTGGGGCGCGATGGCGATGGATACCGACGTCTACAGCGTGCTGAACGACTACGCCGGGGACGCTCCATGGGATGGTCCCGGCCCGCATCGCTCCAAGAAACATTCGCCCATTTCCTACGCGAAGAAGTGCAAGACACCGCTGATGATCATTCACGGCAAGGCCGATCAGCGTGTTCCAGTTAATCAGGCAACAGGTTTCCACCGGGCGTTGCTGGAGATCGGAGCCGAGACGGAGATGGTGCTTTACCCGAGGGAACAGCATCCGATCCTGGAACGGAACCATCAGAAAGATATGTTCCGGCGCGTGCGGGACTGGTACGGGAAGTGGGTGTAATCAGCCCTCACCCCCGGCCCCTCTCCAGTTCCTTCGACAAGCTCAGGACAGGCCTGGGAGAGGGGAGCCAAAAGAGATTGAAAGGCAGATTTCCGGTTGGCAAACGATCGATCTGAATGGACCTCGCGAGTTGACGGGGTCGATCCCGAATCACTCGGCGAACGCGAGCTGAAGGTCTTCGAGAACCAGACCCGAAAATGGGGTGAGCCGCTTGCCAACCACCTCATCTACGCCAGGGTTCCCGAGGTCTTCCACGGTGCCCAGGCAATGTGGCGAGGGCTCGGTGCGGCCCGGCACCTGGAACCAGCTCTGCCGCCGATGCTCAACCGCCGGGTGGCGATCCTCAACGATTGCGTCTTCTGAGCGGATCTCAACGCTGCAGTCTGCAGTCAGTTGGGCATTCCGGACGACAAGATCGACGCGCTGAACGGCTGGGAATCGAGCAACCTCTTCACCGAGCGTGAACGAATCGCTCTCGCCTATGCCGATGCGATGACGCTGAGCGATCAGGATGTCAACGACGAACTCTTCGCTCGGGTGCAGAGCGAATTCGACGATGAGCAGATCGTCCAGCTCACTGCGACAATCGCCTGGGAGAATTCGTCGAGCAAGTTCAACCGGGCGCTCCGAGTTCCGGCTCAGGGACTCTGGAAACGCAAGTGAACCGTATTCCCCGCGGATTGCTTGTCGTCAATCTATCCTACTAGCGTATCCATCGCTTCTTTCCGAAGGAAACGTTCATGATTCTGCATTGACAATCATCAAATTGTCGGGTAGTACTTCTGTTGTCTGCAAACAGATACATAGTAACTGCTCGATAATGAGGTGAAATACATGCATTGCCCGAGTTGCGAGCACGCGAATCCGGAAGGCGCGCGTTTTTGTAATTCGTGCGGCTCGCCGCTAGCCACAGTGTGCCCCGGTTGCCAGTCGGCAAATCCTTCCGGCGCCCGCTTCTGCGCCTATTGCGGCACATCGATCGTTGCCGCGACACCTGCGGCAACAAGATCCTCAGAACCATCCGCATCAGACGGAGCAGAATCAGGATATGCCGCGGTTACCGAACCCGTAACCGAGAAAGCTCCATCGCAGCGCGAGTCGTTCGTCAGCGGGCGATACCGGGTGAAGCGCTTCCTCGGCGAGGGAGGCAAAAAAATTGTCTATCTCGTCACCGATTCCATGCTTCAGCGGGATGTCGCCTTCTCACTCATAAAGACCGAAGGCCTCGATGACACGGGCGTCGAACGAATCCATCGCGAAGCGCAGGTGACGGGCCGGCTTGGTGATCATCCACACATGGTCGCGCTCTACGATATTGGCGACGAAGATGGGCAACCATATCTGGTTAGCCAGCTCATGGGCGGCGGCGATGTCGAAGGACTGATCGAAGATGCACCGGGGAATCGAGTACCACTGGAGCAGGCGATCCAGATCGGCGAGCAGGTCTGCCAGGCGCTCGACTACGCCCACGGCCTGGGGATCATTCACCGCGATCTCAAACCAGGAAACATCTGGATGACCGGCGATGGAACTGCCAAGCTCGGCGACTTCGGGCTCGCTATGTCGCTGGACCGGACACGTCTTTCGATCGCCGGGATGATCGTCGGAACCGTCGGTTACATGCCGCCGGAGCAGGCGATGGGCCGGCAGTCTGACAGTCGATCTGACCTCTACTCGCTTGGTGCAACCCTGTACGAGCTTGTGACTGGCAAACAGCCGTTCGTTGGTGACGATCCAGTTGCGATCATCAGCCAGCACCTGAATACACGACCGGTTGCCCCGAGCTGGCACAACCCGGATGTCCCGAGACCGCTGGAGAATCTGATTCTCCGATTGCTGGCCAAGGACCCCGCTGACCGCCCGCAGACGGCCGCCGAAGTGCGTGAGGAATTACTCTCGATCCGACGAATGCTCGGGCAGGACGTCGACAAGAGATCCAGCGCGTCTATCTCGGACGAAGCGCCTCGCAACCCGCTGGATCGACTCGCTGGCGGTGTCTTTGTGGGTCGCGACGACGAGATGGAACAGCTCCGGATGGCGGTTGACTCCGCGTTTTCCGGAAACGGCCAGGTTATCCTGGTATCCGGGGAACCGGGAATCGGCAAGACGACACTGGTGAGCGAGGTCGCCACCTACGCCGCGATGCGAGGCGCTCAGGTGCTCTGGAGCCGGAACTACGAAGTCTCCGGACGTCCGCCCTACTGGGCCTGGATCCAGCTGATCCGGAAGTACGTTCACGATCGCAACGCCGAGCAACTCCGTTCAGAACTCGGTTCCGAAGGACCGGTGATCGGCCAGATCGTTTCCGAAATCCGGCAAGCTTTGCCCGATCTGCCTGAAGGTCCGGATTTGAGCAACGAGTTCGTTCGATTCCAGCTCTTCGATGGCGTCGCTACCTTCCTCAAGAACGCCAGCCAGAATCAGCCACTCGTGCTCTCACTGGACGATCTACACTGGGCCGATGAGCCGTCCCTGAAATTATTGGAGCACGTCGCCCGGGAAGTCCGTCACGCGCGTTTGCTGATCATCGGGACGTACCGGGACGTCGAAGTCGGCCGGCATCATCCGCTCGCCGGAACACTGGCCCAGCTGACCCGGGAGCACGCTGTCCATCGCATTCTCCTTCGAGGTCTGGAACGACAGGACGTCAATCGCTACATCGAGTTGACGGCAGGCAAGCCGGGAGCGGAGTCACTCATATCATCAGTCTACCGTCAGACCGATGGAAACCCGTTCTTTGTCGAGGAGATCGTTCGTCTGCTCGTCTCCGAGGGCAAGTTCGACGAGCTGGACGACAGCCGCTGGATTGCTGCGCTTCCACAAGGTGTCCGGGAAGTGATCGGGCTCCGTCTCGATCAACTATCGACAGAAGCGAATCAGGCACTCGCCGCCGCGGCGGTCATCGGCCGGGAGTTCGACGTCAACCTGCTTGCCAGAACCATGGAACGAGATGCGAATGACGTGCTGGAATTGCTCGACCAAGCGGTCAAGGCACGCATTATTCGTGAATCGGACCGGCTGGATCACTACCAGTTCGGCCAGGAGATTATTCAGGAGACGTTGTACGAGGAGATGAGCATTGCTCAGCGCCGGCGCTGGAACGGGCTCGTCGCCCGGGCAATCGAGGATCTCTACGCTGACAACCTGGCCCCGTATTACACGCAACTCGCGCATCACTATGCAGCGGCCGGACCGCGTGAGGACGCCGACAAGGCAATCGACTACGCGCGCAGGGCCGGAGCCCGTGCAATGGAGCAAGGGGCCTGGGAGCTCGCCATTCGTCATTATGAGACCGCACTGAGCATTCTGGACGTGAAATCAGGTGACGATCCCGTTCTTCATTGTGAGCTGTTGCTCGAGTTTTCCAGCACGCACGATCATTCCGGTATCACGCTACCATCCCGTATTCCGTTGCCTGATCCGCCACCCGTGGATACACCAGGGGCTGGTTTTTCATATACCGCATACGCTGCCGCCTGGGCCGCGGCGGGAATTGCTCGACGTGCAAACCTGCCAGAGCACCTTGCCCGCGCTGCGCTACGGGCTGTTGGCAGTTCGGTACTCGGTCCCGGCCCAGCAACAATCGAACTCATGGAAGAGGCGTTGCAACGCCTGCCGGATGAGGACAGCGAACTTCGCGCCGAACTTCTGATACGCACAAGTGCTCTCATTGCGAAATGTCTTGCGAGTCGGGAGATTCCGCCGGAACCAGAACGCGAAGACCGCAGCTATCAATACGCCATGGAAGCAGAAGCAATAGCACGCCGCATTAATGATCCCGATCTCCTCGGTGGAGTCCTTCAGCGACTTTTCTTCAACTACACGCTCTACTGGTATCGGTACCGAAAACCGATGACTGAACTCAAGGAAATGGTCAACGAATTTACTGAAATAGCTGATCGCTCTTCGTCTTCCTTCCTCTCGCTTGAGTCAGTTGTGCTGAGAGTGGAGATCGCGCTCGTCGAAGGTAATCGGGAACGCGCCCGGGAGATCCTGCAGCAAGCAAAGCATTTCGAGGAGGATGTGTCACCGATTGTTTCATTCAACTATCGTATGACGCATGCGTACATCAGCGCGCAGTCAGGCGACTTTTCGAATGCAATGCGATTTGCGACCGAAGGGAGAAGGGGACAACCCGGTTCCTGGACGTTGCTTTTCATGGACTTCATGCTGAGCTGGCAACTGGACCAGAACGAACAACTCTTTAAGATGACGCAGGAATTCAAGCGATTCGGCGACTTCACGCTGCTCACGCCGCTCGAGCTCATTGCAAAGTGGGAGGTCGGGGATCGAGAATCTGTTCAGCGCGCGATCGATAACGGAATCATCGAACAACTACTGGAATACCCGCCGGAACCGCGACTGGTTTCAGTAATTGGCCTGCTGTGCTACCTGACGAATGATCTCAAAGATGCTCAACTCGTCTACGATGAGCTAGAGAAACTCGGCGACATCGTGGTTTCTCCATCCAGCGACGCATCTGGTGGTGCCACTGGCTATTATCTCGGTCTGATTTCAACCATGTTCGAGAATTACGACACTGCCGATCAACAGTTCGCCGAGGCTTTATCCATAAATGAGCAAATGGATGCCCGGCCCGAGATCGGCCAGACCAAATATGCGTGGGCGGATATGCTGGTCAGGCGCGGCAATCCAGAAGATAACGAGCGGGCACTCGAACTGGTTGACCAGGCGCTGCAACTGGCAGATGAGCTCGGCATGGTCCGGCTCGAACGCCAGGCGCTGTCCCTGAAAGTGCAAGTGCAGGGGATCCTCAAAGCATAGTCCCCAGCATGGTGCCCCGGAGAAACTACACAGGGGGTTGCTGGGCTGCCTGCCGCGGGTGCGATAATCAGGTACTGGCCCCGGTCGGCATCCCTGCAGGTGGCTTCTCGCCACTCAGCAGTTTGATATCGGCATTGACCATGATCTCGACCATCTCTTCGAACGAGACCGATGGCTCCCAGCCAAGCTGGCTGCGGGCAGTGCTCGCATCGCCGACGAGCAGATCGACCTCGGCCGGCCGGAGGAACCGCTCGTCGAGGGTGACGTGGTCCTTCCAGTTGAGCCCGGCGGCATCGAACGCGAGCTCGCACAGCCGCTGGACGGTGTGAGTTCGGCCAGTTGCCACAACAAAATCGTTCGGCGAGTCCTGCTGGAGCATCAACCACATCGCGTAGACGTAGTCTGGCGCATACCCCCAGTCACGCTGAGCATCGAGATTCCCCAGCGGCAGCGTGTCGGTATGTCCGAGCTTGATCCTGGCCACGCTGTGCGTGATCTTCCGGGTAACGAACTCCAGACCACGCCGCGGACTCTCGTGGTTGAAGAGGATTCCGGAGCAGGCGAAGAGGTCATAGCTCTCCCGGTAATTGATCGTGATCCAGTGACCGTAGAGTTTGCTGATCCCGTAGGGCGAACGCGGGTAGAACGGGGTCGATTCATCCTGCGGTACTGCCTGCACCTTACCGAACATCTCTGACGAGCTCGCCTGGTAGAAGCGGGCGTCCGGCTTGACGAGCCGCAGCGCTTCCAATACCCGGGTGACGCCGATTGCGGTGAACTCACCGGTTAGCACTGGTTGCTGCCAGGATGTCGGCACAAACGACTGCGCAGCCAGGTTGTAGACCTCGTCCGGCTGAAACCGCTGGAACAGGTCGATCAGCGAAAGCTGATCAAGCAGATCTCCCTGGACCAGATCGATCCGGTCGAGCAGGTGAGCGATCCGACCGACGGTCTCAGTGCTGGTTCGTCGTTGCATCCCGACGACGCGGTAACCCTTATCCAGCAACAGTTCCGCCAGATAGGACCCATCCTGACCCGTGATCCCCGTAATCAGCGCAGTCTTCATGGTGATGTCGACCTTCCGTAATGCTCGTTCAGCGCTCGCGGGCTGATGTGGCCCGTGCAAGTCTAGATCATACACAGCAATGATGCCTGCGTTTCCCGCGAGTGCTAGACTCGCAGGAAAGAGTTCACGCGGACCCGTCCGAAGAGTGTGGAGCGCAACGTGCAGCATCTGCCTTTCGTCAAAATGAGTGGCGCCGGCAACGACTTCATCGTTTTCGCGGCCCAGGATGTCGAAGATCTGGACCACGCCCGCCTGGCCAAAAAGCTCTGCACCAGGGCGATGTCGATCGGCGCCGACGGCATCATCATCGTTACACCCGTAGACGACGACAATGTGCAGATCCGTTTCTATAACCCGGACGGCTCGCTCGCCGAGATGTGCGGCAACGGCAGTCGCTGCGCTGCCAGGTTCGCCGTCGACAACCACTTTGTGAATGGCGGCGAGTTCGCCCTTGAAACCGACTCCGGCAGCCTGCGCGTCCAGCAACAGGATAACGGACATTTCCGCGTGGTTATGCCCCATCCGCGACGGCTGGAGCTGAACTATCTGACACATGAGGACGGCAGTCTGTCGCTGACGGTCGATTCCGTCAATGTCGGCGTGCCGCATTGCGTTGTCCAGATCGAAGACCTGGATGAGCTGCCGGACAATCGCCTGGTCCGCATCGGGCGAGCATTGCGCTATCACGAAGACTTCCCGGACGGCGTCAACGTCAACTTCGTCGAAAAACGCGAAGATGGCACCCTCCGCCAGCGCACCTACGAGCGTGGCGTGGAGAATCTGACCCGGGCCTGCGGAACCGGCGCGACCGCGATTGCCAGCGTGCTCATGAAGCGAGGGGTTGTTGATCCACCGGTTGAGCTGATCGTCGATGGAGGCAAGCTATCGATCGCGGTTGAAAACAGCGAGTACTGGCTATCCGGCGATGCCCGGGTGATCTACACCGGCGTAATGAACCCGGAAGCGATGAACTGGTAACCGCGAACGAGTGATGAGCCAATGAACGAGTACGATCCCGCCTATCTCTACACCCTGCAGGAAGCACGCGATCTGGTTCCAGAGCTACGGCCGCTCCTTGCGGCGATGCAGCTGGAGCACAACCGAATGCGCGAAGAAATGGAACGCCTGAACGAGCTGACCCCGGCAATGCAGCAGAACGGCTATGCCGCGCAGGCAGCCCGGCACGAGCAGATGATCATGGAGCTTGGTCAGTCTCTCCACGAGAAGCTCGAGAAGTTCGAACTGATGGGGATCGAAGTCAAAGACATCGAGCACGGCATCATCGATTTTCCGAGCGAACAGAACGGCCGGATCGTCTTTCTCTGCTGGCACGTGGATGAGGAAACCGTCTCGCACTGGCATGATATTGATGCTGGCTTTGCCGGCCGGCAACCGCTGGACGAGTGAAAAGGACGCACCCGTGGAGACGTTCAAAGGTGAGGGACGACTATTCACCATGACCGGCGAAGAGCTTGGTCCGATCAGGTATGAATACCAGATCGACCGAACCCACCGGGTCTGGAAAGGCATCGCCCGGCGAACAGATGAGCCGGACGAACTTCTTTCAATGCGCGCCGGCCCAGCCGAGCTGGAAGTTTCCAGCGGCGATCGCGCCCCGGTCCACTTCTACCACCACAACGGAGACAAGGGCATCGAGATCAAGTTCACCGGCCGTGGCGCCCCGCCGGGGGAGTGAGTCATTCACCCCTTCGTCAGCCTCACTGCAATACCCACTCGATCAGCGACGGCCTGCTCGCTCCTCCGAGATTTGACATTCGCTGATAGCGTGCTTAAGCTGAAATCGCACAGAGAAAACGAATGCGTAGCTCGCCGCAGATGCGTGTTTTGCGCTGCACTGAATTGTGAGCACCATAATGGATGTCTCCACTGATGTACTTGTCGTCGGGGCGAGAGTTGCTGGAGCCAGCCTGGCGGCACAACTGGCAGACGCTGGTTTGCGAGTGCTTCTCGTCGACCGGGCCAGCTTTCCAAGCCCGACCCTGTCCACTCACTTCTTCAGAGGCGG
>SLMJ01000299.1 GCA_007133615.1 Thermomicrobiaceae bacterium | reverse complement strand
TGTCTCATCGAGGTCGATGAGGATGCCGGAACACGAACTGCCGGCGCCGACGCCCGGGCCGAAGCCTACGCGATCGGCTGGTAGGAGATTCGCTTCGTACTCCCTCAACGGCAAACACTGGTAGGGGAGGGCCCTGTGCCCTCCCGCTTTCCTGTTCAGGAGCAATAATCGGTGCCGAAGATCGAACCATTCCGCGGCGTTCACTACGACCCCCGACGCACGTGGGGGCTTAGTCCCGTTATCGGGCCGCCGCAGGACCTTCCAGACCTTGAGGAAGCGGCAAAGCTCATCCGCCGGCATCCCTATCACTCCCTGCGCCTGGAACTGGGTGACCCGGGTAGCGATTCGTGGACGTCGCCGGAACTTGTGCGCTCACTCGTCTTCGAGCACTGGCGCGACGAAGGGATTCTCGTCCAGCCTGACGAACCGGTATTCTTCGTACACGAGCACCGCTACCGTTATGAGGGCGTCTACCATCGCCGGCTGGGGTTGTTCGCAACAGCCGATCTGGCCGATGACCCGAAGACCGGATTTCGTCCGCATGAGGCAACCCTGCGAACGAACCTGCAATTTCGCGTCGATCTCCTGCAGAACCTCAAACTCAGCATTTCCCCGATCTTTACGCTCATTCGGGATACCGGCTGGCTGGGAATGGTGCTTGCCGAACAGGTCCACGGTCGACCGCCGGACCTCTCTGGCCACGATACAGAAGAGGGAGTGCACCGGGTCTGGACGTTGCGGGATCCAAACCTGATCTCCTGGCTGCAGGATCTGATAGCTAATCAACCGCTGTACATTGCTGACGGCCATCACCGCTTTGCCGCCGCAAAGGCCTATCGCGACCGACTGGTCGAACAGGGCGTCGATCCGGGACCGGCCGGGAAGGTGCTTACGCTCATCGTCAGCGAGTTCGATCCCGGCGTCTCGATCCTGCCGATTCACCGTGAAATCAGGAAAATGCCGGAATCATGGGAGCTGATCGAACCACGTCTCACGGAACTCTTCGATGTCGAGTGCGTTCTGACCGAGGATCAGATCGACCCGGATCTCGTGGGAAGGCGTGCCCGTCGACTGGCCGAATCATTCGGTGATGGACCTTCGTTTCTCATGGTTCGCAGTGGAGATCCCCGGCTCCTGCGCTTGATTCCCAGGGACCCGGCCGCGATCACCCGCTTGATTGATCAGTCGATCGCGCCCGAAGTTCGGGATCTCGATGCAACAGTGCTCCACCGGGTGCTGATGGAGCAAATCCTGAGGATCCCGCCGGACGATCCGGACGGAGTGGTTTCGTACCTGCCGGATGCCGCGGCGATCACCCGGCGTGTGCAGGCGGGCGAATCCGATCTCGGGCTTTTCATGCGAAATCCGCGAATCGAGCAGGTCCTGGCTGTCGCCGATGCCGGCGCGCATATGCCCCAGAAATCGACCTACTTCTTCCCGAAGATCCCGGCGGGGCTGGTGATGTACGACCTGGGCTAACCGTCGGCAGACAGGCATGCTCTGCGAGCGCCACAGAACGGACACTCGGGATCGCCCCGCAGTTGCTTCTGAAACCAGGAAAGGCTGATAATGCTGGTTACGGATAACTGAAGATACAGACACTGACAAATGTTGCCAACCATCCGAACTGAAACGAGTCACGATTGCAAGGCGAACCCGCTATCGTAACAACCGAACTGACAAAGGATTATGGTCCGGTTCTCGGGGTTGATCGCCTGAATCTGACGGTCAACACTGGTGAAATCTTCGGGTTCCTCGGCCCGAATGGGGCTGGGAAGACGACACTCATCCGCCTCCTGCTCGACCTGATTCGCCCGACCTCCGGCGAAGCTCGTGTTTTCGATCAGGACGCCCGGACTGGCGGCCCCGATCTTCGACGAAAGATTGGATTTCTTCCGGGTGACTGGAAGCTGGAAACGAGTCACCCGGCCGGCGAATTTCTCCAGTTTCTCGGCCGCTTGCGAGGTGGTGTCCCGGAATCAAACATTACTGACCTGGCCGACCGGCTCGGCTTGAACCTCGGCGCGAGTGTGCGGTCGCTGTCCCGCGGAAATAAGCAGAAGGTTGGCCTGATCCAAGCATTCATGCACGAGCCAGAACTACTGATTCTGGACGAGCCAACCAGCGGACTTGACCCGCTGATGCAACGGGAGTTTCTCGCCATGGCTCGTGAGGCCAGAGAGCAGGGTCGGACAGTATTCATGTCGTCCCACGTGCTATCAGAGGTTCAACATGTGGCTGACCGCGCCGGAGTGATCCGGAATGGTCGCCTGGTGACGATTATGAATATCGACGCCCTGCGCACTCACGCACAGGTTCATCTCAGTGTGAGATTTGCCGAGCCCGTTGATCATCGGGAATTCTCGGAGATTCCGGGAATCCGGGGCCTGCAGGTCGACGACACATTGTTGACCTGTCTCGTCGACGGGGACATCGATCCAGTCATCAAGGCAATTGCCCGACACCGGGTCACACAGTTCCTCTCCGAGGAGCCAGACCTGGAAGAGCTGTTCCTGACGCATTATCGGGATGACGCTGCCAATGGTCAGTAATCGATTTCCACTCCTGTATCAGACAGTCAGGGATTCGCTGCGTGGAATGGTTTACTGGTCCATCGGCATCGTCGCCGTGATCAGTCTCTACTTGCTTGTCTATCCGTCCATGATCGAGGGACAGGAAGCATACGAAACGGTGTTCGACAACCTGCCCGAGGCGCTCGTGGAGGGAATGGGCTGGCATGACATCACCAGTGGGCCAGGATATCTCGACTACACCGTCTACAGCCTGTTCGGCCCGATCTTCCTGCTGATTCTGGCGATTTCCTACGGGAGTCGGTTGGTAGCAGGAGAAGAATCGCAGGGCGCACTCGACGTATATCTTTCCTATCCTCTGGATCGAACTCGCCTGCTTCTGGAACGCTTTGGCGCGTTGGTATCAATCATTATTGGTATTGGAGCATTACTGGGGCTGGTTGTCGCCGGCTATGTCGTCCTGCTCGATATGGGCGTATCGATGAACAATATCGTTGCAGGAACAGTCGGGCTTATACTTCTGGCGATATTTTTCGGGACGCTCGCATTATGCACGGGTGCGGCGACCGGCCGGACTGGCGTGGTTATGGGCGTTGCTGCAGGCTTCGCCGTGCTCTCATACGTGTTTCAGACGCTCGCGCCAATCGTCGACTGGCTCGGCTGGATAGAGACGCTTTCCCCATTTCACTACGCGATCGGTGGAGATCCCTTGCGCGCCGGGTTCGATGTGACCGGCATTATTGTCCTGATTGGGGCAACCGGGTTGGTCCTGGGAGCGGGCATCATGCTATTTGAACGAAGAGACGTCCGTTCGTAACCGTTTGGCTCCGGCGCGCATACCCCTCTCCGGTAGAATGTACCGGTGAGGCGAGCGTATCGGTTGCAGGGCAGAGGAACGCGAAAGCGATGACTACGCCGATTCGACGGCAATATCTCTCCATCAAGAAGGAATATCCCGATGTCATCGTGTTTTTCCGGCTCGGTGATTTCTACGAGACCTTCGATGACGACGCGAAGATTGCCTCATC
>SLMJ01000311.1 GCA_007133615.1 Thermomicrobiaceae bacterium | reverse complement strand
TCTCTGGGGACGGCACCGAGATCGTTGGAAGCGTCCACGGTGACGGACCACCCCTCGTCTTCGTCCACGGGTTCATGGACGACGGGACGCTGCAATGGAAGCCTGTCGTGTCCTACCTGTCCAATCGATTCACCTGCCATGTCATGAGCTTGCGGAACCGTGGACGCAGCGGCCACAGCGAGGACATGTCGCCACCACGACTCGTCGAAGATGTCGTGGCCTATGCATCCAGCATCGGGGAACCGGTCGGACTGGTCGGGCTCTCGTTTGGTGGGCGCAATGTGCTGGGAGCGGCAAGCAGGCTCGCGGATCTCACGGGGGTGGTGGCTTATGAGCCAGTGGTCGTGGAAGTGTTAGATGAAACGATGCGCGAACGGATGGCCAGCACCGTCATGCGCGAAGTTGAGCAGGTTCAGCAGGGTCGGCTCGCCGACGGAATGCGCATCTGGTCAGAGTTTGTTGGCAACGACGAAGAGAACGCTGCTCTCGAGGAAGACAACGCCTTCGAGATTCTGGGGACCAACGCTCCCACCGACCTCGCGATATTTCAGCAGGTCCGCGATTACGAGGGCCCTGGCCCCACGGACGCCTCGGCGTTGGCTGAGATCACAGCACCAGTGCTGCTCCTGAAAGGCGGAAGCACGACGGAAGCTTCAGCTTCCTGGTTTCACGCGGGCATTCGTTACGTCGACGAGCAGGTTCCACAGACCACTGTGCATGAGTTGCCGGGCCTGGGGCACCTCGGTCCCATGATCGCACCTGAAAGGGTCGCTGAGAAGATCGGCGATTTCTTCGAAACCGTGCGTCAACCAGCCTGATCTGGTGACCCATCGGAGCCGGCCTCATTCACGGCCGGCTCCGCACTCATTGATGCCCAATGTGCACCGTGAGTAGTCGCCTCCGTTCGATCGGCTCTGCCAGAACATCGCCCGGGCAATTGCCGCAGGACTGGAGACGCATGAAGAGCAACATCACCAGATCAAACCCGAGTTCGGCGAGCCGGACCGACCGGGGGATTAGTTACGCTCGGCAGGAGATGACTTGGCCGCGATACTCGAGTGTTCTGATCAGTGGGGAAGAGCGATCGAACTTGAGGAGGATATCTGGCTGCGCAAGATCGTGAAAGGCGGTCTTCGTCTACCCGAGCATTCCCTGGTTTCCGTCAGACTAACACTGGAAGAGCCGGATTTTGTAATGTTTGACAAGTCTCATGGTGACGGAGAGTGCTTCTACCGAGCGAACGTGCTGCCGGATCCCCTGGACCACCTTTATCTGAAGGTATGCGTTAAGATTAACCAGAACCTGGATGATGCGACCATGCTGGGTCGAGTGCTAACTGCCTATCCAACCGACCGCGTCCCGAGAGGCGAGCAGCGAAAATGGCCATGAATGAACACAAGGTCCGTCAACTCAACCCGACATTTAATCGCCTGCGCCAGGAGTATGACGCGTCGAACGTTCGGCTGGACTACAACGAGCTGATCGACACACTCTACATCTATGTCATTCCGGGCCAGGATCCGCTGGTCAGCGTTCCGCAGGAAGACGGGCTCACGGCACTCATGGTGAACCCCGTAACCGAAGAGGTGCACGGTTTCCAGATCGACGATTATCTACATCGTGCAGTGTCGAAATCGCCGCATCTTCTCGAGCTCGCTCCCCTCGCCGGCATCGATCAGGAAGCCGTCGATTCAGCGCGCGAGCAGATCAGTGTGCAACGGCGTCGGGAAGCGACGATTTCGGCATCGCTCTCCGAACTCCTCGCCGGTCCGGTGCGTTCGAAAAGAACCTGATCAACAGGGGCGCCTACTCCCCACTCCACTTCCGTGAAATCCAGCTCAGGAGCCGGATGGGCGCCCAGCGCTTTGGCGGGGGTGGCTGCTCGGAGGGCGGACGGATCTCCAGTTGTTCCCCGGCCGGGGCACCGCTCCGGTATCGGTTCCGGTGCGCGAGTTCTTTCTCCCGGGATCTATCTGCCGGACCGGGAACTCCTCCTGGTCCCATGGACATACCGGTACATCCTCTCACACGCTATGATTACGTTATCCATACTGACACTCGTCCTCAGGAGACGCAAACGTGACATACGACGAGGTTCAGTCCCGGCTGCAACGAATCGACCCGGAGTAACGCTCTTCTGTCATCACGGCTCTAATGTCAGAATGGGTTTGTCAATGTCAAACCGTCGAGAGCCAGAGACAGGATGTGCCGATGCAGCCGAACCTGCCATTCTCCACTAAGGAGTACCGGAACCGCGTCACGAAGGTGCAGACCACGCTGCGGCAGCGTGGAATCGATGTCCTGCTGGTAACGATTCCGGAGAACAACTACTATCTCAGTGGCTACAACACGACTGGCTACTATATGTATCAGGGGCTACTGGTGCCGGCTTCCGGCGAACCGGTCCCGATCGTTCGTAGTCTCGAGCAGACGCTGCTGGAGACGGGCACCTGGATCGGCTCGGGTGAGGTCTATCGGGATACCGACGACCCCGCTGAATTCACTGCACGGGTCGTTCAAAAACATTTCGGAACTGGTCTGACCGTCGGCGTGGAAGAGGACGGGTTCTTTCTGCCGGTGCAGTTTCACCGGAGGCTGATCGCAGCGCTCCACGACGCGACGCTGGTCGATGCATCCGGAATCGTCGAAGAGCAGCGGGCAATCAAGTCACCTCAGGAACTGGAGTACATCCGGCACGCGTGCCGGGCAGCCACCGATGGACTCATCCGGGGAATCGACGCGGTCAAAGCGGGAACGAACGAAAACCGGATCGCCGCCGAGGTCTATCAGGGCCTGCTCGAAGCCGGTAGCGAGTACCCCGGCGATCAGCCATACGTCGCGGCGGGATGGCGATCCGGCCTGGCGCATGCCACCTGGTCGAACCGCCAAGTAGATGAGGGCGATATCGTTTTTCTCGAGATCGGTGGCTCGATCAACCGCTACGCCGGCGCGCACATGCGGGTCGTCGCCTGCGGAAAGCCGGATCCGGAAGCCGAGCGCCGGGCCGATGTTGTCTCCGAAGCGCTGACGGCGGCGATTGACGAGATCAAGCCCGGCGCCAGATCCGGAGATGTCGACGACGCCTGTCGCGGGGCCATTGAGCGGGCCGGCTATGGTCAGTATTTCCGTCACCGGACGGGGTATTCGCTGGGTCTCGGATTCCCACCCGGGTGGGGCGAGGGTCACATCGCAGACCTGAAGCCGGACGGCCATACAGTGCTGCAGCCGAACACCGTCTATCACCTCGTGCCGATCCTGCATGATCCAACGTGCTTTGGAATCGGGATGAGTGAATCCGTACTGGTGACCGAGACTGGATGCGAAGTGCTAACCGCGTATCCCCGCGAGTTGCAGGTTCGGCCGCTCCAGGCACGGGGTCAGACCGGGTAGACCATGCTGTCTGGTTTGCCAACCAGAAGATCTCCACAGACGCCGAACCGCCGGGAAACGGTTTCCCCGGCGGTTGCGTTCGCGTGTTGCAGGATCGTTGGAAGGAATGGGCCTACAGCTTCCGCGCGATCTCTTCCAGCTCTTCCGGATTGACTGACGGTGCAAAGCTTTCCGGCGCGTCCG
>SLMJ01000374.1 GCA_007133615.1 Thermomicrobiaceae bacterium | reverse complement strand
TCCGGATCGACGTCAGTGTCAACGGCATCGACGACTTCGTCATCGTCATCATCATCGACCTCACAGGCCGCAAGGAGAGCAGAGACGCTCGGCACGGCTAGTCCAAGTGCGGCAGCCCTCGTTAGAAACTGGCGTCGATTGATCTGATTGATTCGAAGAAACTCGACCAGGGCGTGACGTGTCTGTTCTCGGGATCGCATCGATTCTCCATTCTCACGAGACGATTTGACGCTGGACCCGGTATGTCCCGTCCTGTACCCGTGATAGTCGGCTCACACTTCTCGATCAATCACCTCCATCTCTGCGCAAACGGCCTAAGCACAAAGGGGTGGGCTTATTACCCACCCCGTCTCGTTACGCGTCCAGTTTGTGCGATCGGACCTAGTTCAGCGAATCGAGCACAGCCTCGGCAATTTCATCCGAAACCCATTCGGTCCAGACGTCTTCATACTCGACCAGCCACCATTCGGCAGCTTCCTCCGGAGTGGCATCGTTTTCGCTGATGTAGAGCAGCGCCGCGTTGGTCAGCTCCATATTGCTCTCGTAGTTCGAGAGAAGCTCGACCAGGTGCGGGGCGTGCTCGTCGAGTTCGGTGCTGACCACGACGTTCACGTCGACTTCCGGGAATCCGCAGGCTTCATCAACGGCGCCTTCTTCCTGAGCAGCCGCCGAGACTTCTTCCCAGCACTCTTCGGTGTATTCGGGTTCTTCGATGAGCGTCAGGTCATACTGAGCAAACGGCCAGCTCGGTGTCCAGAGATAGCCGATCCATGCCTCACCGCGTTCGTATTCACGAGCCAGCGAAGCGAACAGAGCGGCTTCGGAACCCGGCAGGAATGAATTGTAGTACTCATCCAGGCCATAGCTGCGGAGCCGGACGTCGTTGATCTCGGTTGCTTCCCAGCCACCGACACCGTTATAGACCCGGCCCTTGGACGAATCCTCCTCGTCCTCGAAGACGTCCCAGACATCGGCCAGGTCGTCCACGTGGCTCAGATCCGGCGCCATCGGTTCGATTCCACGCTCCTCGTCACCCTCGATGACATAGGTCGGGACGAACCAGCCCTGGACGGCACCAACGTAGTTTGCGCCGAGGTCAACGTAGGTTCCAGCTTCCACTTCCTCGTGGTACCACTCGGGCATGTTCTGGACCCACATCTCGGTCACAGCATGGATGTCGTTATCTTCCAGGCCCTGCAGAATCGGCAGCGTGGAACCCGGAATGACATCAGTTTCGTGCCCATATCCTTCTTCGACAATGTACTGAACAACGCGGTTGTGGAACATTGCGCTGTCCCAGTTGAAGTCACCGAAGACAACCGGGCCGTCGAGCAGTTCATTGACGTCCGGGTATTCTCCCGGTTCCATTTCCTCTGCATCGTCAGCGGTATCGTCTTCTTCGGCTACTGCATCGTCGTCTTCGTCATCGACGACGGCTTCTTCGTCATCAGTTGCGGCATCATCTTCATCATCGACGGCTGCCGTATCGTCCTCTTCGACTGCGTCGTCGGTGTCATCCACCATCTCGACGTCATCAGTCTCAGCAACGTCATCGGCATCGTCGTCATCAGCTTCACACGCTGCAACTACCAGTGCCAGCGACAGCAGCACCGGGAGAAACAGCCATGTTCGCAATGACCGTTGCATCTCGTTCTCCTCCACGAATTCCGGATCCGGGCCCCACCGGTCACAGTCGAATGCAGATAGACGCAGCCTGGACGCGGACACTGCGTATTGCCGATCGGCTGTCGTGTTTTCGATTTTTCCTCCCGCTCACAGGAATCAAATCGTTGCCGGTGGCTGGCAACCGGGCGCACACCCTGTGCTCAATAACGTTGAAAGGGTAACCATATTGTCAAGATCCGGCAAGTCCCACGGTTCGGAGCAGGAACTACGTAGTTCTTCGGATGGGGCGATCAATGTACCGTGGCATAAATATGGTCAGATGCATTCGGCTGTACAGCTTGAGCCAGCAAGTATAATCACGGGTGGCGAATTGGATGAATTCCATTCGCATCAGGGGCCGATAGCATCCGAAACGAACGCTTTCAACAGACGATGGAGCGCGAATTCGTGACCGAGCATCGAGATATCTACGACATCACTATTATTGGCGGCGGACCCGTCGGACTCTTCGCGGCATTCTACGCAGGTATGCGCGGGCTGCGCACCAAAATCATCGACAGTCTCGACGAACTTGGCGGTCAACTGGTCGCGGTCTATCCGGAAAAGTACATTTACGACATCGCCGGCTACCCCCAGATCCTGGCCAAGGATTACGTGAAGCATGCCGTTGAGCAGGGGCTTTCTACCGGCGCCGAGCCATTCCTCGGCGAAGATATCCAGGTGCTCGAACACCTGGAAGATGAGAATCTACTGCGGCTGGTCACGAACAAAGCGGAGCACTGGAGCCGGACCGCGTTGATCTGTGCCGGCGTGGGCGCGTTCGAACCAAAACGCCTGGATGCCCCGGGAGTCGCCGACCTGGAGGGTCACGGAATCCAGTATTTTGTTCGTGGACTGGACCGATTTCAGGATAAAGACGTTGTCATCGTCGGTGGCGGCGACTCTGCGGTCGACTGGGCACTGACGCTAGAGCCGATGGCCCGGCACGTCACGCTGATTCACCGAAGCAAGTTCCGGGCACATGAGAGCTCGGTGCAGAAGCTCGAAGAATCCTCGGTCGATCTCTACTATCCCTTCTATGAGGTCAAAGAGGTCCGTGGAAACGGTCATCTGGAAGAAGTTCATTTCCACCAGAGCAGGACTCAGGAAGAGCACGTCGTTCCCGCTCAGGAGATGATCATCGCGATCGGGTTCGTGGCCGACCTGGGGCCGCTGAAATCGTGGGATCTCACGATCGAGCGCAACACGATCGTCGTCGATCCCTTGACAATGGCGACCGGGATCCCGGGTGTATTTGGCGCCGGCGATATTGTGACTCATCCGGCCAAGTTCAAGCTCATTGCAACAGGCGCCGGTGAGGCTGTCATTGCGGTGAATCATGCAGTGACATACATGGATCCATCCGCCCGGCTGGATCCCGGCCACTCCACAAACATCATGGAGAAGAAAAAGAAACAGGCCGAAAAGGCTGGCGCATCAGCAGACTGACGCTCCCGACATTCCCGAAGAGACCGCATTCGCCCTGGCACCACCCGCCAGGGCGAGTCTCTTGAGCGACCGTTCGAACCTGTCCACTCGCCGCTCCCGGGTCACGTAACGGATCAATAGTAACTGTATTCTGTCAATAACGACGTTCCAACTCCCGCCATCTGCATCTTATGCCCAGATTTTGCTACTCCTGATAGTCATTTCATCGTCATAGTAGACAACGAGCAACACCGTATGCTATCTTACGCTCGTTCGCCCGAAAAATGATCTCGAAACTCAGAACTAACACCAGGTGGGTCCTCTGAATCGGCAGGTTTGGTTTCGCCAGTAGCCCATAGCGGCTCGTAGCTGCGCACCACAGCTACTATGGCGATGTGCGAGGGGTATATCATGTCCCAGTTTGTCCTGCGCCGGCTTTTCTGGCTGGTGCCGACGCTCCTGGCTATCTCGTTGATCACCTTCCTGGTGATGCATGCTACGCCCGGAAGCCCGTTACAGCCGACCGCGGCGAACGCGAACCCGCTTCCGCCCGCCGCGCAGGAGAACCTGATGCGGCAGTACGGCCTGCACCGGCCGCTTCACGAGCAGTACGTGATCTTTGTCTGGAAGGCCGCCCGGCTCGACTTCGGCACGTCCTACGTCTATCGCACACGACAAGTCACCGACATTCTGAAATCGACCTTCCCGGTCTCACTCCACCTTGGCGCAATGGCGATGGCATTCGCCGTTTTCGTCGGGGTGCCTCTTGGAATCATGGCGGCTGTTCGCAGGAACGGATTCATCGACTACGTCGCGAGTTTTGTCGCGGTGCTTGGCGTATCCTTCCCCAACTTCGTCATTGCGATCTTCCTCATCGTCACCGTGGTCCTGCTCTTACCCAACGTGATCGGCTTCCACATCATCCCGAGAACCGGAGGGTGGACCGGCCCGGTGGACTGGATACTTCCGACAATCGCACTGGGCTTGCAGCCACTCGGAATCCTGGCCCGTTACACCCGTTCGGCTATGATCGAAGTGCTCAATCAGGACTTCATCCGCACCGCACAGGCAAAGGGCCTCGCTCATCACCGGGTCGTCATTGGCCACGCGCTGAAAAACGGATTGATCCCGCCGCTGACGATCGCCGGGCCGATGTTCGCGGCGATCGCAACCGGGTCGTTCTTTGTCGAAGCTGTCTTCCGAGTTCCGGGAATGGGGCGATTTTTCGTTGAGAGCATGCTCTCGCGTGACTACCCGATGATCATGGCAGTCATTCTTCTCTACGGCGTCTTCCTGGCTGTAATGAACATCTTCGTCGACGTGCTGTACGGCGTCGTTGATCCGCGCATCCGGCTGAGCTGAGGGGATTTACTCTGATGGGTGTACTTCGTAACCGCCGGGCGGATCCGGCTTCCGCTGCAACCGGAGCGCCGGCGAAAGAGGCAAGGGCAGACGCCCTCCTCCATGCGACCCGACCACATCGCACGCTTTGGCGAGACGCCTTCAGCAGGCTCATCGCCAACCGTCTTGCCCTGTTCGGGATGCTCGTAATCATCGCCATCGTTCTGATGGCGATATTTGCCCCGCTGATCGCGCCATATGATTATCGAGATCAGCATCTCGGGTCGACATTCCAGTCTCCGAGCTCGGAGTGGTGGCTGGGAACCGATAACGTCGGCCGGGACATGTTCAGCCGGATGATCTACGGAGCCCGGGTCTCGATGCTCGTTGGACTCGGTGCCCAGCTAATCATTCTGGCAATCGCATTGCCGATCGGTGCCGTCGCCGGATATGCCGGTGGCAAAGTCGACAACCTGCTTATGCGATTCGTTGACGTCATGTACGCATTCCCCCAGTTGCTCTTCGTCATCCTGATCATGGCGATGCTCGGGCGGGGGCTTCAGAACATCTTCATTGCGATCGGGATCACCGGTTGGGTAATCCTTGCCAGGGTCGTCCGGGCAGAGTTCCTCTCCCTTCGTGAAAAAGACTATGTCGTATCAGCCCATGCTGCGGGTGCAGGCCCGTGGCGTATCGTCACAAAGCACATCCTGCCGAACGCGCTCACGCCGATCATCGTGACGATCACCTTCGGCGTTCCGCTCGCGATATTCACCGAAGCCGCGCTGAGCTTCGTCGGGGTCGGAATTGCCCCGCCAATGCCAAGCTGGGGCGGCATGGTTGGTGACAACCAGCAATACATCAACTCCTACTGGTTCCTTTCGCTTTTCCCGGCACTGGCCATCGCGCTGGTGATGATGTCGTTCACGTTCTTCGGTGACGGCCTGCGTGACGCGCTCGACCCGCGTTCCGGCAGGCGATAACAGACCCCCGTCGGGTTTGCGAAAGGAGTCTGCCTGGCACGAACTGTCAATTGTCCTGAGGCGCTCACGGAGCGCTGGGGTTTCACGTAACTCAGTTTGTGTACGCAGACCGCGGTATGTGGTGCGGTCTGAGGAGGAGTGCCAACCATGGCCAACCGAAATTGGTGGGAGTCCGCCAGTCAGCTGGATCTGTTCCGCAGGCGCATGGAATCGATCAATATGGATCGCCGCGCCTTCATGAAACTGGCAGGGGCAACCACCGGATCGATCGCTGCTCTCTCGTTGCTCGCTGCCTGCGAGGACGACGAGGAGGAAGAAGCCGCAGCCGAGGATCCCGATGACGACATGGCCGAAGAACCCGACGATGATGAAGAAGACGAACCCGAGGATGATCCCGACGATGAAGACGTCGAGGAACCAGACGAGGAAGATGACGAAGACGAGGCTGATGAGCCGTCCGGCGATCTCGCCGCCGAGCAGCTCTTCGTGACCAACTTCGAGCGCGATCCACAGAGCCACGACTTCAACAAGGACCTCTACTGTGGCGGCGAGTCACAGCTCTGGGGAATGCTCGGCAAGTTCGACACTGATCTCGAAGTCGTGCCCGATATCGCCGAAAGCTGGGAAACCGACGACTCCGTTACCTGGATCTTCCACATTCGGGAAGATTCCGGCTGGAGCAACGGCGACCCGGTCACTGCCCATGACTACGAGTATTCCTACAAGCGGCAGTTAAACCCGGAGACCGGCGCTCCATATGCCGGGTTCCTCTACGACATCCTCAACGCCGAGGCCTACAACATCGGCGATATCGACGACGAGGAAGAGGTCGGGGTCCGTGCAGTCGATGACTACACGCTGGAGATCGTCTGCGAAGGCGCTCGCGCCTATCTTCCAACCGTTGTGACCTACTTCGCCGCAGCACCATCGCACCGGCCGTCGGTCGAAGAGCATGGTGATCAGTGGACCGAAGCCGAAAACATCGTCACCAATGGACCATGGACGCTTGAACGATGGGATCACGACGTTACCGTCGACATGATCCGCAACGAGAACTACTGGGACTCCGACAACATCACGCTGGAGCGTGTCGTTCGACCGATTATCGGTAGCGATGCATCACAGCTCGCATTCGAGAACGATGAAATCGACTGGCACTGGCGCGGCCAACTCGGTCAGCTCGAGCGTGTTGAAAGCGACCCGGACCTCTCCGAACAGATGAAACGGTACAACCTTACCGGCACCTGGTATCTGGTGCCTGATCCCAACTTCGAGCCGTTCGACGTTCCTGAAGTTCGCCTCGCGATCAGTCACGCGATCGATCGGGATGCGATCGTCGACCAGGTGCTGCGCGGACTTGCGACACCTGCCTATACGTTCCAACCTCCTGGAGCACCGGGCTACGATGATAACGACTATGCTGAATACACTGAGTTTGATCCGGACAAAGCTATGGCATTGCTGGAGGGGACTCCGTATGAAGGTGGCCAGAACTGGCCCGAGATCACCCTCACCCACCGCGAAGAAGGTGATGCTCCGCGAGCGGCAGCCGAAGCAATCATCGAGATGCTTCGCCAGAATTTGAACATGGAGATCGAGCACGAGATCGGTGAGCCGGTCGAAACCTACGAACGCATGTGGGAACACCGCATTCAGTTCATGTGGGTTCGCTGGTACAACGACTATCCAGACCCGAACAACACCCTGTATCAGGTGTGGTACTCCGGGTTCCCGGATGGAAACCGGCACGCCTGGTCCGACGAGGAGTTTGACCAGCTCGTAGCCGATGCCCGCGGTGAAGAAGACGAAGATGCCCGCTGGGACATGTACTACCGCGCCAACGAGATTCAGATCGAACAGGGCGCGGCGATCTACATCTACAACCCGTGGGCATACGGGTTGATGAAGCCGTGGGTGCAAGGACTCCCGGAGAACAGCGACGGAGATTTCGTTCCGTCATGGAACATCTTCGTCCGGGATTACGACCACTACCAGATTCTCGACCACTAGATACGCTACGCTGAGCGGGCGGGACGGATCACTCATATTGAGCGATCCGCCCGCCGGGTTCAGGGAGGTTCGTGCACCTGCACACAGCTGAACAGGTCAACACCTGGTGCCGTTGACCTGTTATCAACCTCCTCGCAGTCGGACGAGCATTCGGACTATCCGCAGACCTGTGCTCGTCCGACATTTCCATTCTCGCCTCGTAACCGGATCCCGCGCAACCGGCTCGCTGTCCCGAATCCGAGGCGCGATGTTTGCGGCAATTCCCTCTGAGTAACGACTCGACCGGAGCCCGGCATTTGCCCGAAACCAACTGAAAGAAGGAATACCTTGGACGGGATTCTGTGGAGCAGGTACGTCCGCATTATTGCGATGATCGCCACTCTGGCCCTGGTTCTTGGCGCATGCTCGTCCGGACTTACAACGTCTGATGACGACGGCGTTGACGATGCTGAAACGCCAGCCAGCGTCACTGATGACACGGATGTTGAAACGACCGCAGCGGAAAACGACGACGCAGACGACAACGGGATCGACATCGATGTCACAACTGACGACGCCGACGTAGATAACGGTGAAACAGGGCCAGCCGACGAGCCATCGGACATTGAACTCGCCGTCCAGGACGTCAAGCCGGCAGTCGTCTTCCTTTCGGTGCAGGTTGAAGCAACCGGACCATTCGGAATGCCTGAAGAGCAGGAAGGCGTCGGTTCCGGCGTGATTATTGACCAGGAAGGCTTCGTGCTGACCAACAACCACGTTATTGCCGGTGCGCGAACAATTGATGTCGTGCTGCCGGACGGTCGTTCGTTTGAAGGTACGGTGGTCGGGCGCTCACCAGAACGTGATCTGGCGATCGTCGACATCGCAACAGACGACGAACTCCCGGTCGCGGAACTCGGCCAGAGCGACAATCTGCGGATCGGCCAGAGCGTCGTGGCTATCGGGAACGCCCTGGGGCTTCCGGGTGGACCAACGGTCACGACCGGGGTTGTGAGTGCACTTGGCCGGACGATCGAAGTTGGTCAGGGAATGCCGCCGATGGAGAATCTGGTGCAGACCGATGCAGCGATCAATCCCGGCAACTCGGGCGGCCCACTGATCAACCTCAATGGAGAGGTCGTCGGCATCAACACCGCGCGGATCCAGCAGGCCGAAGGTATTGGTTTCGCCGTCGGTGTTGATACTGCACGGCAATTCGTCCAGCAGGTCGTCGAGCAAGAACCGCAGCCATTCATCGGTATCACCGGCCTCGACCTTTCGCCAGCGCTTGCCCAGCAACACAATCTGCCAGCAGATCGCGGCATCCTGATCGTCGAGGTCGCGCCTGGCTCGCCAGCGGATGAAGCAGATGTGCAGCGGAGTGATATTCTGCAGGGAATGAACGGAACTGAAATCGAGACGGTCCAGCAACTCCAGGGCGAACTCGAAGACTACGAGCCTGGAGACGAGGTGACGTTGCAGATCAACCGGGATGGCAGCGAAATCGAGATCTCACTCACGCTGGGTGAATCGCCGATCGTCCAGGAGTAGACCTGAAAACGGCGCGTGGTCCCCGCCCTGCTGGCGGGGACTTGCACAAAGCATTTATCATGGTGACCTTGCATACGAACGTGTGTTCCGGGACGACCCCAGTCCGAACCCAGGCAGGTAGCGCCTGTAGACAGCATGAGGGAAAAGATCGGCCGCACCACGCCGCATATCACGGACGCCGCTGCCGTTGTTGAGCTGATCACCGCGAACGCCGAGCCGCGGGTCTCCAGCGTGCTCGCCGAAAGCTGGGACCTGTCCGATACAGATGTCTATGCCAGTATCCAGCACTACGTTACAGCGCTCATTGATGCGATCAACCATGATCAGTTCACTCCGCTGGAGGACTACCTGTCCGGAATGGACTCACTCTGGCGCGCCGAACTTTTTGCGATTAGCCCGTTGATCAAGTCAATGTTTATCGTCCAGGATGTCACCGTCCAGGTGCTCTGTGAGCGGGACGGGGCCGATCATCCAGTACTCTATGATCTGACAAGCGCCTACACGCGCATGGCAATCGAGTTTCTCTCCGAGCGTTCCGTCACCATGGTGATGGGCCGGCTGGAGCAGGAGGTCGACCGTCACCGCGAAGGCGAAGCCCGGCTAATGAGTCTGCAGAAGGTCAGCTCCGCACTGGTGAGCGATCTCGATCTGGACCGGACGCTGCAATTGATTGCCGATGAGGCCAGAAGCCTTATCGGCGCAGACGGCGTCCTGATCCGCATGCTGACCGACGAAGGCAACTTGCAATTCATCGCCGGTACCGGCAAGGAAGACCTCTTCATGCGGTCGACCCTGCTGCCGACCGATTCCTCTCTCAGTGGAGTCGCGGTGGAGGCGCGTCAGCCGCAGCGGGTAGACGATATCCGGTACGATCCCCGCGTAAACCGTCATTACCTCAACGTCTCCGATAGCCGCTCACTGTTGATCGTCCCGCTCGTTTCGAGAGATCGTCCGATCGGCGTGATCACCGGCACATCGACCACGGTTGAAGCCTTTACCGAGCAGGATGCGTCAATTCTGTCGCTCTTCGCCGATCAGGCCGCAAGCGCCATTGAAAACGCCCGGCTATTCCAGCAAGCGCATCAACAGATCGATGAACTGGGAGCACTGCACCGGGTTTCTCAGCTCGTTTCTTCCAGTCTGGATCTGGAACAGGTCTTCCAGACACTCTATGAAGAAGTCGCCCGGCTGATGCCGGCCGATTCGTTCCTTGTTGCGCTGGCAAGACCAGACGGCCTGCATGACTTCGAGTTCATCGTTGACGACAGCAAGCGCTTTCCCCCACGCCGGGGACTCCCGCTGAGCCCGATCCTGCGTGGCCCGCTGGAAAACGGCGAGATGTTCATCCAGCGAGACGTCACCCGGCACCCCGAGTACCCGCAAGCCAACCGGTTCGGCAACCGGGAGAAGCAGGCTCGCAGCGTTCTGGCCGCCCCGCTGATGCGTGGCCAGCAGGTCATTGGCATAGTCAGCGCCCAGAGTTATGCCGAGCACGACTATCGAGACCCGGATGCTCGAATGCTGCGGACGATCGCCAGTCAGGCTGCGATCGCAATCGAACATGCCCGGCTCTACCGCGAGGCACAGAACGTTGCCGTTGCGGAGGAACGCGCCCGGCTGGCCCGGGAGATCCACGACACCCTGGCCCAGGGACTCGTTGGCATCATCCTCTGTCTTGAGCGACTGGACCTCAGCGTTCCCAACGAGGACGACATCCACCGGCCCTGGATCGAGCGAGCGCTCGAGCTCTCACGAAGCAGCCTGGACGAGGCTCGTCGTTCGGTTCGCGATCTCAGGGCGGCCCCACTGGAAGGACGCACCTTGCTCGAGGCAGTGACCAACCTGGTTGCCGAGGTGCGCGATGACAACGACTTCACGGTAACAACTACCCTCCCCCCAACGCTCCCACCGCTCTCCGCGAGAGTCGAAACCGCCTTGTTCCGCGTAGTTCAGGAGGCAATCTCCAACGCGACCAAGCACGCAGCGTGCAGGGAACTCACCGTGGAGCTGACTGTGGATCACGGTGCGCTCCAGATTCGTGTCAGCGACAACGGAAATGGGTTTAATACGGCGCAATCGATCGGCGAGCAGGGTCACTACGGCCTGACTACCATGCGCGAGCGGGTGATGCAGATCGGCGGGGAGATCGACATCCAGAGCATACCGGGCGGTGGAACCTCGGTTCTGGTAGAGCTACCGGTAACGGTTGCCATCCACCGTGAATCCGGCGTCAACGATGACGCCGGAGCCGAATCCGACGATTGACCTGGCTTTCCTCGACCGTGAAATCGGTACAATGTATGCTGGTGTGGTTCTGAACGCCCGTGCACCGGCTGACTCGAGGAGCGACATTTGACGCCGAACCGGCACCGAGGGCGATCTGGATGGGTCGGTTTCACATTTCTCGGTCTGTCCCTCTTGCTCGCGCTGGGAACGCTGTTCCTGGCAATGACCGATCGTAGCCTGGCGGATCTGACCGACCTCGAACTGTTTCAGAACGACGATGATCCCCCAGACAATGTGGCAACGCTCAACAACCTGACCCCGGTCGCGACCCCGACGCCCGAACCCGACCCCTTGCCAGAAGTGGATCCGGACATTGAGCTGACTGCCCGCTCGGCATTCATGATCCATCCTGCCTCTGATACCGTGCTGTTCGAGCAGGAGGCGCTACTGCCGCTTCAACCGGCAAGCACCGCAAAGATCTTCACCGCTCTTGTTGTGCTCGATTATGCGTCGCCTGAAGAGGTCTTCGAAGTCGCCGAATCGGACGTGGTTGATCCAGTTGCCGAGTCCGCGATGGGCCTCGAAGCAGGTGACCGCGTTACCGTCCATGATCTGCTCGTTGGGCTCATGCTTCCATCCGGAAACGACGCCGCCAATACCCTCTCCCGGACCATCGGGGCAAGAATCGATGGGGCCGAGGATGAATCGAACGAGGACCGTTTCATCCGGGAAATGAACGAGATCGCGGTTGAAATGGGACTGGAAGACACCACGCTTCGGCATGCCGCCGGTCATGACCACGAAGAGCAGCGTGTGACCGCTCGGGAGATGGCCATTGCGGCAGCAGCGGTGCTTGAGAGCCCGTCGCTGTCGACCATCGTCGCGATGCATCGGGCAAACATCAAGGTTGGTGGCCCGAACGCTCGCGTGCTCACCGTAGATAACACCAACGAGCTGCTTGTTCATGAAGACATCTATGGAATCAAGACCGGCACGACGGTCGAGGCCGGAGAATGCCTGATCGTTGCGTCCCGTCACGGCGACACAACGATTGTCACCGTCATTCTCGGCAGTGACGATCGCTACGGAGATGCCCGAACCTTGCTCGATCTCCCTGAGCCGCCCGAGCCAGAGGATAACGACGAACCCGACCCCGAGCACACGGAACCGGTCGACGAGCCGGCGGAGAACGCCCAGAGCGGCTGACCGAGTATCCCATTCTCACGGCCGATATGCCTGATCCATCCGGGACAAACTGGTGATACCGGAGCGCGACGCAATCCTTTACCATCACCAATGTATTGCGTGAACCGCGAATCCTCCGGAGATGCAAATGTCTGAACAGGTGAGCTACGGTGAAGTTCGACAATCCGAGCGAGACGTCGTGTTCGCCGGATTCGTCGCTCGAATGATCGCTTACATCATCGACTGGATCTTCATAACGCTGACCTCACTCATCATCGGAATGAGCACCGGCATCGCGCTGGGTCTGACGAACCTGGAGATACTGGATGTTGCCTATCTCGCGAGTGGACTGATCTCCCTGGTCTACTACGTCGCCTTCTGGGCAGTCATGGGAGGCACGCCAGGCAAGATCATGCTGGGGATGCGGATCGTCGGTCGAGACGGCAACCCCAACGGCATCGGCTGGGGCCGGGCAATTCTACGAATCCTCGGCTACATCGTCAGCACCATCCCCTGCTACCTCGGATTCCTCTGGATCGCAATCGACAAGGACAAACGCGCCTGGCACGACCGCATCGCCGGGACGTATGTGGTCAACGTGTAGCAGCTGACCAGCCGGAAGCCGTTTTCGGTGAGGTGTCCCAGCCGAAGAATTGACCTCTGATCATAATGCGGCAGCCCGTCCTACAGCCGTTGCAACTTTGATAGCCTTCTTCAAATCTTTACCCGCAACGCTCAATAACCACTTGTCAACTGGCTGTTTCTAACGGGTAGACCGGTTCATCAGCCCGCAGGAACAGATCTACGACCCCCGTCTCACGTCTGCAGAAAGCACCAATCATGTCTGGACCAGTTCGTTCACTGATCTTCATCGCGGGCGCGATAATCCTGTTGTCGGCGGTGTCCGTGGCGATCGCATTGTTTGCGGCTTCCGATGAACCTGAAACCTACGCAGCCGGAACACCGGAGTTCGCTGTTCAGCAATACATTGAGACCGTTCGCGATCGCGATGTCGACGCAGCTTACGAGATGCTGTCATCGAACGCGCAGCGCGATGTCTCCCGGTCCGAGCT
>SLMJ01000396.1 GCA_007133615.1 Thermomicrobiaceae bacterium | reverse complement strand
GGGGCCGTCGCCCGGGCCGCGAAGGAATCCGGTATAGCTCAGATCGATGTTGACCCGGAATGGGTGATCGAGCACACCAGACAGTTGATTCTTGAGGGTGCTCAGCGTTAGTCGACGAGCGGACGATTAGCCTTCGTCGTCGACTTCCTGTACCTGGTAGTCCTCGTGCGGTTGCGGGTCTTCCAGCACCATCACCCGATCACTCCAGGAAAGTGGAGAAAAGGCGCCGTGCCGTCCCGATCCGCCGAGGACGAATAGCCGGGCGTCATCTCCTTCGCCGACGACAGCATCCCCGGCGCCGTGCATATCCTCCGGCGGCTCGGTCATCGGGATCCAGCCCGGTTTTGGTTCATCTACGTCGAGCATCCAGGAGTTCCGGACCATCCCCCCACCGATAACCGAATCGTCTTCTCCGGCAACGAGCACGAGCCACCGGTCGATGAGACCGATCGCCGCACCGCTTGTTGCGGCCGGAAGGTTTGGTCCGTCACGCCAGGAGTCAGTCGCCGGTTCGTACAGGTCAACTGTGTGCTTGATATCGTCGTGCCGGCCACCGACGACCCAGATCTCGTCATCGACAACGACCGCACCGAGGTGATCTCTTGGCTCCGGAATCGGCGCCCCGCGTTGCCAGCCGTCTTCGAATGTCCAAAGCAGTGTGTCCTCG
Organism: Thermomicrobiaceae bacterium; assembly: GCA_007133615.1. GTDB lineage: Bacteria > Chloroflexota > Chloroflexia > Thermomicrobiales > Thermomicrobiaceae > SLMJ01. Next base: position 2,918 of record SLMJ01000396.1, on the reverse strand, counting down.
CCGCCGTGACCACCGATCAGGATGAGCTGATTATCCATTGCGAGGAGGCGATGTCCCCAGCGAGGTTCCGGGAGAGGGTCGAGAGCGGTCCATTCATCAGCATCGGGTGCCAGGGCCCAGGCGTTGTCCTCCGGATCCCAACCCATAATGCCGTCGGTTCCACCGGTCACGACAATCGTTCCATCTTCCAGGGCTGCCGCCGCAGGGTGATGTCGGGGTGATGGGAGATCAGGAAGCTCGATCCAGCGGTCTTCGTCGACAACATATGCTTCAACGCGGCTCGAGGTGCTGAAGACTGGTTCGAATCCGCCGACGACAACGATCACGTCACAGGGAGGATCATCGCAGCCGGACTCACGCACCCCGACCGCTGCGCTGCCTTCGCCACGGGGTTCGAGCATCTCAGCCGCGTCTATCCATCCCGGTTGATCCCCGCGGTCAGGTGGACTGGTCATTAGAATCGCAACGAAGACAAGCAGACCAACGAGCAGCACGCCGCGAAACAGATAGGCAGGCCATCGTCGACGATGTTGTTCCTCCGTCTGGTCTGGTTGGTCTGCTGGCTGCTCTGCCGAATCCGACGTTTGCTCGCTCATCGAAACATCACCTCGTTGCCATCGTTTCGTACCCGTTCTATTACCACTACTTGCGGTCTGGACCGGCATGGAACTTCGCGTTGCGAATGGACGTCATACTAACAGTCGAATGCAAGCAGGAATGATCCGAGGATGCGTTGGCCGGTCAACTGTCTGTATACATAATCGTACCCGTAATCCTGCTTCTTGTCGCTGCGGGCTGTAGCGAACGGGAGCAGCCTGACACGGACGTGTCCGATGCGACCTCCGGTAAACCGACCGCGGCTCTGGAGCCGTCTTCCGCCGCAACACTGGAAGCGTCTCGCGAATCACTCGATGCGGACCCCTGTTCCTGGGGCGAGATGACTGACCCGGCTCCGAGCGAGCCGTTCGAAGACCTTGCCTGGAAATCACAGCAGGTGCTGGTGGGCACCGTGGTTGAAGAACCTGGTCCAGCCTGGATGGAGCCGGACCCCGTTCATTCCGGACGCCCCGGGGAATGCCTGCAGATCATGACTGACTATGAGGTCGAGATCGAAACCCACTATCGTGGAAATGAAGTTGACCCACTGCGAGTTCGTGTGCGCGGCGGGGAACTGGACGGGTACAAGCAACAGACCGATACAGCACCGGAGCTGAAGCCTGGTAATCGCCTGTTGATGTTTCTGCGAGACGCCCCGGAAAGTGAGGTTCTCCCGGATGCCTGGCTCGCCATCGGCAATCGCGTCTGGCAGATCAGTGAAGACGATCAGGTGCACGGCGATGCAGGACTGGACGATTTCGAGGTACTGGACCTAGCTGCAATCGACGAACGGATTCGCGATGTGCTTGGCCGGCAATCGCACATCCGAGGTACCCGCAATGTGACCGACGATGAAGCGCCGATTCACGTCGAGCATGATGCGGACCGGGAACCGATCGCCGGCACGCCGTGCTCTGTCTACGTAGATTTTGATGTGGAACCAAACCCGCGGGTTGAGGATCTGGCATGGAGTTCCGCGCGCATTGTGGTTGGCACGGTAACAAATGACTTCGGTCCGGCCTGGGCAGAGCCCGGCAATCTGCATCTAACGAGTCGATTCCGCAACTGCCTGGAGATCATGAATGATTACGAGATCGAGGTCGAGAATCAGTTTCACGGAGAACCTGCAGAGTCAATCCGGATCCGGGCGCCTGGCGGGGAGCTCCATGGCTACGAGCAACTCTACGGAATAGCTCCTGATCTCAGTCCGGGTGATCGCTACCTTTTCTTTCTGTTCCAGGCGCCTGACAGCGAGATGTTGCCGGATGCCTGGGCGTTCGATCTGCAACGAGCACGAGAGATCCAGGCCGGTGACGTTGTCACGACCGGCTACGACAGCAGCATGACGCTTGACGAGGTCGAGCAACTGATCCGGGAGACACTTGCTGGTGAGCCGCCCGTGGAGGAACCTTTCGGAGCACTTTGGGGAAGTGCAGACTCGCCGACGTTTGACGACAGATAGCGGAATTGCCCGGACAGCATCAGCTTCTGGTTTCTGATAGGCTGCCTGCGACGGTACTCGACGATCGTATCGGGAACGCAGGGGAAGGGTCCAGGCAGTTGAACGTTCGCCTCTGGAACTGGATAGCGGCGATCTCCCTGACGCTCATCCTCGTCGCAATAGCCATCCCCCGGAGCGTGCTTTTTTCCGGCACCGAATGGCAGCGGGCATTTCAGGGACATCCCTGGCTCAGTTATCTCGATGTGGTCGGCTACTTGCTCGGGATCCTCGCGGCAACGCTGGTTTTTGCCGTCATCGGGGTGTTTCTCCTGCGGAGCCTGGCCGGCACGCCGATCATGCGCGATGCTATCCGGTTCCTGCTCGGCGGCGCATCGATTTTCGGACTTTCCCCGCTGCAACCCGTCTTCGCCAACATCATCGTCATCTTGATCGTCCCGACATTGGCGGAATCCGGACTCGTGGGGATCGAAAGCCTTCGCTGGGTCTTTACGGCGGCTCTGATCAGCCTCTTCGGGCTCGCGCTCGGGGCTGAACTTGCGTTGAAGATCATCGACGCTCAGGTCCGGGACAGTCGGGGCTGGTTGCGGACCACGGCCCAGGTAATCGGCGCGCAGGCGCCGGCGCTAGCCGGGCGTCTCGCTGTGATGATCATGGCTGGTCCATTGATGATGGCAGCAATATCCGGTATCGGGCTCTCCCCATCTGAAGTTGCTCCAGAGGCCGAGCGGATTGCGTTTCCTGTCGAAGGGCTGATCATCGCGTTCTTCGCGGCGCTTCTGGGGATGGCGATCTGGCTCCTGTCGAGGCGAATTGGCGGCCGTCCGGATGAGCCCGTTCATGAATACCACGGCGCATCGCC
>SLMJ01000170.1 GCA_007133615.1 Thermomicrobiaceae bacterium | reverse complement strand
CGACGCATAACCTGGAAGGCACGTGACATGGGACGTCGGACTGGAGCCGATGAGCTGGAGAGCCGCGTTCGGGAGCTCCGGGTTGCGACTGGACTAAGCCAGGGCGAGCTCGCGGACCGGGCGGGGATCACGCGCCAGGCAGTAAGCGCGATCGAATCGGGTAGCTACGTCCCGAACACCGTTGTTGCGCTGAAGTTGAGCCAGGCGCTGGGCTGTCCGGTCGAGAGGCTTTTCCGGCTGGGTGACATATCCCAGAAGATACGTGCAAGCGCGGCATCCACAATCGGTGAGTGGGGCAGGGCACGCCCAACAGCAGACGGCGCGCAAGGCAGTACTGACGGCGCACATTTCCCAGAGCAGTTCCGGGTGCACCTCGCCCGGGTCGGCGATCAGCTGGTCGCGAGCGAAATGTCCGGTTCGGAGCGCTTTGCGCCAGCCGACGGCGTTGGTCGGCTGATTCCGGACGAACCAGAGCAACTCGACGTCGATCTGTTCGTCGAGCCGGAGGTGCCTGATCGGACAGTGCTCGTTCTTGGATGCGATCCATCCCTCCGCTTACTCTCCGAGCATGTGCATCGCCAGACAAAGGAAACGAGAGTCCTGTGGCTGCACGCCGGGAGTGTTGCCGCGCTGCGGGCGTTGCGAGCCGGCGAGGCGCACATCGCCGGGACGCATCTCTGGGATCAGGCGACGGGCGAATCCAACCTGCCGGTCATTCGAGAAGTGCTCGCTGGTTTTCCAGTCGTGGTAGTCGCGCTCTCCCAGTGGCAACAAGGGCTGATGATCCAGCCGGGGAACCCGAAAGGGATCCGTGACGTGGACGATCTGGCTCGACCCGATGTCTCGATCGTCAACCGGGAAGCAGGGTCGGGCAGCCGGGTATTGCTCGATCATCACCTGGTATCCGCGGGTATCCAGGCGGAGTGGGTGACCGGCTATGAGCGGCTGCGACGATCCCACGCCGATATCGCCGCTGCCGTCCGGGACGGCCTGGCTGATGCCGGCCCCGGAATCCTTGCCTCGTCACGGGCAGCGAGTCTCGACTTCATCCCGTTGCAGGAAGAACGCTACGACCTCGTCGTTCCCGCAGCATTTCTCAAAGAGAGCTCGGTGCAGGCTGTGCTGGGCACACTGACCGGCCGCGGATACCGCCGGGAGATCGAAACGCTCGGCGGCTACGACGCTTCGATTACCGGAACGACGATCGCGGAGCTTGCATGATGCACTGGACAACCATTGGACGAGCGCTTTCGATACTCGTCATCACTTTGATCATGGCAGGCTGTGTCAGCCGCGAATCAGATGATGGTTCTTCTTCCGGGGATCAAGTTGTTATCACGGTTGCCGCTGCTTCGGACCTCATTCCCGCCTTTGAAGAGATCGGAGAGCGATTCAATGAGGAGACGGATTATGAGGTCGAGTTCACGTTTGGCTCGAGCGGGCTCCTGGCTCAACAGGTGGAAGCTGGCGCTCCGATTGACGTGTATGTGTCAGCCAATGAAGCGTACGTTGACGAGCTCAACGCACAGGGTCTGCTTATCGAGGAGACAGTGCAAGCGTACGCACTCGGCAGGATAGTTATTTGGTCGCTGGACGAAGAGATCGGAACACTTCCGGATGTCTCCTCGCTCGATTCTCCGCAGATCAGTCGAATTGCGATCGGTAATCCGGACCATGCGCCGTACGGCGTGGCGGGTCGGGAGGCACTTCAAAGCGGCGGAGTATGGGACTCGGTCCAGGATGAGCTTGTGCTTGGTTCGAACATCCGGGAAACCTTGCAGTACGCGGAGTCTGGCAACGTCGACGTGGCGATTGTTGCGCTATCCCTCGCGCTGGCGATTGATGAGGGGCACTGGACGCTGATACCGAAGGAGGAACACGAGCCGATCGTACAAACGCTGGGCATTGTGGCGTCCACTGATAACGAGGACGCTGCACGGACGTTTGTCGAATTCGTAATGAATGATGAAGGACGATCGACTTTATCCAATTACGGCTTTGAGTTCCCGGACGGTGGAGATTCGTGATCTGGGACCCGGTTCGCCTGTCATTACAGGTGATGCTGATTGCCGCCCCGGCAATCTTCCTGATCGGCCTGGGATTGTCGGTATTGCTTGCCCGGCGGACGTTTCGGGGCCAGATCGTTGTGGAAACGCTCGTCATGTTGCCACTGGTGCTTCCTCCCACGGTATTGGGTTACGGTTTGCTGCGTGTTCTGGGATCGGGCAGCCCGCTGCAGGAGTGGTTTCGGCTGGACATCCTGTTCACCTGGCAGGCGGCGGTAGTGGCCGCGACGGTTGCCGGGATTCCGCTGATGGTTCAGGCGGCGAGGGCGGGGATTCGCGATGTGGATCAAACGCTGGAGCATGCCGCCGAGAATCTGGGAGCGAATCGCCTGACCGTCCTCTGGCGGATTACCCTGCCACTGGCAAAGCGGGGGATCGTCGCCGGGATGGTGCTGGGGACATTGCGGGCGTTCGGCGAATTTGGCGCCACGATCATGGTTGCCGGAAGCATTCCCGGCCGGACACAGACGATGCCTCTCGCCGTGTACGATGCCGTCCAGGTGCGTGATTTTGATCTGGCGAATACACTGGTTGTGATCATGGTCGGGCTTTCATTTGTTGGGCTGTTCCTGGCGCGTCGTTTGAGCCGGTAGCTCGCTGCCGGGTTCGGAGAGTTACTCATGCTGGAGAATCCGGTCGTCCGCATTATCCTGGCGATCCTCGTGCTGACGGTGTTCCTGGGCGCCTGTGTGCTGGGGCCGGTGTTTTATGATTTTGGTTTTTGAATGATTCTTTGTGAATTGTCGTTTTGACCGGAGCGCGACGGCCAGGTACTTTCTTGAACGAAGGCAAACACGTTGGGCGTCGCGCGAAGTGGAGAAATCTGAGAGCTGGAAGGGGATCCTCGTCGGCATTCGAGATCTCTCCACTGCGTTCGGCGCTCACATCGATGGCTTCCGGGGACGAGACGGGTTGAGCGCCTCACTCCGGTCGAGATGACATTACGGGGATCATCGGTAATGACGAAGACGTACTACGTGTACATTCTGACCAACCGCACCGGAACCCTGTACATCGGCGTAACCAATGACCTGGCACGACGGTTGTGGGAGCATCGATCTGGACTCGTCCCGGGATTCACAGAGCGATACAAACTCGATCGACTCGTTTACTTCGAAGGGTTTGACCAGGTAGAGCATGCACTTGAGCGGGAGAAGCAGATCAAGCGCTGGAGGCGGGCGAAGAAGGTCAACCTTATTGGAACTTTGAACCCGGACTGGCGCGATCTCAGTGCGGACATTGTCGGGTGATCTTCGCTCATCCAAAATTGTCATTTCGACTGGAGCGCGACGTCCGGGTACTGAGCTGGTCGAAGGCAAGGCGGTTGAACGTCGCGCGGAGTGGAGAAATCCGAGAGCTGGAAGGGGATCCTCGTCGGCATTCGAGATCTCTCCACTGCGTTCGGCGCTCACATCGATGGCTTCCGGACAGAAAGGGGTTGAGCGCCTCACTCCGGTCGAGATGACAACAGGAATCGCCCCCGATGATGTCATTTCGACCGGAGCGCGACGTCCGGGTACTGAGCTG
>SLMJ01000313.1 GCA_007133615.1 Thermomicrobiaceae bacterium | reverse complement strand
CCGGTTGGGCCGGCAACGTTGGTTTCGTCCACTTCCTGGGTGATCACCATGCCGTCGTAGTTGGCGAGTGCACCCGGGGACGTAATGTAGAGCTGTCCGCGACCGTCCTCATCAACCATCAGGTTGCCAACGTTGACGTGTTCGCCGTCGTTATCGACCATCCAGACGACGTATGCGTGGTCGTCCGGAGGCTGTTCGAGACCGTCGACGACCATGATCGCCCGGTTGGTAGTGGGGTCAACGATGATCCCGCCGCCTGCGCCGGACGCGCCACCTTCCAGGCTCGTCATCCAACCACCCGGTGACTGCACCATCTCGGCGATGTTCGCCCGTTCCTCAGACGCTTCCTCGGCCTGCTTGTCCATTTCGCTCTGCATCTGGAAACTGTTGAACGCGAAGATGCCGGCAATCACGGCGGCACTTGCCGCGGCAATCCAGCCGGCACGTCCGCTGGGAAGCACGAACGTTTTGAACCGTTCGAGGCGCGTCGGTTCCTCGATACCGGATTCTTCACGGACCCGGGCAAGCAGTTGATCTCGAGCACGAGCCGGAACGGGGCGTGGTTCGGCGAGGTACGGCAGCATCGACACAACTTGCCGCTGCTCTTCGACGAGCTCACGGCACGCAGCGCACTGCTCCAGGTGCGATTCAACCTGTTCTACCTCATCCGGCTCGAGTGCTCCGAGTACATATGGAGCAACGAGCTCACTGATGTGGCCTTCCCCGTAGCCATCCATCAGTCCCGCAAACCTTCCTGCTCTGCCAAAACGTCTTTCAACTTCTGCATAGCGAGCCGCATGCGTGTCTTGATCGTCCCCAGCGGTTCGTTCAAAAACGCAGCGATCTCGCGCTGCGAGAGCCCTTCGAAATACGCGAGCTCAATTGTTCTCCGTTGTGCCTCCGGCAGATGGTTCATCGCGTTCTGAATCACCCCGCGGAGTTCGGAGGCCTCAGCGGCCTCTTCAATGTTGACAGTCTCATCAACCTCGCTGCGAAGCACGTCGCTGATATCAACCATGTCGGCCTTCTGCGGCCGCCGCTTGATCTTGCGGACTTCGTCGATCGCAAGGTTGTGCGTGATACTCAACAGCCAGCTGGGATAGCTTCCGCGATTCAGCTCGAAGCGGCCAGCCTGTTGCCAGGAGCGCATGAACGCTTCCTGAAGTATCTCTTCGGCGATCTGGCCATCATGCACGATCCGGACCGCAAATGAGAATACGGCACGCGCGTAACGGTCGTACAGAACGTCCAGCGCGTCGACGTCTCCCTGGCTCATCCGCTGAACAAGCTGTTCATCCGACATCTCTGTCAGGTCAGCGTTCATACGGATCCTGAATCGTGCCTGTCATCGTGCAGGCCACGCTGAATTAATGTACGTCGAAACCGCTCTCAAAGGATGCATCTCCCTCGGATCCAGACTCCGCTCCACCAGAATGTTCTGTCCCCTGCCTGTTCGTGAGTATACCGAAGCGGCCGATGAATTCTCCGGCATCGCGCTGATGTGCTAGGATGTGTCGCGCTGACATTACTGCATCGTACCGTGTCAGCGGGAGCCGTGCACAGGTTCCTCACCCGCGCGAATAACCAGTACTGGAAGGAACGGACGCCCCGAATGGCAACCAGGAAACCGCGTGTCTTTTCCGGAATTCAGCCAACCGGCGGTACCCACATCGGCAATTATCTGGGTGCGATCCGGAACTGGGTCGACCAGCAGGATATGTACGAGAGTATCTTCTGCGTTGTCGATCTCCACGCGATTACCGTCCCGTACACCGCGGACGACCTTCGCGAGCGCAAACTCGACATGGCAAAGATTCTCTTCGCTGCCGGAATCGATCCCGAACGGTCGATCCTGTTCATGCAGTCGGACGTGCGGGAGCATTCCGAACTTGCCTGGATCCTCGGAACACAGGCGATGTTCGGCGAATTGCGGCGGATGACGCAGTTCAAGGAGAAGTCCAGCGGCGGACAGGAGCGTGTCGGCGTTGGGTTGTTTACGTACCCGGTCCTGCAGGCCGCTGATATTGTCCTCTACGATGCCGAGAAGGTTCCCGTCGGCGAGGACCAGAAACAGCATCTGGAACTAACCCGGAATATCACGATCCGCTTCAACCAGGCATTCGGCGAGACTTTCGTCGTGCCCGAGCCGGATATCAAGGAACTCGGCGCCCGGATCATGTCGCTGGACGATCCGTTCAGCAAGATGAGCAAGAGCAACCCCAACGAAGGCAGCCGGATCGAGCTTCGGGATACGCCGGACCAGATCAGCAAGAAGATTCGCCGGGCGGTGACCGACTCTGGTTCCGAAGTCCGTTACGACGAAAACGAGAAACCGGCGGTTGCGAACCTGATGAACATCTACTCCCTGTTCGCCCGTTGCAGCCTGGACGAGGTCGAAGAGCGGTTCGCCGGCAAGGGATACGGGGACTTCAAGAGAGAACTCGGCGAACTCGTCGTCGAAGGAATCAAGCCTATCCAGGAGCGGATCGTTGAGCTCGATGACTCCCCGGACGAGGTCATGCGGTTGATCGAGGAGGGACGGGAACGCGCTCATGCGATCGCCGGTCCGAAAATGGAAAAAGTCCGGGACGTAACCGGTTTGACGTTCCGCGCGTAGTACCGCGGAAAACGAGCGACGCAGCCACGGAAAGGCAGCAAATATGACTGTTGCAATTGGAGACGCCGCTCCCACTATCACGCTACCTGATGCCGCGGAGGGCTCCGAGCACGATCTCGCCGACGCACTCAAGTCCGGCCCTGCCTTGATCGGTATCTACAAATCGTCCTGCGAAGCCAGCAAGACGATGTTCCGGATGCTGGAGCAGATCCGGCAGGCGTACGCCGAGAAGGGGCTGACTGTCTGGGGCGTCGCCCAGGATTCTCCGAACGTCACCCGTTCATTCATCCGGCGACTGGAGTTGAACTTCCCGATTCTGGTGGAAGGCGATGAGTATCCAGTCTCCCGGGAGTATGCGATCGACGCCACTCCGACGGTCTTCCTGATCGATCAATCCGGCAATGTTGCCTGGCAGGGCATGGGATTCCAGAAGGCCGCCGTGGAAGAACTGTCCGGAAAGATCGCCGAACTGCTTGGAACCGGGGAAGTTGATGTTTTCGAAGGAGTCGAGGACATCCCGGGCTGGGTGCCTGGCTGACCATCCAAGCACCTGTCCTGAGTTTCAGGACGAGAGCAGCCCTCACCCCCGACCCCTCTCCCAATACTGGGAGAGGGGAGAATCAGCAAAGTCTTCTAAGCTGTTGTTCCAAACCCAACCTGAAAGGCAAACCGATGCCCGCACCGACGAACTGGTCGGAAATCCCGAAAGAAGAAGTCTATCCCGGCATTACGCGCCAGGTGTTGCACGGCGAGCGACAGACGATGGTTCGATACGTGTACGCTCCGGGCTCCGTCTTTCCGGAACATCATCACCCGCAGGAGCAGGTCACCACGGTTCTGACCGGCCAGATCGAGTTCACGGTCGGCGGTGAAAAAGTGACGTTCGGGCCGGGCGACACCGGCGTGATCCCGGGAGACGTGCCCCATGGTGCCACCGTCATTGGCGAAGTCACCGTTGAGACCATCAACTGCTTGAGTCCGCGCCGGGATGATGCGCCCGGGCCGGGGAGTTGATTCTCTACCATGAGCACCCGCACTCCTCCAATGCCGTCCGAATTCGCGGACGAATTGTCTGATCGCCTGCTCATGATCGCGCGGGAGGTTATCGGCGAGAATCTGGAAGCGATGATCGTCAAAGGGTCGGCAGTCAAGGGAGATTTCATCCCGTACTTCTCGGATTTCGATGTGCATCTCTTCCTGAGTGATTCGGTGATGCGGGGGCCGCTGACGCCGGCGCAGTCGATCGTGATCCGGTTTCAGGAGCTGTTTTCCTCCATCGACGTCGAGGCGTTTCAGGTCAGCCAGGTGCAGGTGATGATGATCTCGGCCGATCGTTATCCGCCGGACTGGATTCCCGCACTTCCCGGTTCCTACCGCCTTGTGCATGGTGACCTGCCCGCATCGTTGCCGATGGTTACCGTGGAAATGGTCCGAACGCACGCATTCGAAGGGCTCCCCAAGTATGAGCAATGGATCGATACGTTGCTTGCCCGGATCGTCGATAAACCCGATCACCAGCTCGCCGATAACGTTCGTCTCGTCGGGACCCTTCTGAAGGCGGCTCTTTACGAGGCGGCGATCGTTCTTGGTTCCCCACCCCTCGAAACCTGGGAGCGTTCGCTCAACGACATCCTGCACGAGGTCGAACCGCAGGTCTTGCCGGAACGCACAGCAAGCCGCTACTTCGACCGGGCACGGCGCTGGCGAGACGTCTGCAACCACGGGGCCGAACTCCGTCCGATGCTCGCTGACGGACTGACCGCGCTGGATGCGCTCGCCCGGATCTCGAAGAATCGCTAGCCCCTGCACTGGTTCCCTGCTACCCTGCCCGTCATTGATTTGACGACACGTCCGCTTCTACAACACAGGATCGGGGCCCAATGCGCGCTGCAGTCTGCTATGAGTACGGCAAGCCACTCGTGATTGAAGACGTTCGACTCGATCCTCCCGGGCCAGGTGAGGTGAAGGTCCGAATCGCCGCTGCCGGAATTTGCCACAGCGATATTCATCTCGTGCGCGGTGAGTGGGGCGGAGAAGTCCCGGTCATCGCTGGCCACGAAGCGTCCGGGATTGTCGACGAAATCGGCGACGGAGTCTCCCTCGTGAAGCCGGGAGATCGGGTAGTGGTGACGTTGCTGAGATCGTGTGGACGCTGCAAGCATTGCGTTGCCGGGGATCCGCATGTATGCGACGCAACTTTCGCCCTCGATGAGTCGAGCCGCTTCTTCACCACCTCTGGCCAGCCGATCAAGCACGGTCTGCGAACCGCAGCATTCGCGGAGTACACAGTTGTCGATCAATCGCAACTGGCACCAATTCCAGAAAGCGTCTCGATGGATGCGGCCGCGTTGCTTGCCTGCGGTGTCATTACCGGCGCTGGCGCAGTGACAAATACAGCGAGGGCCGAGCCCGGAAGCAGCGTCGTTGTCGTCGGCGCGGGTGGTGTCGGGCTGAACTCGATTCAGGCTGCGGCAATCTCCGGTGCGACGCCGATCATTGCCGTCGATACGCTGGATACGAAGCTCGCCATTGCGAAACGATTCGGTGCCACCCACGGGCTCAATCCGAACAGCTCAGATGTCACGTCGGCGATTGACTCATTGACTGATGGTGGCGCGGATCACGTTTTCGTAACTGTTGGGAGCGCTCGCGCCGTGGAGATGTCAATGGACCTGGTCCGGACTGCCGGGAATCTCGTCATCGTCGGGATGCCGCCCGCGAAGGATACGATCGAGATGTCTCCTTTCGAGGCGGTCGTTCAGAGCAAACGCATTCTGGGTAGCGTGATGGGTTCGACCCGGCTGGCGATAGATATCCCGCGACTGATCAAGCTCTATAAGTCGAAACGCCTGAAGCTGGACGAGCTCGTCACCGGTCGCTACCCGTTTGAGCGAATCAACGACGCGATCGATGAGAGCGAACAGGGAGAAGCGATCCGGAATCTCGTCACCTTTGGAGGGTGACACGAACTGCGCAGACACAGTAATTGCGCATGCACATATTTTCTACGATTTCGGGGGTTCAGTGCCGCATTCATCAGTACATCCCGAGTTTGACACCCGGATTCGGCACTGCTAGGGTGGCCCGCATAAGTCGTTTCATTGCATCTGTGACGTTGGCAACGGCTGATGTCGTCGTGGTGGTTGCTCTTGAGGCGCAATAAGCAAACGCCTGCCACCACTGGTCACAGATGTGGGTTGTATTCACCCCTGGAGGAGGAACAATGGAAGATCGTCGAAACCTTCGCTCGCTGGTGTCGACGTCGATGAATCGTCGTCAACTCATGCAGCGTGCGGCGCTCCTCGGCGTTTCGATGCCGATCTTCGGATCGCTGATCGCCGCCTGTGAGTTCGATGACGAAGTTGTCGACGATACTGTTGACGACGACGAACCTGCCGTCGATCCGGACGATGAAGACGATGTCGCGGACGATCCGGACGACGATGAACCGGTGGACGTTGCCGACGATGACGAGCCGGTCGATGATGATGACGACGTTGCTGATGATGACCGCTATGGTGGTCGCATGATCGCAATGGGCCATCACTCCATCGACAGCCTCCATCCGGACGACGTTGGCCAGACGGTTGCCTGGACTGCGATTACCCAGATTCACGACGGACTGGTCGCAGTCGACGAAAACTTCGAGATTGAAATGGAACTCGCCACCGACTATCAGATCTCCGATGATGGTCTCGAGTACACCATTGAACTTCGCGAAGGTGTGCTGTTCCACGACGGCGAAGATTTCAACGCTGAAGATGTGGTCTACACCTATGAGTGGTACAAGGATCCGGACAACGCGGCGATCAGCGCGGCCGACTTTGAAGCGGTTGACACGATCGAAATGCCGGACGACTACACGGTCGTCATCAACATGAGCGAGCCGGATTCCTCGTTTCTCCGCCGCGGGATGCTCTCCATGATCGTCCCGGAGCATTACCACAGTGATGTCGGCTACGACGGCCACAGTGGAGAGCCGATCGGAACCGGCCCGTACCAGCTGGTCGAATGGAACCCGGATGACTTCACGCTCGTGGAGGCGTTCGAGGATCACTGGCGGGGCCGCCCGTACATTGATGAGTTCGAAGTCCGGATCGTTCCCGAAGGTTCTGTCCGTGTGCTCGAGCTCGAGACTGGTGGAGCGGACACCTCGATCTGGGTTGCCGGTACGGATGACGAGGTTCGACTGGTTGAAGAGCCTCATCTCACCAGCTATGTCACCGAGGCACTTGCGGTCAACAACTTCCCGATGAACAACACTCGGCCGCAGTTCGATGACCGTCGGGTTCGCCAGGCGTTGATGTTTGCGCTGGATCGCGAGCAGATCATAGAAACCATCTTTGTGGGTGCCGCAACACTGGCAACGGGAAACCTGGCCCCTTCGCTGGAAGAGTGGTATGAACCGGATGTGCCGCAGTATGACTATGATCCCGACCGGGCGATCGAGCTGCTCGAAGAAGCTGGTTGGGAAGAGGGTGACGACGGCATTCGCGAGCGAGACGGTGAGCGACTCGAGTGGGAGTGCCTCGTATTCGTTGGTGACGAGGTCCGCCGGCCGCAGGCCGAGATGGCCGTTGAGTACTGGAGTGCGATCGGTGCCGATGTAGGCATCCGGGAGGTCTCCGCGGCGTCCGCAGAGATGCGGGATGGAAGCGGAGACATGGCCCTGCATAACTGGACCTACGGTGGAGCGCAGGGTGAGCCAGATGCCCGAGCGACGCTGCAAACCGGTGGTGGTAACAATTTCACCCATTTCAGTAATGAAGAGATGGATGACTTGTTGGAACAGGGTGTTGCCGAAGTAGATCCAGAAGCCCGGCGCGAGATCTACAGCCAGGTTCAGCAACTGTTTGCGGAAGAAGTTCCCACTCTTTTCCAGATGCACTGGGACTGGTTCAACCACTTCAATGAACGGATCCATGGGCTTCCGGATGACCTTTTGAGTGGGTCCAATCTGTACCGCAAGGTGCATGAGATGTGGATTGAAGAATAGCTCTTCCGGTCCTGATTCACGAAACTGTAACGAGCGAACCCGGTGCAGCGTAAACTTGCACCGGGTTCGTTTATTGTCTGCAGCACAATCTTGTTTGAAATGTTACGCAATTGCTGTTTGCGACCTGTATACAATTTCATCTGGCGGATAGTACAATAGGCATACTCGAGTCAGCAGAGCGTGACAAAGTTGAGGTATCAGTGTTCTCACTAGTAGCCAGACTGGATACGCGCTAACGAACAGGTCAGGGCACCCTCGATGAACAGACAGTCAGATAGTCATCAGAATATGTCGTTCCTTGCCCTGCTGACTGGCCTGGGCATGGTCATCTTTGCGGTGCTCTGGGAGCTCAGATGGCGACGCCTCCTCCAGACCATGAGCAGCCGGCAGAAGTCCACCAGCGAGTGGGTCGAACGCGCACTCCACGATCCACTAACGAGCCTTCCAAACCGCTCACTGCTGAACGACCGCATCGATCAGGCGTTGATTCGGTCGCAACGCAATGGCACAAGCATCTCGATACTCTTCATCGATCTCGATGACTTCAAGCACGTCAACGACCACTACGGCCACTCCGTTGGTGATCAATTGCTGATCGCGGCTGGTGAACGGTTCAAGCATCACCTCCGGGCGAGTGACACCGCGGGGCGACTCGGTGGCGACGAGTTCGTCGTTCTACTGGAAATCAAGAGTCCCAGCGATCCGGTAATGATGGTTGCCGAACGATTGCGGCGAGCCCTTCACGTACCGCTCCTGCTCGAACCCGCCTCGATCACGCTGAGCGCCAGCATCGGCGTCGCGATCTCGGAAAGCGGAACGGAGAGTGTGCACGAACTGCTTGATTCAGCCGACCAGGCGCTGCTCGAAGCCAAACGGACCGGTAAGGATCAGGTGGTCATGGCGTCGTCGCTTCAGCTGGTTGAATCGGCCGCTGGCCACTCCAGCCACATGGCCCAGGACTAGTCGAACACCCACCCTTAATCGAGCCCTTCCAGTCGTAACGTCATCACCCTGACGTGGTCACACCATGCGCTGACCGGATACCCTATTCCCGGACGCCTCACGATCACCGACAGACGGAAAGCAGAGAGCAACCATGAGCGATCAGGAGAAGTTCGCGACTGCGCATCAGGCGTGGGATCAGCGCTGGGCTGACGAGATCATCCGACGAGACTGGATCAAGCCGGAGCCCCTCGTGGTCGATTCCCTGCCCTTCCTCGTGCAGCGCGGGGTGCACCATGTGCTGGATATTGGCTGTGGAATCGGCCGCCACGCGATCTACCTGGCGGGGAACGGTCTCCAGGTCACGGGGATCGATCTGTCTGAGTCTGGGCTCGGGACCGCCAGGCGGGCAAGTCGTGACGCCGGGGTTGAGGTTGATTATGAGGTTGGGGATTTCACCGATTTGCCGATTGACGACGCATCCGTCGACCTGGCAATTGCCTGGAATGTGATCTATCACGGTGATGAAGAGGTGGTACGACAAGCCATCGCCGAGATCCGCCGGGTTTTGCGTCCCGGTGGGCTATTTCTCGGAACGATGATCTCGAAACGACATGATCGCTTTGGAGATGGAACAGAAATCAGGCCGAACACGTTTATTGTCGACGACGATGACGAAAAGGCTCACGCCCACTACTACTGCGATGACCGGGAGTTGATCGGTTTGCTGGACGGTTTCCGGCTCTATTTCCTGCAGGATCGACAGCAGCGGGAGCCCGGAACATGGCACTGGGAGTTTCTGACAGAGGACAGTCGCGGGGCTTGACGGATTCGGCAGACGGGCACATCATACGGAGTACGGTTACGAAGGGGTAACTCAATACTGTTCAGGAGGAACGATGACAGCGACCACACTCATCGGGAAAGCATTGCCTCGAATTGACTCGGCGCAGAAGGTCTATGGCGAAACCCGCTATGCTGGCGATCTCACCGCTCCGGGGATGCTTCACGCACGGTTGACGACGGCCTATCAGGCGCACGCGAATATCAAGAATGTTGACACGTCCGCTGCGGCGAAGGTGCCCGGCGTCAAGGCGATCTACACTGGCAAGGATCTTCTGCCTGATGGCCCGGAACCGGCGTCCCGCCCGATGGCTATGCTCGCCCGGGATAAGGTTGTCTTCTACGGTCAGCCGGTTGCTATTGTTCTCGCTGAAACCGCTGAGGCAGCCGAGGAGGCCGCTGGCCTGGTGCAGATCGATCTCGAGCCACTTGGCCCCAACGTCGATCCCGTCGAATCCACCAGCCTGGATGCTCCGCCGATCCGCTCCCGCGATATCGATGCTGGGGAGGGTGAAGGAGAAGCCCACGCAACGGTATCAGGTGGTGCGGAGATGGACGTGTCCAACCTCGGCCCGAATGTGACCGATGCCGTCGCCTTCAAACGCGGCGATGTCGAAAAGGGCTTCGCCGAGGCGGATGTGGTCGTCGAGCGGACCTATCGCACCCATTCGGTGCACCAGGGGTACATCGAACCGCAGGCAATGATGGTCGTACCGGACCCAACCGGTCACTTGACGATTTATACCCCGACCCAGGGCCAGTTCTTCGTCCGGAACATGGTTGCCAATGCGCTCGGTCTGGAACACAACGACATCACTGTTGTTCCGATGGAGGTCGGCGGCGGATTTGGTGGCAAGACCTGTCTGCTGCAGCCGCTTGTTGCCGCAGCGGCAAAGCGTTCAAGACTGCCGGTCAAACTGGTGCTGGATCGGATGGAAGAGTTCCTGTTCACCACGCCGGCACCGGGAACGGTTCTGGAAATCAAGACCGGTGCGAAGAAGGACGGAACCATTACCGCGATCAAGTTCCGCGGAATCTTTGACTCCGGCGCCTATCCGGCGAGTCCGACCAACGTCGCAACGCTTATCTCCGGCGGCTACTACCGCTGTGCCAATCTGGACCTGGAAGGCGTTGAAGTTATCACGAACAAGCCGGGCGTCGGTGCCTATCGCGCGCCTGGTTCGCCGCAGGCAACGTTCGCAATTGATCAGAACATCGATCAGATGGCCCGCGAGCTTGGCTGGGATCCGCTCGAGTTCCGGATTTTCAACATCTCGGTCGAGGGTGATCCCCAGCCGAACGAAGAGCCGTGGCCGGCGATTGGCGCAAAGGAAGTGCTGGAATCGCTGCGGAATCACCCGCTCTACACCAACAAGCCGAGCGGCAAGGGTGAGGGCGTCGGCGTGGCAGTCGGCGGCTGGCCCGGTGGCGTCGAGCCGTGTGCTGCCCATTTCCGCCTGAATACTGACGGCACGGTGAACCTCTCACTCGGATCGATGGATATCAGTGGTACGAACACGACGATGGCGATGATCGCGGCTGAAACGTTCGGTGTGCGGATGGATCAGGTTCGGTTGACCACTGCGAACACCGACGCCGCCCCGTACGCAGGGATGAGTGGTGGCAGCAAGGTCACCTACACCATGGGCATTGCGGTAGAGGCTGCCGCCCAGGAAGCTCGCGAACAGGTGATGGCGATCGCCTCTTCGGAGCTGGAAGTCTCGCCGGACGACCTTGAACTGGTCGATGGCGAAGTCCGGGTTAAAGGTTCGCCGGATACCAAGCTGAGTCTGTCTCAGATTGCCACGATGAGCATGAGCTTCGGCGGTAAGTACCCCCCGGTCTCCGGGAATGGTAAGTCCGCCGTGCAAGACAAGGCTCCGGGCTTCTCGGCGCAACTCGCTCACGTGCATGTGGACGAGGACACCGGCGAAGTCGAGCTCAAGCATCTGGTCATCTCGCAGGACGTTGGCAAGGCGCTGAATCCCGCGATGGTTGAGGGCCAGATTATGGGAGGCGCGGTCCAGGGTATCGGCTGGGGTCTCTACGAAGGAATCATCTATGATGACAATGGCCAGCCGCTGAATCCGAACCTGATGGACTACACGCTGCCGAAGCTCGAGCAGAGCCCGCCGCTGGAGATTATTCTCGTTGAGAAGAACAGCAAGGCTGGCCCGTACGGCGCAAAGGGCGTCGGTGAGCCGCCAGTCGTTCCGACCGCCGCGGCGATCGCGAACGCAATCGCGGATGCGACCGGTGGCGCCCGGGTTGCTGAGATCCCAATGACATCTCAGCGCGTTCTGGCTGCGATTCGGGAACACAAGGGCTAGCCTGATTCGGGCATCGCCCGCGTACGCGTAACAGACGAACGACAAGAACGAGGGAGGGCGGTCATGCCCTCCCTCGCTGTCATTATCCGGTATGGAGCGGAGATGCACCTATGAGCGAACCGTTTCCCAATCCTGAACGTCAGGAAGAAGTGCTGGCGAACATACGTGAAGCGCGCGCTGAGCTCGAGGCGTCATTTGCCGGGGTCTCTGAGGAGAAGCTGACCGGCCCCGTAACCGACGGCGGCTGGACGATCAAGGATCATCTGTCTCACATTGCCGAGTGGCAACGACGAGCACTCGCTGTCATCGATGGCAAGCATCCCGCCGAAGGGTTCCAGATCGATCAGGAGCAGTTCGAACAATTTGCGGATGTCCATGAACTGAATGAAGTTCTCTTCCAGCGGAATCGGGATCGGTTGCTGTCCGATGTGATCGAGGACTTCCGCGCCACGCACGAACTCGTCGAGTCCCGCGTTGAGCAGATGACGGATGCTGATCTTCAAGCCGAGTTGTCCGGCAAGATCGCGCTCCGTTTTCCGCGGGTGGTCGATCTGCTCAATTTCAACATCGCGAGGCATGATCGCTCGCATATCGAAGATATCGAGGCGCTTGCCCGTCAACCGGTAAGTTGATCACGTGTCGCAGTGGCAGGCATCATGCTCCCGGAAAGGGTTCGGGCGAACATGCCCGAAACATGGCTTGAAGAACTCGCAGGAGAGGAACGGATGACAGAGTACGACGATCTGCCGACTGGTGCCGAAGAGGTGCTCGAGAACGTTCACTCGGCTCGAGCCGAGATCGAGGCGATCATTGACCAGGTTTCTCAGGAGCAAATGACCGCCGCGACCGACGAAGGTGGTTGGTCGATCAAGGACCATCTCGCCCATATCGCGGAATGGCAATGGCGTGGCCTTGCGCTCATTGAAGGGCGCGCGTCGTGGGAAGCGCTGAATATCGACGAGGATACATACCGAAACAAGAGCATTGATGAGATCAACGACATCATCTACCAGCGGCACAAGGACGATTCCCTGCCAGAGGTACTGACCGAGTTCCGGAAAGCGCAGGAAAAGGTCGTTCTGACTCTTGAGCAGATGAATGAGGACGATCTGGAGCGTCCGATTCCGGACCGTTTTGGTGAAGAATACCGACGAGTTATCGATCTGGTGGAGGCGAACTTTGCCGGCCATGATCGGGATCACGTGGAGGATATTCGCCAGCTCGCCAATCAACCGGTTGACTAACTCAGGGGACTGGCCCGCGAGGGCAGCTTGCTATTTGCTCACGCGAGCGGTCAGCAAATTCGAATGTGACCTGGAGTCTTGTCGCCGCCAGCGCTCCTTGCTATTCTGGCGACAAGACGAGATTGTCAAGCTATACAGATAGATAAACACTTGTTCCACTGAGAACGGGTACCCGGAAGGCGGAATCGTCATGGTTACCACTCGCGAGCCTCCGCCTTCACTCGCCTCTGCACTCCCACCAGAATGGGAATTTCAGCTTTCCAGCCAGCCGATTACGTGTGAGGAACAGCACCGATTCCGGGATGAGCTGGCCAGTCTGGGCGTCGATGAACATGTCTGGGACGTGTTCAACTGCGTTCTGGCAACAGGGTCGCGGTATTCGCGCCCACTGGCTCTCCGTGCCTTTGACGTGAGCGGGTTAGTCGGGATCGCGTTCATTTATGAATGCCGGAGAACCGGTGAGTGTTTCTTCGATCCACCGTATTCAACGCTGATGGACATTCCGGCGACGCCGATGTTTGTCTG
>SLMJ01000214.1 GCA_007133615.1 Thermomicrobiaceae bacterium | reverse complement strand
ATCGCCGGTGAACAGGTTATCGACGCGATGGAACGGGAGTTCCTCTCGGATCCTGACGAGGATCTGGAAGAGCGTCTCATGCGGACGATTGAAGCCGGACGCGACGCCGGTGGACAGCCCAATGGACAACGTTCCGCGGCACTGCTCGTGTATGAAGACAAGACATTCTCCAGGGTAGACCTTCGGGTTGATGTACATAGTGAGCCTGAGGCGGAGCTCCGCAGGATTTTCGATCTGTATCGTCCGGCTATTCCCTACTACAACATGCGTCAGGTCGATCCACGAGTGCCTGGCCTCGATGAGTGGCTCGCCGATCGAGGAAAGCCATTGCCGTAGGCCTTCGCGCTCGTGGTCGCGTCCGACGAGTGATGCTCAGCGCTGCAGTTTCACTGTCTGGTTCAGTTTACCCAGCTTGCGAGGGTTGGCGATGGCGTGAATCTGTGTGACACGGCCGTGCTCGACCGACAGCATCACTGCTATGGAGCGCCCATCGACCTCGATCCGAACGCCATAGCTTCCATTCAGCAATGCGACGGAGGCCTCGAACCCTGGCGTAGACGCAAAGTGAACGAGCAAGTTCGCGAGTTTCGCAGCACCCGAGACTGGAGATCGCAGCGCAGGAACGACCCCGCCGCCGTCCGCGATTGCGACGACCTCTGGCGCCAGCACATCGATAAGACTCTCCACGTCTCCTGTAGAGACGGCACTCAGGAACTTTTGGACCACTGCACGTTGCTCGTCAGGATCAACGTGTATTCGCGGTCTCTTCGCCGCCACGTGTTTGCGTGCGCGATGGGCGATCTGCCGGACAGCCTCCGGAGTCTTGCTAAGAATGTCAGCGATCTCGTGGTACGGCGTGTCGAACACGTCACGTAGCACAAACACGACTCGCTCTGTTGGACCCAGCGTCTCGAGCACGGTGAGCATCGCGAACGAGACGCTTTCGGCGAGTTCGACGTCATCAGCAACGTCCGGGGTGGTCAACAGAGGCTCCGGGAGCCACGGACCAACGTAATCTTCACGGCGCCGTGACTCTGATCGGAGCCGATTCAGTGACTGCCGCGTCACCATTCGCACCAGATATGCGCGAGGTGACCCAATCTTAGCCTGGTCGATCGAGTCCCAGCGTAGCCAGGTCTCCTGCACGACATCCTCTGCGTCCGCAGCAGAGCCGAGCATCTCGTAGGCGACTGTGAAGAGCAGGTTACGGTGGGCGATAAACGGATCCTGCGTCATGTCGTTGAACTGGTGGCGAGCGGTTTCAGCCCGCAGGAAGTCGAAAATTCCTGAGACTTTACCCCGAGCGCCACATTCGTCCGGCTCGCCAGATTGGCCGCGCTGATGAATGCGGTTAGTTCGACAAGCGCGGGTGCCCCAAGTTGGTCCAGAAGTCGAGCCGATAACGCATCGGTTACAGTGGGTGGCGTCTGACTCATAGCCACTGCGTACTCCATCACGTCTCGCTCGAGCTCGGTGAAGGCGTCCGACTCGCGCCACCGAGGTACCTCCCGAGCCTTCTCAGTGTCCAGCTTCTCGTTGTGTGCCTCGAAATATCCAAGATCAAGGCAGAAACCACATCCGACCTCAGCAGCCACTGCCATGTGCGCGAACGACTTCAGTTGAGCATCGCACGAACTCCATTTTGATGAACTGCCGGCAAACCTCAAGATATCCTTGAGAACCGCTTTGTTGTGCCACATGACACCCAGCGATTCCGGTACCTGGCCAAATCGTCTTTTGCTGAATCGTTTTACCAGTGCACCATAGATGCCGTTTACCTCGGCCAGTGGCACGCGCGTCGTTGTTGTCATAGCTACCTCCTTCAATTCGTTCACGCACGGATAGTGAACCGCTGTCATCATGGAGACACCAGGGGCCAGATTCTTGTGACACGCTGAGCGGGCTTCTTTGGATTGCGGGTGTCTACCATTGATTTTAAAGTGCTGGCAACTCCGTGCATGCGTTCGTACGAGGGCGAAAATTTCCAGCATGAACAGATGGACAGATTGTCATTGAGAATTCGTAACCACAGCCGATTCTCTTCGTTTTGTACGTGATAGAAGCGGAGGTGTAACGCCCCCGCGTGCTACCGTGCGTTGAACGTGCAGAACACTGGATAGAACAACCGAAAGATTGCACATGCCCCGAAATCGTCGCTGGATCCTCGCCTTACTCGTTCTCGTCTGCGTCGTCATGGCGCCAATGCATGCGCCTGACTACAGCTTTGCGGACGAAGTTCGCGATCGCATTTCGACCACCCCTCCGATTGAGTCTGAGGCATCCGGCTTCGATGACGACGACATCTGGGACGGCTACCGATATCCGGGGGACGACACGCTACAGGCAGGCTTTTTCTCGAGGATTCGAACAGCTGGATATCTCCCGGATCCGAAAGAATACAACGCCCGCGAGGGTGTCGGAGCCGAGCTCGCAGTTGGCGGCGGAGAACCGTTTGACCTCTCGTTCCTCGCGGCCGACGGCTCCCGAGTGTTCCCACTGGCGAAAGGAAGTTTCCGGGTCTCGCAGGAATTCGGCTGTGTTCCGTACGATCCCGGATACGGACAGCCTGACTTCTGTCCCTCTGATCGCCCGAGTTTTCACCACGGTGTGGACTTTGCCGCCAAAGAGGGCACGGTCATCTACGCCTCGGCCACAGGGACCGTCAACTTCGCCGATATGGACCGCTCGAACAACGCCGGGAACTCGATCATCCGGATCATTCACGATGGCTCGAACGCCGGATTCGTCACCGAGTACTTCCACTGGCGCAAGAGTTTTGTAGAACCTGGCGACTACGTTATCGCCGGGGAGCCGATCGGCGAGGTTGGCTCTATCGGGTATTCCACGGGCCCGCACCTGCATTTTGGCGTCTTCGATTCGGGCGTCGCTGAGTACATCGATCCACTGGACTGGCTGAAGGGAAGCGAATCGCTTCACGTAGCGGCCGGACAGGGTGGGGTCGGCGGTAGCGACGGTGTGATGCAGTGGGCCCCACTTATCAAAGAAGCTTCCAGCAAATATGGGATCCCGGCTGGCCTGATTGCCGCAATCATCACGGTGGAATCGAGCGGGAACCCCGAGGCAGTGTCGCCGGTCGGGGCACAGGGCCTCATGCAGGTCATGCCAATGCATTTCGAACGCTACGGCATTCCAGCAAGCAAGTGGCGGGATCCGGCGACGAACATCGATACCGGTACACGACTGCTAGCCGAACTTGTGGATCGTCACGGAACGTTGACGACCGCCGTTGGCGCTTACTTCGGTTTTGGTTGTGATGTGCTCGGTACCTGTACCGAGGATTACATTGCGGCGGTGTTCGGCTGGTTCTCGCATTACGTTCCCATCTTCGGCGATGTTGCCTTTGACCTGGACGGATTCCAGCCACCACCGCCGCCGTCCTCGTCGAGCGCGCCAGAGACGAACCGGACTCCGGAGGCGACGCCAACACCGACTCCTGAGGTGACGGAAACACCGACGCCCTCGCCGTCGGCAACTCCGAGTCCGTCGCCGTCTCCTTCGGTGACGCCGTCACCGTCACCGTCTCCATCGCCTTCACCTTCGCCGACGGCCCCGGCAGAGGGCAGTGACGATGGTGGATCCGGTGACCAGGCGGATCCAACACCGTCTCCAGAGCCAACACCTGAACCGACTCCGATCGATGAGGATGACGAACAGAGCGACGAGGAACGACCGATCCCGGACGTTACAGTCGTCGACGCCTTCGAGAGCCGGTGGAAGCTGGACGCTGATGCTGGTGTGGTCGTTCGACTCGATCCGGCCGATAACTCGATGACCGCGATGATCGAGGTTGATAGCGAGCCGCGTGCGATCGCGTCATCAACAGATCGAATCTGGGTCGTGAGTCGCGCGGAGAAGACGCTGACGGGCATCGATCCTGAAACCAACGAGATAGATCAAACCATTGATCTGGATGGAAAACCGATTGGCCTTGTTGTTAGGGACCAAGGGATCTGGATCGCGTTTGAGGATAGTAAGCAACTGGTTGTGTACGACAAGGAAACGCTTGAACCGTCGTCCACGGCCGAACTGCCGGCCGAACCATGTCTCCTCTGGTTCGATTCTGAGAAAGATGAGCTGGTCGCGAAGATGTGTGATCCGCAGGAGATTCACATCGTGGATCACGAGTTGATCAGTCGCTAGCACCATCTGCTTGACGGTTGTCCTGCCGCGCCAGAGAATGTCGACGAGTTGATTCATCGTCGATATTGGGCGCGGCAGGAGTATTCATGGCAACGGACACAAACGAAATCAAGGAACAAATCGCGACTGAGGTGCGACGGATGCACCCCAGACTGATTGAACTTTCCCAGACGATCCATGCTAATCCCGAGCTCTGCTTCAAAGAGCACAAGGCCGCTGAGCTTCTGACCAACGAACTGGAAGAGCACGGGTTCGAGGTCGAACGCGGTGTGGCCGGGATGGATACGGCGTTCGTCGCGACGTTCGGCGAGGGCGAGCCGGTTGTCGGGATCATTGCGGAGTACGACGCACTTCCGCAAATCGGTCATGCCTGCGGTCACAACCTGATCGGCACTTGGGCGATTGGTGCCGGGATCGCACTACGAAGAGCGATGCCTGACGTGAAGGGCACGATCAAGGTGATCGGCAGTCCCGCGGAGGAAGGTGGTGGCGGAAAGGTCATCCAGGCAGATGCGGGCGTTTTCGACGGCCTTGATGCCGCTATGATGATGCATCCGCGAGACCGAACCTACCTGGATCGCGGGTCGCTGGCAGTTACTCCGTTCGAGATCGAGTTTTTCGGGAAGCCGGCCCACGCCTCGTCCAGCCCGGAGACCGGCGTCAACGCGCTGGATGCGGTCATTCAGGTATTCAACTCGATCAACGCATTGCGGCAAGCGTTCAAGCCGAACACCCGAATTCACGGCGTGATTACTCATGGCGGAGACGCCGCGAACGTGATCCCGGAGTACACCTCGGCGTCAATCCTCGTTCGCGCCGACGACCAGGATTATCTGGAGGAACTGAACGAGAAGTTCCGGAACATCGTCAATGCTGCTGCGCTTGCGACCGGCTGCGAAGTGAAGATTCACGAAGGGATCAGCTATCAGCAGCGCGTCTGCAATACACGCCTGGTCGAAACGTTTGGCGAGAATCTGACAGCACTTGGCCACGAATACGAGATTCCACCCGAAGGCGCCGGTGTTGGATCGAGTGATATCGGCAACGTCAGCCAGTTGGTTCCGACGATTCATCCGTACCTGCAGATCTGCGATCCGGGCGTGGGTGGTCATACGCAGCAGTTCGCCGAGGCATCGAAGAGCGAGCGAGCCGATCAGTTGACGGCGGACGGGACTATCATGCTCGCCTGGACGGCAGCTGATGTTCTGCTTCGCCCTGAGCTCCGCGACGAACTCCGGCAGTCTTTTCGTGAGCAACTTGGCCGCGAGCCGAGAATGAGTACGACGTAGCTCGAAGGCGAGCAGGATTCCCGGTTCCGCAAGGCCTGCGCGAGGGTGGGAACCTTCGACGCGAATAGACAATGAATTCAGGCATGGTCTAATTGTTGCGTAACTGCCCTAACGTTTTCTCGAGCCGTTTGCTCGTGCCAGACACGGGTGTTCGATAGTATGGGCAGTTGATGTCAGCGTCCGATTCCGACAACAAAGAAATACCTCCCGAACGGAGCCCACTCCGCCCACAGGATGTCACCGCGAATCTGGCGTGGAAGATGGCGGCAATAATCTCGATCACGCTTGTGCTCGGGCTGCTGATTGTCGACCTGCTCAGTCTGCTGATTCGGCCGCTCGGGGTTCTGTTCGCTGCTGTGGTCGTGGCGCTTACGCTCGCCCCGCTTGTTGATGTACTCGAGCGCTGGTTTCCAAGACTCGCCGCCGTACTCCTGGTGTACGCCGGACTCGTGCTGGTATTGATTGGGTTCGGGCTAGTTATTATCCCCCCATTGGTAACCCAGGCGGGTTCACTCCTTCAGAACTTCCCTGATTACTATCGGGATCTTCAAATCTGGCTCGCCCTTGAGTTTGGCATGGATGTTGGCGACGACATGGAGCAGATCGCCTCTGTTGCCGGTTCTGCTGCGGAATATCTCTTCATGTTGCCCGCCATGTTGATCCTGACCAGTGCCGAGTTGATCGTCGGGTTCTTCGTGTCACTCTACTGGCTCTACACCATGCCGCGCATGACGACGTTCGGTCTTTCGCTGTTTCCGCCCCAGAAGCAGGCTGCCGTCGATTCTGTACTCAAGCGTATCGGCGACCGCATGGGCGGGTACATGCGAGGAGTGGCGATCAGTGGCGTCGCGGTCGGAACGGCAGTGTATATCGCGCTCACCGTCCTCGGTGTGCAATACGCGTTGTTACTCGCGCTGCTGGCTTTTCTGGGCGAGTTCTTTCCGAATGTCGGCCCGATCCTCGCGGGAATTCCGGCTGTGTTCATCGCAGCGATGGAGTCGCCGACGCTGGCGCTGGTGGTGATCGTGGTCTATGTCATCATCCAGCAGATTGAAGCCTATATCCTCATCCCGATGATCATGATGCGCACGCAGGCCCACATTCCTCCCCTGGTGACCACGTTTGCGGTGTTCACTGGTTTCATGGTGGGTGGTGTTCTCTGGGCAATCCTGGCAATTCCGTTGGCGGGTGCGATTCTGACCTTGAGCACGGACGTTATTGCTCCGGCGATCAGGCGACAGACCGGTGCGAAAGACCCGGATGCTGAAGTTGTCCCGAGCTTTGCTGAATCATCGCCCCAAAGCCACCCGGCTCACGACGATCAGGAAGAGTCGCCGGAAGAATCGAATCAACGCTCACCGCGTACCGCTCAGGACACTGGCCAGAATGAGTGATCCAGTTATCGTCACTGCTCCGGTCTTGGCTGCGGAATCTCCGGTGCGTGCCCGCGTTTGTAAACCATCAAAGTTCGCTTGAACGTGATCACTATTGTGCCGTCCTGCTTGAAGCCAGTGGTTTTGACGGTCACGATTCCGACGTTTGGTCGAGACTTCGATTCCCGCTTCTCCAGAACCTCGGACATCGAGTAGACGGTATCTCCCTCGAACAGCGGGTTTGGAAGCCGGACTTCATCCCATCCCAGGTTTGCCATGACGTTGTGCGAGACATCGATCACGCTCTGTCCGGTGACAAGCGCGAGGGTGAACGTGGAGTCGACCAGCGGTTTGCCGAACTCCGTCTGCGCAGCGTAATGATGATCAAAATGGATCTTCGCCGTGTTCTGGCTCAGCAAGGTGAACCAGATGTTGTCTGTCGTCGTGATCGTGCGTCCGAGGGGGTGGCGATAGATATCGCCGATCTCGAAGTCCTCGTAGAATCGGCCTTCCCAGCCCGGTTTTTCGGTCATCGGAGCCTCCTAAAACGATCGTGGCAAGCCAAGGACATGCTGCGAGATGTAGGAGAGGATGAGGTTCGTTGAGATCGGCGCTACCTGATAGAGGCGGGTCTCCCGAAACTTGCGCTCGATATCATATTCCCGGGCGAAGCCGTATCCTCCGTGCGTCTGCATCGCGACGTTTGCGGCTTCCCAGGATGCATCGGCGGCCAGCATCTTGGCCATGTTCGCTTCAGCGCCGCAAGGTTCGTCGTTGTCGAATAACTCGGCCGCCCGATACCGCATCAGATCTGCTGCGCGGATGTTCGCGTACGCCCGCGCGATCGGGAACGCAACGCCCTGGTTCTGGCCGATCGGCCGGTTGAACACGACTCGCTCGTTGGCGTAGCTCGTTGACCTGTCGATGAACCAGTCGCCGTCACCAATGCACTCTGCTGCGATCAGAATACGCTCGGCATTCATGCTGTCGAGAATGTACCGGAAGCCTTTCCCCTCTTCTCCGATCAGGCTCGAGGCCGGAATCCGCAGGTTGTCGAAGAAGACGGTCGTTGAATGGTGCGTCATCATGGTCTCGATCGGCTGCGCCGTGAACTGTTCATCCGGCGCTTCTCTGAGGTCGATCAGGAATACGGAGAGTCCGTCCGACTTTCGTTCGACCTGGTCGAGCGGGGTTGTGCGCGCCAGCAGCAGCATTAGATCAGAGTGCTGAACCCGGGAGATGAACACCTTCTGACCGTTGATAACGTAGTGGTCACCGTCCCGGATTGCTCGAGTCTGCAGACTGGTGGTATCCGTTCCGGAGTTTGGCTCGGTTACGCCGAACGCTTGCAGACGCACCTCGCCGGAGGCAACCGACGGAAGATACGTTTGCTTCTGATGCTCACTGCCGTGACGCAGAAGGGTTCCCATGATGTACATCTGTGCGTGGCATGCGGCGGCATTTCCTCCGGAGCGGTGAATCTCTTCCAGAATGATCGATGCCTCAGTAACCCCGAGACCCAGCCCGCCGTACTGTTCAGGGATCAGGACACTGAGAAATGCCGCGTCGGACATTGCCCGGACAAACTCCGCCGGGTAGGCGTTTTCAGCATCCAGCGTCCGCCAGTACTCGTCAGTGAAGCGCTGACAGAGCCGGGAGACTTCTCGTCGCAGTTCGGCTCGTAGCTGGGCTCTGTCTTCGGCCATTTCCAGGTGACTCCGATACTACGCAATAGATGATTCCAACCGGGCACATCCTAGCACGATGAGGGAGTGCCCTGTCCCTTCGGTCAGGCATGAATATTCCTTGCAGGGGAGTGTTTCATTTCGATAGGATAGTTTACGGTGTTCGAAGGAATGAACGCGAATGGAATCACATGGCAAACAACGATCGAGCCCAGAAGGTCCAGCGATTCTCCAAACTCTCCCATCAGATCACGGCAACCTTTCGCGTGCACATGTCATCCGACTGGCCCGAGCACGAACTTTCGATGCCGCAGTTCAAAACGTTGATGTTTCTCTCCGGGGGCGGCCAGCGGATGGGCGATCTAGCCCGGATGCTCGGAATCAGCCTGTCCTCAGCGACGAACCTCGTCAGCCGCCTCGAAGGAAAAGGCCTCGTTCAGCGCGATCATGATCTGGATGATCGGCGCGTTGTGACCTGTGAACTCACCGATGAAGGCCGCCGGACAGTAACCCGGTTCTGGACGGTTGGCGAACAAGAGGTCGAAACCATTCTGGGTCAGCTAAGCGACGATGAGTTGGATCTGGTACTCCACGCATTCGAGCTCCTTGCTCAAGCGGGTGAGCGTGCCGGTATCACCACCGGTCACATCGATAATTCGTCGACTTCGCGCTGATCTGCGCCTCGAGCAAGCGTCTGGAAGGGACCCACGTGTCACGATTCATCGAACTGTCACTCAAGCGTGCATCGGTCACGCTGCTGATTGCGCTCGCGCTGGTCGGCGGCGGGCTCTACGCGATGCTGAACATCAATCAGGAGCTCACGCCTGACCTGGAATTTCCCATTGTTACGGTGATTACGCAGGCGCCAGGTGCGGCAGCGGAGGACGTAGCCGACCAGGTGACTGTTCCGCTGGAAGCATCGATCGGCAACGTCTCCGGCTTGCGATCGTTGAACACGGTCTCCGCCGATAACGTCTCCATCATGGTCGCACAGTTCGATTTCGGCCACGACATGATGCAGGCAGAACAGGAGATCAACAGTGGCATATCCGGCGCAACGATTAGCGATACCGCCAGAACACCAACTGTATCTCGCCTGAACCTCAATCAGACGCTACCGGTTGTCCAGTTCAGCCTCTCTGGAGATCTGGAAATCCCTGAGCTGGAGCGTATTGCTCGTCAACAGATCGAACCGGAGATCCGAACGCTTGATGGTGTCCAGAACGTCGATGTCCTTGGTGGGCTCGCCCGCCAGATTGTCATTCGATTCGATCCGGCCGAGATGCGAGGTCGCGGCGTCAGTCCGGACCAGATTTCCGGAGTACTTCAGGCACACAACGTCTCGGCGCCGGCAGGCAATATCGGACAAGCGGGTGACTCGCAAGCGGTTCGCGTCGTCGGGACGTTTGAATCGATCGAAGAGATCGAGTCACTCGTCGTCGGAGTGGATGAGTCGGCTCCGCCTCAGGCAGTGCGTATCGGCGATGTCGCGACAGTGGAAACTGAGAACTTCCCAGCGGGGAGCATCTCCCGAACGAATGGCCTGCCCAGCGTCGGTATAGCGGTCACCAAGACGCAGGATGGCAACACCGTTTCGGTTGCCAATGATGTTACCGAAACGCTTGATTCTCTCAATCTTCCAGACGAGGTTGATACCGACGTCATTCTCGACCAGAGTATCTTCATCGAAGAGGCGATCTTCGGTCTTTCGCGCGATGCGCTGATCGGTGCCATCGGCGCGATCCTGGCGGTCTGGGTGCTGTTGCTCAGTTTCCGGAGCGCGATCATCGCGGGCGTTTCGATTCCACTCTCCGTGTTGTTCGCCATTATGGTGCTCTACTTTCAGGGTATGACGCTCAACATTCTCACCCTGGGCGGTCTCGCGATCGCGATCGGACGGGTGGTCGACGACTCGATCGTCGTGCTGGAGAACGTTTACAGACATGTTCAGGAGAGCGACGAGTTAGACGGTGCGATTGTCCGGGGTGCCAGAGAAATTGCTGTCCCGGTGATCGGATCGACGCTCACCGCGATTGGCGTGTTCGCACCGTTGATCTTCGCAACAGGTATCGCGGGTGTGCTGTTCCGGCCGTTCGCGCTGACTGTCACGATCGCACTGCTGGCATCCACTGTTGTCGCCTTGACGATTGTGCCGGTCATCGCTCGCTTCTGGGTCGGGCGGTCTCAACTTGGAGCCCAGCGCGGTGAGCAACACGAGACCTTCCTGCAGCGCGTCTACACCCCGATCCTGCGGTGGTCGTTGACCCATCGATTGATCACGATCGGGCTGGCTGCCGTTCTCTTCATCGGAACACTGGGGCTTCTCACCGTGGTCCCGACAACTCTGTTGCCAGAAGAGGAAGAGCCAGAGTTCGGAATCGGGGTCTCGCTGCCACCGGGCATCGGAACCACTGAGGAAGTCATTGGCATCGGAATAGAAGCCGAGCAGGTCATCGGCGATCTTCCGGGCATTGAAACCTACAATATGTCCGTCACGCTGGGCGGCGGTGACGACGTTTTCTCGCTGGGCAGGGCTCTGACAGGTGGCGGTACCCGCGGGATCGACTTCTTCATCCAGTTGGAGGAGGACGCCGATGTCGTGGAGGTCCGTGAGCTTGCAGTGGACCGTCTGGAAGCCCTTGACGATGACTTGCAGGTCTCCGTTCAGGGTGGTGGTGACCAGAGTCAGGACCAGTTGCAACTTTCTGTGGTCGGAGACGATCAGGACGAAGTCCGATCTGTGGCGATCCAGCTCTATGAGGCGGTGCAGGGAGTTGACGGCCTTACGGACGTAACCAGCGCCGCTGCGGCCGAGCGGGACGAGATCGTGGTGGAGGTCAATCCCGACGCCGCCCTGGCAGCCGGGGCGAATGCTGGCGAGATCTCGCAGCAGATTCGACGGCTGATCGCCGGTGAGGAGGTCACGAATGTCCAGCTCGAGGGCGAACGTGGAGAACTGACCGTTCTTCTGACAGCGAACGCCGAGGCGATCAGTAGTGTCGAGGATCTGGGCGACATCCTTGTCGGGCCAGCTGAGGAGCCGGTTCCGCTCGGGGAGATTGCTGAGCTTCGTGAGGTTTCCGGGCCGGCGCAGGTAACGCGCGAGAATCAGCGGGTTGCCGGGGTGATTCAGGGGCAGATAAGTGGCCGTGCTGTTGGCGATGTTCAGGCCGATATCGACGAGGTCGTCGACGCAATGGAACTGCCGGACGGTGTCTCGGTCGAATATGGGGGTGCGCTGCAGCAGTTCCAGGAAGGCTTCGAGCAACTGATCCTTGGAATTGTCGCAGCAATCGTCATCGTCTACGTGGTGATGGTTATGGTGATGGGATCACTGATCTATCCATTCATCATCATGTTCACGCTTCCGCTGACATCGATTGGTGCACTGCTCGCGTTATTCGTGACCGGGCGCCCGCTGAGTCTCGCCGCACTCTTCGGCATGCTCATGCTCGTCGGAATCGTGGTGGCCAACGGGATCGTTCTGATTGACTTCATCAATCAGCTACGCGAGCGGAAGCTTTCGGTCTTCGATGCATTGATGGAAGGTGGGCGACTCCGGGTTCGACCGGTGTTGATGACGGCGATCTCGACCATTCTGGCGTTGTTGCCGATGTCGCTTGGTCTGACCGAAGGGGCAGAGATTGCGACGGATCTGGCTATCGTTGTGATCGGCGGTCTGTTGAGTTCGACGCTGCTGACACTGGTCGTAGTGCCCGTGATCTACAGCCTGATCGAATCCCTGCGGGGACGCCTGTTCGGCGGTGACGGTGATGGCGGCGGGACACCGACTCCTGCCCCGCAGCCGTACGCGCCGCAGGTGCATTCACAAGGTGAAGGACCGCAAATTCGATCTGAGTCCCCGATTCCGCCGCTGAAGCGGTTAGAATAGCCTGCAGGTTATCCGATCCTGTTGTTCAGGGTGGAAGGGGACAGTTTGAAAAGCCACATCACGCATCTGGAATGCACGTATTGCGGTGAGCATTATGACCATCGGCAGTTGATCACCACATGCCCGGCGTGCGGAAAGGTTCTGTACGCGCGGTACGATCTCCAGGCTGCGAAGCAGGAGATGACGAAAGAGGCGCTCAAAGACCGGCAGTGGAACCTCTGGCGGTACTTCGAGATCATGCCGGTCGAAGATCCAGCACACGCAGTCACGCTCGGCGAGGGCGGCACGCCGCTGCATGAAGCTCCGAAACTGGGATCGGACTTCGGCTACGAACGTCTTCTGATCAAAGATGAAGGGTTGAACCCGACTGGTAGCTTCAAGGCGCGCGGTCTCGGTGCGGCCGTGGCCCGGGCAAGTGAACTCGGCGCGAAGACCGTTGCGATGCCGTCTGCCGGGAATGCGGCTGCGGCAATGAGCGCGTATGCGGCCCGGACGGACATCCAGGGGATCGTGGCAATGCCAGTTGACGCCCCGGAAGTTATGAAGGCTGAATGTCATGTCTACGGTGCGAAAGTGCTCCTTGTCAAAGGGCTGATCAACGACTGTGGGGCACTGATTCGCCGTGGGGCAGAAAAGAATGGCTGGTTCGATTGCTCAACCCTGAAAGAGCCCTATCGTCAGGAAGGTAAGAAGACGATGGGCATCGAGGTAGCCGAGCAACTGGGCTGGCGGGTTCCCGATGCCATGATCTATCCGACCGGAGGCGGAACCGGGATCGTGGGAATGTGGAAAGCGTTCGACGAACTCGAGCAAATGGGACTGATCGGGTCCAAACGTCCGAAGATGATCAGTGTTCAGGCGGAGAACTGTGCGCCGATCGTTCGCGCGTTCGAAAAGGGTGAGCGGCATGCGGAACTCTGGGAGAATGCTTCAACGATTGCGCCCGGCATGCGGGTTCCGGTCGCGATCGGCGACTACCTGATCCTGGATGCGATCCGTCAGAGCGGCGGGACGGCGATTGCCATCTCGGACGACGAGATACGTCAGGGTGTCGACATGCTGGCCAAGCGGGAGGGCTTCTTCGCCTCTCCGGAGGTCGGATCGGTTGTCATTGCCGCAAAGAAGCTGCGGGAGT
>SLMJ01000089.1 GCA_007133615.1 Thermomicrobiaceae bacterium | reverse complement strand
GGCTATCCAATTGCCCGGGTGGCGGCCAAGATTGCGGTCGGCCGGCGGCTCGATGAGTTGATGAACTCAGTAACCCGGAAGACAACCGCGGCGTTCGAACCGGCGTTGGACTACTGCGTGGTGAAAATTCCGCGATGGCCGTTCGACAAGTTCGGTCGCGCCGATCGAACGATCAACACGCAGATGAAGGCCACCGGCGAGGTCATGGCAATTGATCGATCGTTCGAAGCGGCATTGCAGAAAGCGGTTCGATCGCTGGAAACAGGCCAGGATGACCTTCAGTGGGAAGATCCGGAGTGGCGTGCCAACCCGGAAACGCTGAAGGACTCGATTTCCCGCCCCAACGACCTGCGTCTCTGGGCACTGATGACGGCCCTCCGGCTCGGATGGTCGCCGGAAGACGTTAGCGAACGCTGCCACGTTGATCCGTGGTTTACGCGCAAGCTGCAACGGCTGATCAGGATCGAACAGCGGCTTCAGAACGAAGATCTTACCGACGAATTGCTCTGGGAAGCCAAGCGGAACGGCTTTATCGATCACCAGATTGCGGTGTTGACCAGTCAGGACGAAAAGGCGATCGAACAACGCCGCCTGGATCTGGGGATGCTGCCGGTCTACAAGATGGTCGATACCTGTGCCGCCGAGTTCGAGGCGTACACGCCGTACTTCTACAGCACCTATGAGGACGAATCCGAGGCACCGGCTCTCGAAGGACACAAGGCACTCGTTGTTGGTTCGGGTCCGATCCGGATCGGGCAGGGTATCGAGTTCGACTACGCCAGCGTGAAAGCGGTCCAGGCGCTTGAGCAGGCCGGATACCAGTCGATCATGGTCAACAGTAACCCGGAGACGGTGTCGACCGACTTCGATACGACTGATCGCCTGTACTTCGAACCGCTCGACGAGGAGAGTGTCACCGAGATCCTGCGGAACGAATCGCAGAGCCCGGACGGCAAGCTGGATACGCCAGGGATCCTCCAATTCGGGGGGCAGACGGCGATCAACCTGGCCGAACCGCTGCAGGACCGCAACGCGCCGATCCTGGGTAGTCCCCGGGAAGCAATCGATATTGCCGAGGACCGGAAGCGGTTCGAAGCGTTTCTGTCATCCCTGGGTATCCCACAGCCTCCCGGTGCAGCGGTGTCATCGATGAGCGAGGCGATGGAAGTCGCCAACCGGATCGGTTATCCGGTGCTGGTTCGACCGTCATACGTGCTCGGCGGCCGGGCGATGGAAGTCGTTCACTCGGCGGATTATCTGTCTCGCTACCTGACCTACGCTGTCTCGTTCGACACCCGGCATCCGATTCTGATCGACAAGTACATGTACGGCAAGGAGATCGAGGTCGACGCGATTTGCGACGGCGAAGAGGTCCTGATTCCTGGCGTGATGGAGCACATCGAACGAGCTGGTGTTCACTCGGGCGACAGCTACGCGGTGTATCCAGGGCTGAATCTGTACCCGACCGAGGTCGATCGGATGGTGGAGTACACGACTCGCATCGCAAAACACATCGGTGCCGTCGGGCTGATCAACATCCAGTACGTCATCCACGGTGGGCGGATCTATGTCCTGGAGGTGAACCCCAGAGCAAGCCGGACGGTACCGTTCCTGAGCAAGGCAACCGGCGTTCCGATGGTCCAGATCGCGACGAACGCGATGCTCGGACGTGGAATCCGGGAACAGGGCTATGAACCGGGGCTCTGGCCACGCCAGCCGCTGGTCGCAGTCAAGGCGCCGGTGTTCTCCATGGCGAAGCTGCGTGGTGTGGAAGTTCACCTCGGGCCGGAGATGAAATCGACTGGTGAAGCGATGGGGATCGACCGGGATTTCCCGTCGGCACTCTACAAGAGCCTGCTGGCCGCCAATCTTTCGTTCCCACGTCAGGGATCGGTGCTCGTCAGTGTGGCTGACGAGGACAAACCTGACTCGGTCGACATGCTGGAGATGCTCGCCCGAATGGGGTGTGGGATCTACGCGACTGAAGGAACTGCAGCGATGATCGAACGCAACGGGATGCCGGTGCAGATGGTCACCAAGCGGATTGGTGCCGGATCGCCCGATATGCTCGATGTCATCCTGCAGGGGACAGTCGACGCGGTCATCAACACGCCAGGTCCGGCGCAGCGGGAGGTGCTAGACGGGTTCCAGATTCGCCGAGCAGCAGTCGAGAAAGGAATTCCCTGCATCACATCGATCGATACCGCAAAAGCGGTGGTCGGCGCGACGTCTCGCTCGAGTGATGCCTATTCGGTGCAGCCGCTCGGCCTGTACCGCGAGCGGGTGCAGATCGCATACTGATCAATCGTCGAGAATCCGGGTGGGGGAGTTGTGGGATTCAATCTGGAACAGGCACTTGAAGAAGCCGGAGCGCTGACTGAGGGGCATTTTCTGCTGTCCTCGGGAAAACACAGTGACCGGTACGTGGAGAAGTTTCACCTGCTACGCAAACCAACCATCCTGCAGCAGGTGTGCGCGGCGATGGTCGAGAAACTCGGCGACACGCGCATCGATGTCGTGGCCGGTCCGACAACGGGCGGGATTCTGATTGCGGCTGAGATCGCGCGCCAGCTAGGCGTCCGGGCAGCGTATGCCGAACGCGCCGATGAAGGCAGCCTTCAGCGTGCATTCCGACGAGTTGAATACTTCGAACCGGGCGACCGAGTAATGGTAGTGGATGACATTCTGACCACTGGCGGGTCGGTCAAGGAAACGATTGCGGCTCTCGATCCGCATCCGGTCGAACTCGCCTCGGTTATGGTGATGGTTGACCGGAGTATGGGTCGGGCGGAGTTGGGAGCGCCTTACTCGTCGTTGACGCAGATGGATGTTCCGG
This sequence comes from Thermomicrobiaceae bacterium, assembly GCA_007133615.1. GTDB lineage: Bacteria > Chloroflexota > Chloroflexia > Thermomicrobiales > Thermomicrobiaceae > SLMJ01. Next base: position 793 of record SLMJ01000089.1, on the reverse strand, counting down.
CCTGGGAGCCTGATGACTGTCCTCTCTGCGCGGATGGTGTGCCGCTCGTGAAGCCGGGTACGACACAGCAGAAGAACGGCACCTGAGTGGACACCGTTCTCCGAATCATTGCTACTCTTCCGGGTCGGGTGAATCGACTTCGCTGTCCGCCTCGGCCTCATCCAGTTCCTGCCGGCGCCTGAGTTCATCGCTCAGGCGATTGATTTCATCGAGACGCCTGAGGATCTGGTCCAGCGTGTCGGGCCGGGGATCGCGCACATATTCATCCCGCAACTCGAGAACCATTTGTGCCAGTCGCCCGATGGTCCGGACGGTGTGGACCGGGTCACCTTCGCGAGTTGGAACGCTATACCCAGCCATCAACTACTCTCCTTGCCCCAGCGGTGATCTAATCAGAATCAAGAACGCCATCCTCCCGGAGCATGGCTTTGAGCTCATCCTCTGAAAGGATCGTAACATCAAGTTCGCGAGCCCGGTCTGCTTTACTGCCGGGATCGGCCCCCACGGCCACGTAGTCAGTCTTTCGCGATACCGAACTGGTCACCTGAGCTCCGGCCTTCTCAAGAAGTTCTGTCGCCTCGGAGCGGCTGAGTGACTCCATTCGTCCGGTCAAAACGACCGTCTTTCCGGATAGCTTACCATCAGGCGACGCGGAATCGATGGTCCCCTCGTCCATTCTAAGTCCCATTTTCTCAAGGCGAGCAATGAGGTCTTGATTCCGGGGTTCCTGCACGAAGTCGTAGACGGCTTCCGCCACAACATCGCCAATTCCGGACACTGCGGCAAACTCGTC
>SLMJ01000199.1 GCA_007133615.1 Thermomicrobiaceae bacterium | reverse complement strand
GTGATGGACCGGGCGAACAGTTCGACAGTCACTTGCTGGAAGACATCAAGATCCCGTTCGACGGCATAAGCTGGAACGCGGACGGAAACAGCGGAGACGTCGAGATCACCTGGACGAACGCCGCGATGGACGATGAGCATTTCATTTTGCCCGGGTGGACCGATCAGGAGATCGAAGCCCTGGAAGAGATGTCTGGAGACAATGAGTTCGACCTCGTCGAGCGACAGTTCTCCGCCACATTCCTGCTCACCGGCGTGCCGGAAGACGCCGGTGAGGTGACGTTCCAGATCAACGACGTGGAAGTCGGGCCGTTCGGTGACGACGCACCCGTGACCGAAGGCGAAGTTGCTTACTTCGATTTCACGATGACCTTCCCGAACGAGACGACCGACCCCATTCTGATCGGAGAACCGCCGGAGCCGCCCGAGGCACTCGATCCTGACGATGAGCCGGAACCGGTTGCAGAAGACGAGCTGCCGGATGCGCCGGGCCTGGTAGATGTCCTGGAGTTGACCAGCATTGAGTATGGGACCGGCGACGATTCAGTCGAGGCCACCGTCTCGTTCGATCACCATGATCGCCGGATCGAGCTTCCCGGGTCCGTCACGGTTATCTGGGACGATGACGTCGAGACCGAAGCGACCGTGATGATGAGCGGCGTCGATATGGACGTCACAGGTGAACGGGACGAGGAGCCGCTGGATGCTGAGGTCGTTGCAGTCCGCTTCGAGCAGGCAGTCTGGACGATCGGAGAGGATGAGGACGCCCGGTTCACCGAAGACACGATCGAGACCGCCTGGGGTGACTTCCAGATCATCTCGATCCGGGACAACGTGATCCAGTATCAGCCGGCCGGGCAGCGCGTGATCGACACGTTCACCTTCGAACACGAGGACGGGGTGATCGGCATCATTGGCGCCAGCACCAGCTACGATGAGGATCTCCGTCCGCAGCAGTCAAGCCTGCAAGCGAATCAGGACATCGAGGAACTTGTCGATCAATTGCCGTTACCGGCAACCGTCACGGTTCAGGGGTCCGGGAGCGGCATTACGGTGGCTGTTGGAGAGGAATGATCCCTCATCCTGAGCACTCAGCCGTCATCCTGAGCCTGTCGAAGGATCTCGAGTACATCAGCCATAACGTCAGGAAACGAGCGAGATGTTTCGACTCCGCGGCTGTGAAAAGCGTCCATAGCACTGTCATTTCGAACTGGAGCGCGACGTCCAGCTACGCTCTTGATCGAAGGCAAAATCGGTGGCCGTCGCGCGGAACGGAGTAATCTGAGACTTCGATTGGATTCCCCGTCGGCATTCGCTGTACACGCACGCCTAGATCCGACCGGTCAGGTGCTCCCACTCCTGAGGATCGAAGTCGTACATGTCCGCGACACCCAGGCGCTCGAGCATGTGGCGCACTTCGCTTCGATGCTGGGCGTTGTGATTCAACACCTGCAAAATTGTCGCGCCGATGGACTGAGGGAAATCGAAATGATCCCGAAAGATCTCATCGAGGCGTCCTTCGTCGTTCGATTGACGGGCGAACTGTGAGAAGTCAGCGTGAAATCGACTGTGTCGCTCGTTCATTGACGCGATCGTGCGCTCGTGCGGTTCCGGCTTCCAATCGTGGGGAACCGGCCGACCGCTCATCCATCCAGTCCAGAGGTCGATCACGTAGACCATGTGCCCCAGCGTGGCCCGAATGGACCGGTGCCCGATATCGAACTCCTGATCGATTTGATCGTCAGTCAAGGTCCCACTCAACTCCAGTAGTTGCTCGTTGGCCCAGCGATCGTATCCCAGCATGCGATCCAGCAGATCCATGGGTACTCCTTCCGGAAGGCCACCTGCCTCAGCGCTCACATCGGTTGATTTCCAGGAGTAAGAACATGTGTTCGCCTTCCAGAATAGCGGAGAAATACCCGGAAGTCAACGCCCGTGTCGCGCAGCGCCACCATTCCCGACACGCGTATTGATATGCTGAACACAGGTTCCGACTGCCTTCCGAACCAGCGAGGATTCTATGGATCAACGGCGGAGACGCTCCATTCGCAACACGCTGATCAACCTCACGATCGCCGCGTTTGTGATCTTCGTCGTCTTCAATGTCGTACGTGAGAACAACGACGATCAGGAGCCACCGCAATACGAGGTGCCCGACACAAGCAATGAACTCCGGCTGTCCGACCCGGCGTCTGCCTCACTCTCAATCGAGGTCGACGGCGAACCGCTCATTCTGGTGATGTCCAAACAGGATAATGCGCGCATTGAAACAGCCGATCTGCGGGTTATCTCGGGCGACCCTCAGGGTGAGATCGACCAGGTTGGCTGGCTGCACACGTCGATGTCGATCCAGCGTCCAGTCGAAGCACTCGCCTACGCGAATGGTCACGTGTACGTCGGAAAGACGCGGGAAGGCACGACCCGTCCGGCGCTGTGGGTTGTCGATCTCTCGGACCCACGTCGCCCGTTCGAGGCGAACCTGCTGAATGCGGAGTTCCCGATCCGGAGCCTGGTCGCATCCGACGACGGCTTCATGGTCGCCGCCGGGTTCGACGGAGAGATACTTGTGTACGACACCAGCCAGCCAAACGAGCCGGAGAAACTGGTGACGTTTAGAGAAGACGTCGCACTCGCCCCCAGGATCGAGCTGTTCGACCGGATGCTCTTCCTGAATCACTCCGCCGGGGTTATCGTCTACGACCTTTCCAATCCGGAGAGCCCAGAGCGCATCGGTGAGATCGAGCACCCGCACTGGAGCGAACCCGACTACACGCCTGAGCCCCACTCGTTTCTGCTTGGCGAAGAAGGATTCAACGTGAATCTGCCGGTCGATTCGTATCTGGATCTCAGCGTTCAGGGCGGGCTGCTTGCACTGGCGAGCGGGAACGAAGGAGTGGAATTGTATCGCTACCGGGTTGGTGAAGCACCGGAGCCGGTCGGTGACGTCAGCACCGACGACAGGATCGCCAGCGTCATGCTCGATGGAAACCGCCTCTATGCGCTGGGCGCCCGGCCGGACGGAGGTGAACATGCCCGGTTTGCAATCCATTCCTTCGATATTTCAAACCCGGCCGAACCCACTGCGCTGGAATCGACCGAGATCATCGCCGGACTGCCCAGATATCAGAACGTCATGGCCCGGAACGGTAACGTCTGGATCCTGGTGAACTCCACGGTCTACCGCCATCAGGAATCGGAACGTTGATAACCCCGATCCCCCACATGTTTCGTAACTGTTCACAAAGCTCGCGCTTCTGATAGTCGATGGCCACAGGTTCTGCGCAGGACCCGACCAGGCTGATCATATGATCACCCCTGATCACTGAGTGAATGGTTTTCTCCAGGACATGCTCTGGGGATTCGGGGTCGTAATACAGCCATGGACGGTCACGAAAATTCGTTCAATATACGCCTGACTTTCACATTCGTGGGAAAGGAAAGTCCATGTCCAAGCGTCTCCAGCGTTCTCTCTCATTCACGTTGGCGCTGCTCTTCATGCTCACCAGCGTACTCTCGGTAGCCGCCTATCACGAAGATGACGCTGAACTCCACGAGTTTGCCGATTCTCGATTCGAGAACAGGTGGGCCAGGACCGATCTGCCGGTGAGTAATCTTGTGGTTGCCCGTACCTGGATCTGGG
>SLMJ01000274.1 GCA_007133615.1 Thermomicrobiaceae bacterium | reverse complement strand
TGCGTCACCGTCTTATCGCCGTTGCCGAATCGTCGCGCCTGCCCCGCTGCAGGGATCACCGCCCCACACGTCATTCTGCCGCGACCTCTGCAGACTGCAGTCGTGCGAACATCATCCGACCACTGCTCGTCTGCAGCGTTCGGGTGATCACGATGTCCACCGCCGAGCCGACGTACTGCTCGCCTTCGTCAACAACGACCATCGTGCCGTCATCCAGGAAGCCCACCCCTTGCTGGTACTCCCTGCCCTTCTGCATCAGCTTCAGGCGAATCGTGTCGCCAGCCTTCAGGGCAGGTCGCATCAGTTCGGCAAGGCTGTGCAGATTGAGCAGCCGGACGTCCTGCAGCGACGCCACCCGTTCCAGGTTGCTATCGCCCGAGAGAATCGGAATCTCGAGTGAACGGGCCACGTTCACCAATTGAGAGTCAACGTCTGGACCGTCCGCGTCAATCTGGCGGACCTCGATGTCGACATCGGGGCTCTCTCGCATCTCTTCAAGCGTTTGCAATCCCCGGGTGCCGCGGGTTCTGCGGGAGTAATCGTCAGAATCCGCGACCAGTTGCAGTTCATGCAATACGAACTGGGGAACGATCAATCGATGCGGCAGGAAGCCAGACGTGCTCAGACCGACCACTCGACCGTCGATGATCGCACTCGTGTCGACGAGCAGTTCCGGCGGTCGATCTGCCGCTGGTGCCTCCACGTCCCGCGTGACAACGGATTCAGATGGTTCGTCCGCTACGCGCTTCCTGAGCCCGACAAGCTCCGCCAGCTCGTGCTTTTTCGTCAGGGTGGCGATGACCGCCACCGAGCAGATCACAACCAGCGCGATTACCGGCAGGTACTGATCGAACGGGCCCGGAAGTGTCGAGAGGGGAAAGGCAACCAGTGTTGAAACGAGTCCGCCGATCAACAAGCCAACGCCGACTGCAGTCAGGTCGCTGGCATTGATTCGACGAAGTTCCTCGCGCAAACGGGCAAAGGCGCCAATCGTGAGATACGGAGTGAGCAGAAAGAAGAGCGCGCCGAGTGCGGACGACATGATGATCGGGTACCCGAGATTGTCCGCACCGGCATCGTCCGGTGCCAGAAATAACCCGATGTTCCAGCCGATGTAGATACCGAGGATGAGCCCGACATAGCGAAGTACCCGCCCAAGGGGCGAGTTCGCCTTCCGCGCGCGAATCTCACGACGGGAAAGTGATTGGGAATCTGAATCCTGCGCGGTTTGAAGCATGCGGTTCATTACCGTTCGTCCGCCGACTGCCGAACACGTGTCTGCCGCGCTTAATCCTACCGCAATCTGCGCGTGTCAGAGTGACGCATCTGGTCTGTTCAGCAACAGATCTGGACAACGGTCTACGAACGCATCGAGAACACACTCTGGAACACGCACGTTGCCAAGCTCACGTCCTTCCCGGTGATCCGGTCCGTGGAAGTCGGACCCGCCGGTCGCGATCAGGCCGTGTTGACGAGCGGTATCGGCCAGCATCTGCCGTTCGTCTTCCGAATACGGACCATAGTAGACCTCCAGCCCTACCAGCCCGGCGTCGATGAGTTCAGGGAGCTGTTTCCGGAAATCTCCCATCGTCAGAGGATGAGCCAGAACCGTGAAACCGCCGGCGTCGTGAATGAGGTTCACCGCATCCCGGGTTAACAATGGCTTGCGGGGCACGAACGCCGGTCGATTCCGACCCAGCCAGCGATCAAAGGCTTCGTTGATCGATTCGACCTCGCCAAGCTCCATCAGGACCCGCCCGATATGCGCGCGGCTCACGGCTCCACCGTCGGCGTTGGCTTCGACTTGCTCGATCGTTATGTCCACACCTGCCCCACGGAGGCGTTCGACGATTCGTTCCACCCGCGACTCGCGATCGCGTCGAAAGCTGTCAAGCGCTGTCTGCAACGCAGAACTAGCTGCATCGATGCAGTAACCCAGAAGGTGGAAGTCCCCGCCATGAGTCGACGTCGCACTGAGCTCCACCGCCGGAATCACCGTGAGTTCCGGGTGGCGGGCTGCTTCGTCGAGCGCCTCCGGCAACCCATTGGTCGTGTCGTGATCGGCGATTCCAAGATGCGTAAGTCCGCGACGAGATGCCCCTCGTACGAGCTCCGCTGGCCGCAGCGTGCCGTCCGACGCGGTGGTGTGTGTGTGAAGATCAATCCGGCTGACTGGCTCGCTCACGGCGGAAAATCACAATCTATCCGTGCGATCCCGAGTGGACAAACAAAAACGCGTGCGGGCCATCTGGCCCGCACGCGAATCATACGCAATGGGATGGTCTTACCGCGGCTCGACAATCAACCGGATCGCGGTTCGATCCTCGTTATCGATTGTGACATCGATAAACGCCGGAAGACAGACTGAGTCGATGCCCGTCTCCTCGAGGTAGTCACGAGCGATCGCCACTGCCTTGACAGCCTGGTTAGTCGCACCAGCGCCAATTGCCTGTACTTCAGCCCGGCCGGATTCTCGAACAACACCGGCAATCGCACCAGCCACAGCACTCGGGCGAGACCGCGCGGAGACTTTGAGCACTTCGCCGTTGTCACCGTCTGTGAATTCGGCGATATCGGCAACTTCGACGTCATCCGCCTGCGTCGCAACCGGTTCGGTCGCCACAGCCGACGCGGCTTCGGATGCTCCGTCGTGATAATCGGTTACCGGATCGTCGGTAACGGCGTAACCGTCTTCTTCGGGCGGGAACTTCGCGTCTGGTTCGATCTTGATGTCGCGCAGATCGAGCTTGCTGAAGAACCGGTCCATCCTGCTCCTCCATACCTGGGCGGCGAGAGCCGCGCTGTAAACCTGAATGTTCCGCCACGTATGTACTTGAGAAACCCAGACACTCCCCAGAGCTGGACTTCAACACACGCTTCACCTGCCGGGAAGCTGTACCGGATTAATTCCCTTGTAGATAACAGGGTAGTGCGCCGACTCTTGCCAGCAAGCTCCCCCAAAATCCCTTGCCTCCCGGTGCCCGCACTACCGGCCTGTGGCTCCGGCGTGCTGGCGACAGAACAGTTACCATACCGTCGCACCCGCGTCAACGTATCAGCAGCTCCGGACTCATGCCTGCCCCCAATTTTTGAGTGCATAAACAAAATGCACCGGCCGGGGCGAACTTCCCCGAGCCGGTGCATCATGCATTTGTGTCCGTGTGTCACAGGCGACGCTAACGGGCGTATTCGATTGCTCGTGTTTCCCGTATCACCGTCACCTTGATCTGACCCGGAAACTCCAGGCTTTCCTGAATCTTCTTGACGATGTCCCGGGCCAGGCGTGTGGCGGCAAGGTCATCCACACTGTCTGGCGCGACCAGAATCCGCACTTCTCGTCCGGCCTGGATCGCGTAGGCCTTCTCAACACCTGAGAAGGAGCTGGCAACACCTTCCAGTGCTTCCAGTCGTTTGATGTACTGCTCGACCATCTCGCGTCTCGCGCCAGGCCGGGCGCCACTGATGGCGTCCGCCGTTGCGACGATAAACGCTTCGACAGTGCGAGGTTCTTCTTCGAAGTGATGTGCGGCAATAGCGTGTACGATCTTCGCAGACCGTCCCAGCCGTCGCGCGATATCTGCCCCGATAAGCGCATGAGGCCCCTCGACCTCATGGTCAACGGCTTTGCCGATATCGTGCAACAGGGCCGCTGTCTTACAGACATTGACGTCTGCCTGCAGTTCTGCCGCGAGAGCACCGGCGATCAACGAGACTTCAAGGGAGTGATGCAAAACATTCTGCCCGTAGCTCGTCCGGTACTTGAGCCGTCCCATAAGCTTGACCAGATCCGGGTGCAAGCCCTGAACATTCGCTTCGTATGCGACTTTCTCACCCTCTTCGCGGATGATCTGTTCGACCTCTGAACGGGTCTTGTTGACGACCTCTTCAATACGTGCTGGATGGATGCGGCCGTCCTGAAGGAGTTTGCTCAACGCTCGCCGTCCGATCTCCCGGCGAACCGGGTCAAACGACGACAGCGTTACGGCTTCCGGCGTGTCGTCGACGATCAGGTCGACGCCGGTCGCCTGTTCCAGTGCCCGGATATTTCGGCCTTCGCGGCCGATAATCCGGCCCTTCATGTCATCACTGGGCAACGGGACTACCGAGACGGTTGTCTCGGCCACGTAATCCGGAGCGACTCGCTGGATAGTCGTTGCCAGAATCTCACGAGCCTTCCGGTTGGCTTCTTCCTTCGTTTCCTGTTCCAGCTCACGAACCCTGCGGTTCATCAGCTCACGCACTTCTGTTTCTCCCTGTTCGAGAACCAGAGTGCGCGCTTCGTCCATTGTCAGCTGCGCAACGCGTTCGAGTTCCTGCTGGCGCTGCCCGAGTAGCTCTTCAGCTTTGGCGTACACCTGCTCGGTATCCCGTTCACGGTTCTGCAGCTTTCGCTCGCGCTTTTCGAACCCCTCGAGCCTGCGGTCGATCTGCTCTTCCTTGCTTTGCAGTCGCCGCTCGAGGCGATCAACATCTTTCCGACGTTCCTGCTGTTCACGATCCATCTCATTCCTGAGCTGGATCGCCTCGTCCTTCGCCTCGAGTACCATCTCTCGATGCCTGGCGTTCGCCTCTTCGATAATTCGCTCGGACTCCTGATGTGCGCGCTGCACAGCAGATCCGGCACGATTCATCATATAGAAGTAGGTACCGCCAGCGGCTAGTGCGCCGACCACGAGCGAAGCGACAATGGAGACCAGAAACAGCTCCATAGTTTACGCTCCTCGTCTGTTACGTACCATCAATTGTTAACGTTCGCGGGGAACATGGTCGGATCCTCTTGCGGCATTCGTGTCGCGCGTGCCAGCAAAGCGATCGCGACCTGGATCCGTATCGAATCATAGTGTCGGTCTTCACAGAATGTCAAGAAACGCTGGACGGGCACGCGACTGGCGTGGAAGATTGAGTAACGGGGTTTTTCCCGCCGATCCGCTTGTCTCGCAGAACCAGAACTGGACTGCTCACATGGCCGACACCCGAACCAGGCAGATCAAGCAATTACTCTCCGAAATCAACCGGGCCGGCGTTCGCAACCGACGGGTGCTGACTGCCATCTCGACCGTTCCGAGGGAAGCGTTCGTTCGGGAAACGTCGCTCGCCGATGCCTGGGCAAATCGGGCGCTGCCGATCGAAGAAGGTCAGACCATCTCCCAACCATTGATCGTGGGGCTGATGTCCCAGGCTCTCGAACTCGAGGGCAACGAACGCATTCTGGAGATCGGGACTGGATCCGGATATCAGGCGGCAATTCTCGCCGAGCTCGGTGCCGAGGTTGTAACCATCGAACGCTATCCACGACTCGCTGAACGCGCCCGGGAGCGTCTCGAGGAACTGGGGTACTCAAACGTGGAAGTCGTCGTCGGTGACGGCACGCTCGGCTGGCCAGAGCGGGCTCCCTACCACGGGATCATCGTCACTGCCGCCGCTCCTCACCTGCCCCGGCCGTTTGAAGAGCAACTCTCCCAGGTGCCAGGATCGCGGATCGTCATCCCGATCGGCCGCGCAGACGAGCAGGAGCTGATGATCTACGAACGAACAAAGGATGGACTGCGCGAGATGTCACTCGGTCCGGTCCGGTTCGTCCCGCTGATCGGCCAGGAAGGCTGGCAGGAGTAGCGCTCGGCTGCATGTCTAATACAGATCCAGCGTGCCCTGTTTGCGAATGACATGGTCGATCCAGCGGATCGACAGATATCCGATGACCGGCAGCCCGATCGCAAACCCGGCAAGCGGAAGGATCAGATGTCCAATCTCGGACAGAGGCGCTGCACTCAGCGTGCTAAGCGCCAATGCCTCTATCGCATATCCCAGCGGAAGCATCCGGGCGATTATCAGCAGCGCATCAGGCAATTCCGAAACCGGGAAATAGATCCCGCCGAGCAACATGACAACCGGCGCGGCAACGTTCGACAATCCGTTCGACTGCTTGACGAGCAACCCTACCGCGCCAAGCATCAAGCCCAGCCCAAGCAGTGACAGCAGAAAAAGCACGCTGACGACCAGAAAGGAACCCCAGGCGACATTGAACGACACACCGAACAGCAGGATCCCGCTCGTCAATACCACAGCTGCTGACAGAAGCGTCTCGGCGGCACCGGCAAGCGTAAAGCCCCCCAGCCAGCTCGCTCTGGCGCCGGGAGATAGAAACAGTGCGGGCAGCGTGCCTCGCATTCGTTCCCGGTCAAGCAATTCACCAACCCAGAAGATCGACGAGAAGATAAACGCGTTAGCGGTGATTCCGACCACGGCGTAACTGACGAGTTCAGTTCGCCCGGATGCATGAATCAGCGCGGCGATAGCCAGTTCGAATATCGGGCGGATGGTCCAGAGCACAATGAATCCGCCACGCATCATGATGAACCAGCGGTCCTGCAGCATGATCATCATCGCTGCAAGCGTGATCCGGAGATTATTCGTAATCGAGCTCGGCACCATCTCGCGCATTCCGCTCTACCCGCCGAAGCAGGAGCCAGCCAATCGCCACCAGACCCGCTGACGTCACCAGGATCCCGAGCAGATGCCCCTGGACGTCGCCGACTGTCGCCCCGGCCAACAGGCTCTCGCGAACCGCATCCATTCCATGGCTCAGTGGAAACACGCGGGCGAACTGCTGCAAGGCGTGTGGCAGTTCCTGCACCGGTAGCACTGCCCCGCTGAGCAACAGTACGGGCGATTGCAGGAAATTGGCGATCACGTTCGCCCGACGAGTGAGCACGAAGAACCCGGCCAGGACATAACCGAGCGACACCGCAGCCAGAAACATCCCGGCGATCGAGAGCGCCACTGCTGGCAGACTCGCCACGGCCAACTCTATGCGTAGCAGGAGAGAGATCGAGACCAGAACGACCGCTGTCGGTCCGACCATTATGAGCAGCGAACCAGCGCCGTACCCGAGCACGACGGCCGATCTACTTGCCGGGGAGAGAAAGAGCGTCTGGAGTGTCCCTTCACGTCGCTCGAACTCGATCGCATAGCCGGAAGCCCAGAGATTTGACGACCAGAGCACCATTCCCAGGACGCCGATCAGCAGAAACCCGCTCACCGGATATCCGCTCACAACCTCGCGGCCACTCACGCTGTATGTCAGGTAAAGCGCCAGGAAGTAGAGGATCGGAAACAACGGCCACCGAAGCAGTTCAATGGCATAAGCGGCCTGCCGCTGAATGTAGCGATGCGCCGTCCCGGACAACACCGAGCAGAACCGCCGTACATGCGAATCCCCGAACAAAAGAACCGGGTTCATGCCGGCACTCCTGCAATTCCATGCTCGCCGCTGCCAGTGAGCGAGAGAAACGCCTGCTCCAGCGACACTCCCTGATGATGCACCTCAAGCACGGGGAAACCGTCTGCGATGAGAATCGGGACGGCCCATTCGCTCAAGCAATCGCCATCACCGGTAATCTCAATAACCGTTCTGGACTGATCCGCGCCACTGGTAGCGCATACCGCCCGAACCCCGGAGCACATCCGGATCGCCTCCAGCGTCAGTTCTCCGGGACACCCTCGGACGGTTATCTGCAGCGCCGTTCCGGAGCCGACAAGCCGCTTGATACCTTCCGGTGAATCTTCGGCGATGATTCGACCGCCATCGATGATCGCAATCCGATCGCAAAGCTCGTCCGCTTCCTGCAGGTAATGGGTTGTGAGGAGGACAGTCTTTTCCGGTACGAGCGAGTGAACGACCGCTCGAAGCTGGACGGCAGCATCCGGATCAAGACCAATCGTCGGTTCATCAAGAATCACGACCTCGGGATCGTGGATCAGCGCCTTGGCCAGGTGAACTCGCTGCTTCATCCCTCTGGAGAACCCCTCGACCCGCTCGGTTTGTCGGTGTGCAAGCCCGGTCAGGTTCAGTAACTCCTGAACCCGATGCTCGACCTTGTCCCGTGGAACACCGTAGAGCGTTGCGAAGAAGCGGAGGTTATCGACTGCGGAGATCTTGCCGTAGAGCCCGCGATCACCACCGAGCAGTACACCCAGCCGCTGTCGAACATCGTATTCTCGCGTCGCGACGTCGTATCCGGCGACGCTCGCTCTCCCGGAGGTGGGAACGAGGAGCGTCGCCAGCATCTTGATGGTCGTGGTCTTCCCGGCACCGTTTGGCCCGAGCAGGCCATAGATGGTCCCGGACGTAATCTCCAGGTCAACGTTGTCGACCGCAACGATCGGCTCTCCCTTTCGGAAAAATCCCTGATGAGGGTAGAACTCTCGCGACAGGGAATCAGCCTGGATGGCTATCTCGCCGGAGCTCACGATTGCGCCCCAGCCCGCTGTTGCAGACCAACGCCCGCGAGCCGGGCGCCAGCACGGATCAGCGCCAGGCCGACCGATTGTCGGAGTCCTGCTATGAAACCACCGGCCGAATGCGATGGAACGACGACGACCGGGGCTTCAGCGGGAGACGACCGTCGGAACGATTCGTGGATCTGCTCATCCTGATAGCGAACCATCGCATTTACCGTGTCGCGGTCGAGTGGACTGAAAAACATCGTGAATACCCTTCAGAGTCGAACTACTGCGTTGCGTTGAACAGTCCCGGAAGGATGACTACCTGCGTGCATTCGCCCGTCGTCCTTCGATAGATTCCAGGAGGGCATCGGCCTCCTCCACCGTGATTTCGCCATTCGCAAGCGATTCCAGCACCGCCTGCCATTCGTTCTCACGGCTCTGTGGCGATGAATCAACAGTCGTCTCGTCCGAATCAGAATCAGTCCGGGTTGCCGAAACATTCGGTTCGCTGGGCACCTCAGGCACGTTTGGAACCGGCGGAGGCATCGGGATCGCATCGCGTCGGGATGACTGAGTCAACCAGTTGATCCGGATATCGCCACTGGAGGTCCGCAGACTGACCTCTGCCCGAGGATCACCGGATCCGACGCTCCCAACCTGCCGCCGAGACCGGCGGCTCTTTGGCCCTCGCTGACCGACTGAAACCAGCGGCAACTCCGTGTCAATATCCCCGCTGGATGTAAACGCCTCTATGCGAGCCGAGAGATTCCGCGGCACTCCCAGTGATATCGAGCCCGAGCCGGTCGTGAACGATTGCGAATGAGGGCCGAAGACTGCCGAGCATTCGACGTCGCCAGAACCGGTGCGAACACTGATTCGATCAAGCGTCCCGTCCTCTATCTGCACGTCGCCAGAGCCACAATCCGATGAATAGGCGCTGGTACGGCAATCCAGGACCGTGATATCACCGGATCCCGCCGCGAGTTTGATTGCGTCACCGCTAACGCGCCGCAGCGACACCTGCCCGCTTCCCGCTTTAATGTTGGTAACGGCCTCGACATCGGTCACGCTGATATCCCCTGAACCGCCAGCGACACGCAATGCTCCAGCCAGCCCAGTAACCGTCACCGTTCCAGAGCCGGCCGATACATCGATCTCGGCGTTTCCTCCGTTAGAAGTGACATCACCGCGCTTCAACTTGCAGACCACGACACCGCGCGGCCCCTGCATTCCCAGGTCTCCCTGTTGGATCTCCAGGGTTGTGTGTTGGATGCTGGCCGGTATCTCCAGTGATATTGGGGACCCCTTTTTACTGCTTCGAGAACGCCCGCCGAAGATTCCTGTCCGAAAGAGGATCTCTTCAACCGCCTGAGCGGGAGACTCGAACCCACTGATGCGGATCTCCGGGTAGTCTTCGTCCTCGTCATTCTCCTCTCCGGTTCGCGACCCCTTGGCAAAGAGCTCATCACCAGTGCGTTGGAAGTCGAGTTCACCGGAGAGCACCCGAACCTCGTCAGCGTCATCAACCCATCTGATCTGCACGTCCGAACCGCGCACTTCCAGGGTGAATCGCGATACATCGTCGATCGGGAAAGTCTGTTTTGCATCAACCATCTGCCGAATCCGATCCACTGGTACGTCTGAGCAGTTCAACTGCATCAGTCGCGGGGATTTCACCCCTGGCAACCCGATCCAGAATCTCGCGTCGCGAGACAGTCGGGGCACTCGTCGACGTCTCATCGCCAGCTGAGGCGTCAGCCAGGGCATTAATCAACTCTTCGAGCTTCGCCCGGACGGTGGGATAGGACACACCGAGGGCACGCTCGACCTCGCTGAGATTGCCCCGGCTCCGAACGAAGAGGATCAGGAACGCCTGCTGGTCAGTGTTGAGCCGTTGAAAGGGATTTGATTCCCAGTTACCGCGAACTGTTGTGCCGCACTGGGCACAACCCAGCTCGCGAATACCAAGTTGTTCGTTGCATGTCGGGCAATGCCCCGGTGCCTGTGCCATGTCCAACCTCCTGTTGATGCGTATCCTAATCGCATTCTAAACCGTTGTCAACCTATTCTTTACTGATTTTGATCAATTCCACAAAATCCTGACGCCAACTCTCGTGCCGTAATCCAGATGGTCGATCCTCCCGATGTTCGTGGCACCGAGTGCCATTGTCAACGAGCGTGGTCAGTAGGCATCATTTATGCGGGCGCAATCTTGCGGATACGCAGACATAGCTGCGTTCGTAACTCGCCGACATGCAGATACGGGAATGCATGAATCAGGCGAAACTGGGACACATGCGCCGGTAGAAAACAGTCGTAACGCCCTGGTTGTACCGGCGTTCGTAACAAGAGAAAGAGAGTTGTGGTGAGTAAGACAGTTGCACAGCGGCAGCGGATCGGCCCACAGATCCGACATCTTCGTCAGCTGAGGAGCCTCACACTTGATGACCTTGCCGGTTCGGCTGGTCTCTCAGCATCTCACCTGAGTCGACTCGAGCGCAGCCAGACACTCCCGAGTTTCACTGTGCTGGCAAACATCGCTCAGGTGCTCGATGTGAGTATCGACGAGTTCGTTCAACTCGAACATGACCTGCAGGAACTCGACGAGCAACTCGCCTGGCAGGCCGATCTTCTGGCACTCGACGAGAACGCATATCAGGAGATTGTCGGGCTCTCAATTGATACCCGACGCCAGCTCAATCATGCGATCGAACTTCTGTCCAACGGTCACGTTTCTGATGTCAGCGTGCAGGAAAAGCTCGCTGATCTATTCGCGACTGAAGAATCGCATCTTCGTCGCGACGACCGCATCCGCGAGTTGATCAATCAGAGCGGACAGAACGCAATCGGTCTTTCCAGATCGCTGGTACAACTGCAGGAGATCCCGGGCCCGCGAGTGGGCATTCTGAACAATCCGGGATTGCTTCCGACGGCGCCGAATGTTGATTCGATGCTCCTTTATCGAACGTTGTTCCCAACGTTGCCGCTCGATCCGTCCGTTGCACGCAAATGGCACCAGTGGCACAACCTGGCGAACGACGAGTTTCCATACGACTGGCCAATCAAGATCATCGTCCACCCGGAGTTGTTGCAACGAGTGGAGCATCGCTTCCAGAATGAACAGAAGTTGGACGGTCGAGAGGTCGCCTCGAAGATCGCCTCGTACTGGAAACAGATGCTGTTGAGCAATCAGGACTTCAAGATTGCCATCGCCGAAGAAGAGTATGGCGAGTCAAACAGACTGGTTGCGGGCAACGCAGCCGCACTGTTTGAGTGTTTCGAAGAACTCGATTCGAACAACCAGAATCAGCCCGTCGCGATCTGGACATCCGGCACACTCCAGGTGGAGCCGATCGTCAAACGCGTAATGCAAACCTGGGACAATCTGCCGGAACGGGCGACCGATCCATCCCGTGTTGGAGACTGGCTCGAAAAACACATCCGGTAGGCGCTAACCCCGCATCATACCGGCGTTGGTTCGGACCTGTCGCAGGTGGTAGCATGGCCCCATTCGCTGGGACCATGTTGATCTGCCTTACCGGCAGGTCCGAACCTATCTCGTCGCCACGGCTTCCCGCCAGATTCGGTCGACGTCCGAGGGGAGAGACCGTTCCATGAGCTCACCTGAGATCCCGGATATCGTCATTCGCCGACTTCCGATCTACCTGCGAACCTTGCGGCGAATGCAGGACCTCGGGATCGAGAGCGTGTCATCAGAAGATCTCGGTGCCCATATCGGCGTGACGGCGGCACAGATCAGGCGTGATCTGTCTTACTTCGGTCGCTTCGGCAAACAGGGTAAGGGCTACGACATCCCGACGCTCGCCGACGGAATTCAGCGTGTGCTCAAACTGGACCGCTGCTGGGATGTCGCACTCGTCGGCTTTGGACAGCTCGGTCGGGCGATCGCCCACTATCGGGGATTTGAAAGCAATTCCTTCAGAATTACTGCCATTTTCGCACGAAATCCGGAACACATCGGAGATCAGGTCAACGGCGTCGTCGTCACGGACGAATCGACCATGGAGGACGTGATTCCGGAGATGGGTCTCCGTATCGCGATTATCGCAGTCCCGGCAGACAGTGCTCAGGAAGTCGCTGACCGGCTGGTCAATAGTGGGGTCCAGGCGATCCTCAACTACGCCCCCGCGATCATCCGGGTTCCATCACACGTCCGGGTGCGAGAGATCGACCCGACCAGTGCCCTGCAAAGTCTTTCCTTTTATCTGGATTCAGAGGGGCAGCCGCCGGATTCCGTCTTCGATACCTCGATGCTCCCTGGCCTCGCCGAGCCGCGAAGCTAGATTCACCGGCTACAGTTCGTTGTTTGAATCGTCCCCGTTGACGCCGTTGCCCTCGCCGTTTTCGAACGGGAGGAACGCGCGCAGATCATCCGGGAAGATATCGAAGAGCGAAATCAGTAGCAGCAGATCACCAACGCTGAGAATCAGCAACAATGCCAGCGGAACCACGAAGCCCACGGTTCGCAGATAGGTTCCGATTCCTGCGAAGTTGATCGCCGTCAGCAGGAAGACCAGCCACCCCACGACCACGAAAATCGTCCCCAGCACCTGGACGTTGCTGTGCGGCAGGTCCCGGACGAGAAGGATGGCCAGATTGAGAATCGTGAGAACGAGTCCCGGCAGGACGAACATTGCCACCGCGATCCAGAGATTCCGCAACTCCCCGAACGTTCCCCAGAAATCATATGGGCGCTTGAGTTGTGGCCAGCTACCTTCGACGAACTCCTCGATCGCTTCGATAGTAAACAGCATCGCGATACTAAGGATGATCAGCAACCAGAGACGGACATCGGTGAGCAACGAGTTTGCCTCCTGCGAGCCAGCGATCGTTCACATTCCTGCCACTCAGGCGCACTAAACCTAACAGAGCAGCCCGGTTCCCGCCATACGTTCAGACCACATTGCGTCTGGAGTCGAGAACGCGCAACCGGGAGTGGTACCATCCTGTCTGGAACACGAGACCTGTGCCGGTAGGCGCTACGGCGCACCCGGCCGCGCTGGAGAGGCACATTCGCATGAGTTCCCAGATTCGAATGCATACCAATCCCGATCTTGGGCAGGACAAGAAACGCGATCCTAACGAGGTGATCAACGGTTTCGCCTTTTCATACCTTCGCCTCTGCCGGGGCCAGGGCAAGCAGTTCGCCTCGCAACTCACCCCGCAGCCCGGCGACTGGATTCTCGGTGAAAACATCCCGGACGATATGCGCCTCGCTGGCGATCCCGCCGGAGAACTGCAAGACGGCGAGGTTGTCGTCCCGAGTCTGACCCGCCTGGTGCATCTGCTCAGGGAAGAAGCGCACGCAGTTGTCATCGACTGCTACCCGGAAGACTTCGCCTGCATGTGCTTCAACGAGCAGAGCTTCTCACTGGCGAACATCGTCTC
>SLMJ01000360.1 GCA_007133615.1 Thermomicrobiaceae bacterium | reverse complement strand
CGCCATCTCTTCCGCCACGATCCGGAATGGCTCGAGCGGGTCGAACGACTCGCCGGACGGATCGTCGATGCCACAACCTTTCTGACCGACAGAGCGCAGATCCAGCCGCTGGCGAAGCCTGATGATTCCGGCCCCGTCGTGACCTACCACGACGCCTGCCAATCGCATAACGCACTCGGTATCCGGGAACAGCCACGCTACATTATCGAGGACGTGCTGGGGCTGGAACTGCGCGAGATGCGCGATTCCAACGTCTGCTGTGGCTTTGGCGGTTCCTTCGCGATGGACTTCCCGCAGGTCTCGAGTGCGATTCTGCAGAAGAAACTCAATCACGCCGAGGAGACCGAAGCACCCGTGCTCGTGTCCGACAACCCCGGCTGCCTGATGCAGATCAAAGGTGGACTGCACGCCCGTAACAGCCAGGTCCGGGCGATGCACCTGATGGAGTTGATTGCCGAGCGGTTGCAGAAGGATACCGGAACCCTCTCGTGAACGCTGTTTGCAGCACAATTCCGGATGGGTATAGAATGTGCCCGTGCTTGTCCGCGATCTGAATGGGAGTCAAAACAGACCTCTGTGCCCGGCGGATAAGCAACACCTGAACGGTGGGGGATACTGTTTCACAGGATGCCGCGTCAGGGGAAGGGAATCGGGCACAGAGGTGCGACTCCCGCGATGATCGGCGGGCCCACTCGGTCCGCCGTTTTGATCGTTGACCAACCAACGAAATGTCAATATCTGGAGGTTACAGGATGGCGACGTCCTCGAGTTCGGATACCAAGTTCCTTCTCACCGAAGCAGACATGCCACCGGCCTGGTACAACATCCTGGCCGATCTCCCAGAGCCGATGTCGCCACCACTGCACCCCGGAACCGGACAGCCAGCTGGTCCGGACGACCTCTCGCCGCTGTTCCCGATGGAGCTGATCCTTCAGGAAGTCAGCACAGACCGCTTCATCGATATTCCAAAGGAAGTACAGGACGTCTACAAGCTCTGGAGACCAACACCGCTGTACCGCGCGCGTCGTCTGGAGCAACATCTCGGGACACCCGCGAAGATCTTCTACAAATACGAAGGCACGAGCCCGGCCGGAAGCCACAAGCCCAACACCGCCGTCGCGCAGGCGTTCTACAACAAGGTCGCAGGGATTAACCGCCTGGTAACCGAGACCGGGGCCGGTCAGTGGGGCTCCGCACTGGCGATGTCCGGCGCGTTCTTCGATATGGAAGTCAAAGTCTTCATGGTCCGGGTGAGCTTCGAACAGAAGCCGTATCGCCGGGCCCTGATGCAGGCCTGGGGCGCCAGTTGCATCCCGAGTCCCAGTCAGGAGACCGAAGCCGGCCGCCGGATTCTGCAGCAGGAGCCGGATTCCCGCGGCAGCCTCGGAATTGCGATCTCGGAAGCCGTTGAAGAAGCGGTTACCCGGTCGGACACGAACTACTCGCTCGGCAGTGTTCTGAACCACGTCATGCTTCATCAGACCGTTATCGGACAGGAAGCCCAGAAGCAGTTCGAACTGGCAGACACCTATCCGGATGTCATCTATGGATGTGTCGGAGGTGGATCGAATTTCGCCGGATTGATCCTGCCGTTCATGAAGGAACGGATCGATGGCAAGGACATCCGGATCGTTGCGGTGGAACCAACGGCGTGCCCAACCCTGACGAAAGGAACCCTTGCGTACGATTTCGGTGACACCGCGCAGAGCACCCCGCTGATGAAGATGCACACCCTGGGTCATACGTTCATGCCGGCAGGCATCCATGCCGGTGGGCTGCGCTATCATGGAATGGCGCCGATCGTCAGCAAGCTGCACGATCTCGGCCTTATCGAAGCGCAGGCATTGCCTCAGACCGCGATCTTCGAGGGTGCAGTCCAGTTCGCCCGAACAGAGGGGATCGTCCCGGCACCGGAAGCGGCTCACGCGGTTCGGGCTGGAATCGACGAAGCGGTGCGATGCCGGGAGTCCGGTGAGGAAAAGACAATTCTCATCGGCCTGAGTGGTCACGGAAACTTCGATATGGCTGCGTATGACGAGTATTTCGCCGGCAATCTTGTCGATTACGAGCACCCGCAGTCCGAAATCGACGAGGCACTCAGCCGCCTGCCAACCGTAGCCGGCTAGTTGAAAACAGGATTCGTACGCAGGAGCAAAGCTGACATTGAATACGAACTACCCAATAGATGAGATAAAGGGTAGAATACCGTCGCAGGACAGTGAGGAGCGAAACGGAGAACGACTGGCGCGGCACGTCCTTGGTCGCGGGGTCACGGTGTCTTGACAGATGTGGTGACCGTGACGTAACATGCGGGCGCCTTGAATAGGCAACAGCCCCGATGTGATACGGGTAAAACGTTGTCGTCGCCATCTCCACCGAACACAGATTGCCAGATCCGGGATGCGCCAGTATCCGTTTCGAATAATGGTGGCTGAGTTTGCGGAGATTGAGCGGCAGAGTCGTGATAGTACGCCGGTGATGTGGCACCCGGCGCCTATCGAGGAGGAGGATCCATATGGAAAATCAACGCGGCGTTGATGCGTTGATGAGCGAGGTTCTTCGTGGTGGCCTGAGCAGGCGTGATC
Organism: Thermomicrobiaceae bacterium; assembly: GCA_007133615.1. GTDB lineage: Bacteria > Chloroflexota > Chloroflexia > Thermomicrobiales > Thermomicrobiaceae > SLMJ01. The sequence continues at coordinate 1,089 of SLMJ01000360.1, read as the reverse complement.
TGCTCAAGCGCGCTGCGATTCTTGGTGTCTCTGGTCCAACGCTCGCCGCTCTGATTGCGGCCTGCGAAGAGGATGACGATACCGATGACGCCGTCGATGACGTCGCTGACGACACCGACGATGAGGCTCCGGCCGCGCCGGACGATGATGATGACGAGCCCGTCGACGACACCGATGACGACGAAGACGAGCCAGTCGACGACACCGACGATGATGACGACGATGAACCGGATGAAGTGACCGAATCCGAAGGTCGCCTGGTTCTGCTCCAGGGCGTCGACGCCAACACGCTCGACCCGCTGGTCCGTAACTCGGTTCCGGAGTCGAACGTCAACCGCCACGTCTTCGACATGATGACGATCCGCAACCCAGACACGCTCGAGATCGAACCGCTGGTCTGCGAAGACTGGACGATCGTCGACGACCTGACCTGGGAGTTCAAGCTCGTTGAAGGCGCGACCTTCCACGATGGCTCGCCGGTCAACGCTGAAGCCGCCGTTCACACCGTCGAACGCTCGATGGAGGAGACACTCGGTGACTCCGGTCGAGTTCAGACCTTTGCGACGCAGAACAGCGTCGAAAGTGCTGAAGTTGTCGACGAATACACCTTCCGCATCAACACCTCTGCGCCAGCGCCGATTATGCTCGACCTGATGCACTCCTTCGAGCTCTGCCCGATCGATCCATACCCGATGGACGCAGAGAACGTCGACCAGCCAGTCGGCTCGGGCAAGTACATGTTCGTCGAGTGGGTACGTGACGATCACATTACCCTGGAAGCCAACCCTGATCACTGGGACGGCCCGCCACCGATTCAGGAAATCGTTATCCGCCCGGTGCCGGAAGACTCCTCCCGCGTGATCGCGCTTCAGAACGAAGAGGCGCAGATCGTTGTGAACATCCCGCCGGAACTCGTTCCGCTGGTTGAGGAAGCTGACAACGCCCGGATTTCGGACGTTGAAGGTGGACGCAGCATCTTCGTCGGTATCCGCAACGACATCGAGCCATTCGGTGATGTTCGGGTCCGCCAGGCGCTGAACTACGCGCTTGACTTCGAGTCGATCAGTGATGCGCTGCTCGAAGGCTTCG
>SLMJ01000280.1 GCA_007133615.1 Thermomicrobiaceae bacterium | reverse complement strand
CAGCTCGTCGGGCTCATAACCCGAAGGTCGCAGGTTCGAATCCTGCCCCCGCTACCAACACAGACCGACCCTTCTCATCTCCGAGAAGGGTCGGTTTTGTTTAAGGGCCTCTGCTATTAGCCGGGGTGGAGCGCTTATTGCCCTCCACCGACTACCGCGTCTCCGGCTGATGGCGCCAGCGCCCGCTCGACGGATTCCACATCCCGAACCGCGCCGGTGTCTGCCGACGTCGCCATTGCTGCATACGCTCGCAATGCAGCCGTCACCTTCCGTGGGCGATGTCCCTGTGGTTTGAACCCGCCAGCATCTTCGAGTTGACGGCGGCGGACAGCGAGTTCGAGTTCATCGACATCCAGGGTCATCGAGCGCGACGGGATGTCTATATCGATCATGTCGCCGTCTTGAACGAGGGCGATCGTTCCGCCGGAAGCTGCCTCTGGCGAGACATGTCCCACCGAGAGGCCGGAACTGCCGCCAGAGAAGCGTCCGTCAGTCACCAGAGCGCAGACCTTGTCCAGCCCGCGACCTTTGAGGTACGACGTAGGATAGAGCATCTCCTGCATACCGGGACCGCCGCGTGGGCCTTCGTACCGGACGACAATCACGTCTCCAGGCTTGATTCGATCATTGAGGATGGCATCGACGGCCTCCTCTTGCGATTCCACGACAACGGCTGGACCGCGGAATGTCAGGATCGACTCGTCAACGCCCGCGGTCTTGATCACGCCACCGCGCTCGGCAAGGTTCCCGTAGAGGATTGCGAGACCGCCATCGGGTGTGTAGGCGTGGGCGACATCGCGAATGCAGCCGTTTGCAGCGTCGGTATCCAGTGACTCCCAGCGTTCAGATTGCGAGAACGCGCTGGCGGAGCGACGGCAACCCGGAGCGGCGTGGAAGAGTTCGATCGCTTCATCGGATGGATTCTCTGCGCGGATGTCCCAGGCGTTCAGCCATTCCGGAAGTGTCCGGGCGTGAATAGTTGAGACGTCTTCGTGGAGCAGGCCGCCGCGCCAGAGTTCACCCATGATTGCCGGGATACCACCGGCACGATGGACGTCTTCCATCAGATAGTGACCGTTTGGGGCGACCTTGCAGATGCATGGAACCCGGCGAGAGAGTTCGTCGATATCACTGAGTTTGAAGTCGATCTCGCCTTCCTGAGCCGCTGCGAGCAGATGCAACACGGTGTTGGTCGAGCCGCCCATTGCGATATCCAGCGTCATCGCGTTCTCGAATGCGTGGCGGTTTGCCACCGAGCGCGGCAGGACAGAATCATCGTCATCCCGATAGTATCGACTGGCAATCTCCAGTACGGTGCGCCCGGCGGCTTCATAGAGCTCCTTCCGGGCGGTATGAGTGGCGAGCGTGGAACCGTTACCCGGCAGTGCCAGACCGATCGCCTCGGCCAGGCAGTTCATCGAGTTCGCGGTGAACATGCCGGAGCAGGAGCCGCAGGTCGGGCAGGCCGCTTCTTCAATCAGGTCCATGTCCTCATCGCTGACCTGAGGCGCAACGGCTTCCGACATTGCGGTAATGAGGTTCAGGCCTTTGCGGACGGTGCCGTCAACAAGCGTCGCCGTTCCACCTTCCATCGGGCCGCCAGAAACGAACACGGTCGGGATGTTCAGACGAAGTGCCGCGTTGAGCATGCCCGGGGTGATCTTGTCGCAGTTGGAGATGCAGATCATGGCGTCGGCGCAGTGGGCATTGACCATGTATTCGACGCTGTCGGCGATCAGATCGCGCGACGGGAGCGAGTAGAGCATGCCGTCGTGGCCCATTGCGATGCCGTCATCAACGGCGATCGTGTTGAACTCACGCGGGACGCCACCTGCTTCGATTACGGCTTCAGCCACGACTTCACCGACCGGTTTGAGATGCGTGTGGCCAGGCACGAACTGGGTGTAGGAGTTCGCAATCGCGATGATCGGCTTGGTGCCGATATCCTCGCGAGCGACTCCCGAAGCGCGCATGAGTGCCCGGGCACCGGCCATGTTCCGTCCGTGCGTAACCGTCCGTGAGCGTAGCGGTGGCATGCGATTCGATCCCTTTCGTGTTCTGGATACTTCGCCTGACCTGGCGGGCTCAATTGAAGTCGCAGTTTAGCAGACCGGCGGAAGCGCGTCATCGCGGGAAAACCGGGCTCGCAGTTCGTAATCAGAATGGTCATACTTTCTCTAAGAATTCCGGGACCTCACAACAGCAGTCAAGAATGATGGAGTCTGGATGCGCGTTTCCGAGATGGACACACTCTTCAACTACAACTGGTGGGCAACTTCACGAGTACTCGATACCGCAGAGGGCCTTCGAGACGAGGAATTCACACGGACGGATATTGTTCCGCTTCCACATGGCAGCCTTCGGGGAACACTGGTCCACATGCTCGATCTGGAACGCAGCGCGCGTTATCGGCTTTCCCGGAATTTGTCGGTGGATCCGATCGCACAGGGGCGATACCAGTCGATCTCCGACCTTTCGCCCGCGATGCGTGCTGAGGCAACGGCGATGAAGGATTTCCTGATCGGGTTGGAAGACGAGCACATGGATAGCCTGCTGGCACTGGAGGACGGCACGCGCTGGCCGTACTGGCAGTTTCTGTTGCACGTGATTCATCATTCCGCCCAGCATCGCAGCGAGGCCGCCGTCTTGCTCAGCGCGCTGGATCGATCCCCGGACGATCTGGACTTCTATCTGTTTCTCAAGGAGTCGGGAAGATGACGTTTGTCTTGATCAAGGGGATGTCCGGCACCGGGGAATCGTGGGTGATCGATGAATTCGCGCTGGTGGTGTACTACGTTGAGACAGTCGAGCAGATGATCAAGCGCGGTTCGACGGATGAGATTGATACAAGTGTTCCGCTTGATGATGTAGTGGGCCGGGTGCTGGAGATTGCGGAGAGTCGCTAGCGAGATTCGTCCTCGAGCCAGTTCTCGATTTGCAGATCCTCGACGCGTGAGAATTCGCGGACGTTGTTCGTGACCAGGGTCAGGTCGTAAGTCATCGCCTGGGTAGCGATGAGATAATCATTGTTGCCTATCGGAGTACCGGCGCGTTCGAGTTGAGTTCTTATGTGCGCATAGGTCGTATCAACTGGTGTTCGAAGCGGTAAGACACTGAGGCGATCTAGTGCTTCCTCGATTTTGTTTGCCAGCACGACCGACCCTGACTTCTCCGCACCGAACCGCAGCTCGGCAGCAACTATTATGCTGGTGCTGATTTGAGCTTCTCCGAGCTTGAGCACGCGCTGCTGCACCAAGCCATCAGGGTACTTGATCAGATCCGAAACAATGTTTGTGTCCAGCAGGTATGACATCAAATATCGACCGGATCAGGCGGAGGATCGTCAATTTCAGGGAATTCTTCGTCGATAGGTTCCCAGGTCGCAAGTAACTCAAGGAGTCCTTCAGTCTTCTTCGGCCCGATCATGATCGAATCGCCTACCCTTTGTATCGTCGCTTCCTCCCCCGGAAGCTCAAACTCGGGCGGGAGCTGGATGGTCTGGCGATCGCCGAGCCGGACAATCTTGATCGTCTGCCGGGATGTGCTCATGAGTGCCCCCGTTCCGTTCACCCGGAACTGACATGTTGCTGCTCTGTTTCCAAAGTATAACCTGTCTTGCGGAGCATACCTGTTCAATGCGATATTAGCAGTGATAATGGCACCAGGAGTGCGGGCATT
>SLMJ01000302.1 GCA_007133615.1 Thermomicrobiaceae bacterium | reverse complement strand
GAGACCGAATTCTCCCTGTCGCAACTGCAGAGCCTGCTTCAAGATGCTGGAATCAAACCCGGAACATCATTCGGACACGGCTACTAACCGGCCATGCTTCTGAAGTTACGAGATCTGCACGCCATAGAGGTTGGCAGATGGGAATCCGTTCGATTTCCCGTTCTATTCGGATCGACAGTTGAGCGGGACTGGCGGACGCTCGAACGAACCCCGTCCTATCACCGCTGGCTTACGAACGTGGGAGTGATCGCGCAGAAACGTGCGTGAGACCGATCCTGGCGTGGAATCTGGCCGCGATGCAGTCGTTCAAGCCGTCAGAACTGTTCCCCGGCAGCAATCACGTCCGTTAGTGGAGGAATAGAATTCCTCCAGTGGAGAAAACTCCCGGCCCGACGGAGCCAGGCGGGAATCTTCGCTCACTAGCTGCGCGGTTGCGATTTACTTGGCGAACGCGTCCGGGGATATCGTTACCGCTGAGTCCTCCGGGCGTGTCTGTCGGGGCAAGTATTTGAACACGTAGCCCAGACCCCGGACCGTGTGTAGATACTCCGGATCTGCCGGGTGCGTCTCGATTTTTCGTCGAATCCGCCGGATGTACACATCAATCCTGTTTGTATCTCCGAGGAAATCATACCCCCAGACGCGCTCGATCAGAGTCGCCCGGGAGATCGTAATGTGATGATTCCGCATCAAACATTCGAGGATCTTCATTTCAGTGGGGGTGAGCACAACTCCCGGCACCGCATTGCTTCGGTACGTCAACCTGCCGACGTGCAGCTCGGCATTCTCAACATGCACGATAGCTCCCTGTGACTGCTCGATTGAGATTTTCGATCTCCGGATGACGCTCTGTACCCGGGCGACGAATTCGAGTGGATCAAATGGCTTTACAATGTAGTCATCTCCGCCGATTCTGAATGCTTCCAGCTTCAGCTGGACATCATTCCTCGACGAAACGAAGATAACCGGGCCAAGGTACCCATTAGACCGCAAGTGCTTACAGTACTCAAAGCCAGCTTCCTGATCGGGCCCGACATCGATCACAAGCAGATCCGGGTTGACATTGAGAACGTCTGTTCCGTCGGTATCGGCCGGCGGCGTTGCCGTGACATCAAAACTCGCATCCTTCAGAACCAGTTCCATGACACGCGAAGTAACTCGGTCGTTATCTACGACCACAACCGTACTGCTCATCATCGACACCCGTTCGATTGCATGACCAGACAACAAGCCTCTCCGTCGTTGCGATCAGCCTCTGCACGGGATCGATTTGATCACGAGATCGATACTCAGCATGTATCGACTCTGACAGACGTCCGGTGTCTTTCGTGCGTAAGCTCATCGCGTCAACACCTGTATTTTCCTCTAATCAGTGAACAGCTAAACATGTTCTGCTGGTAACAGTGGTGACAGCTCGTTCATGATACCGGGAATAGACAGGTTCCTTTGCCTGGCACCTAATCGCCGACCGGCTGTGACTGTGGGGCCAGCTCCGACGTACTGAGAAGCTGATCGAGCCCCTGGAGCCAGATGGCGGCTGCATACGAGGCCCCTCCAGTTGCTACCGCGAGCAGCAGGCCGAACGCACCGGGAATCTGAGACAGCACAATAAGCGGGATCATCAATCCAGACACCATTCCAGCACCAATGATGCGGGCCATCTGCAGGTAGGGCAGGCGCATACTATACCGATGCCGGACGAGTACCGCCAGGATAACGACATGAATTGCCTGCGACACTGTGTTTCCAATCGCTGCACCAATCGCTCCAAACGGCGGAATCAGCACCAGCGAGAGCACGATGTTGATGATCGACATCAGGAAGCCCAGCCGAACATGAGTCCAGATGCCGCCGACCGCTGTAACCGAGATCCCGAGGACACTTGCTATTACGGCTGTCGTCAGTCCCGCCATGAGAATCTGCGCAACCGGAACCGCTGGTAACATCTTCTCCCCATACAGCGTAACGATAATGCGCTCCATGCAGACAATCGCCCCGAACGTCAAGGGAACGGCGTACAGAGTAGCGACCGAGATCGCCTGCTGGAACTTCTCCCGAATCGCATCCCATCGCCCGGCGCCATAATCTCGAGAAAGCGCCGGGTAGAACCCATTGACCAGCGCCCAGCCGAGATACATCGTCATCGTGAACATTGTGTACGCGACGCCGTAGATCCCGACCTGTTCGATGGTGCTCAATCGTTCCAGGAAGAAGATCTCGGAGCGCTCCCACACGATCACTGCGAAGATCTGAACCAGCGTCGCTGGTGTCGTGAACGCTGCGAAATGGCGGATCGTTCCTCGCTGTGGAAGGCTGAAGGAGCGGGGCGTCGAGGTTCCCTGCTCACCACGAATCGTGATGAGAATTGTCAATCCGATAGACTGGATTACGTTTGCAGACAACGAAGCTGCGATGAACCCCTGGATACCCAGGTCCATCTGAAAGGCCAGAACGATCAATATTATCTGCACGCTGGAGGCGACGACATAGAGTATCGAGACGGGCCGGTATCGCTCCTGTCCCCAGAACACCGACAGGAGAATCCCGGCCGCCGCGCTCGGAACGATCAACGCAGCGATGACGAGCAGATACGGTTGCCGCTCGGGAGATCCCAGAAACGCCCACAGGATCACAGACCCTGCAATAAGGAGATTGAGCAGAACGAGGCCAAGAACCACCGAACGGGACAACGCACTCGCCTCGGAGGCCTCATCCTTGCCGATCAATTCCGCAGTCACCTTCGTCAATGACGTCGGGAACGCCAGCGTGCCGAGCGTAATCAGCATACTGGCAAGCCACATATAGTAACTGAAGGTTCCGTATGATTCGGGGTCGAGGCTGCGGACAATAATGATCGACCCCAGAATGGCCGACAAACCACCGGCAACATTCGAAAGGGCGTTCCAGAGTCCGTTCCTGATTGCAAGCGATTTCATTAGCTGGACGCTTTTCCGTTGCTGGTTCCACTGACGGAATCGATGCCCGAATGCTCACGCAGAGAGCGGATCATTCCGTACCGGACGCTCATGCCCGGATGATCTCCGCGTCCAGATCCAGTGAACGGATCGTTCCAGCAACCTCTCCTTCGTAGATCCGATTCATGAGAATCACCAGTTCAGGGTTAAACGGAGGCAGAAGCTCCGGCGTAACGACCAGTTGTCCGGTTCCCGGCACGTACATCCCTGTCTTTCTCGGATTGATATCGACCGCCATCGGAACCTCGGTCCCGACATTGAGCGCGTTGAGGAATGTCACGCCCTTGGAACCAGTGCCCCAGATCACCGTCCGAAGCTGGTTGCGTCGGATGACCGATAGCGTCCGTCGCCAGTCTTCGAGCAAGGCTCCATAGCGGTTGCGAAACGCCAGAATGTCCTCCTGCAAGCGATCTGGACGGTCGTCTTCCCAGACCGTATGGCACCCCGGCCCATCACCTGCAATGGCAGTTGCGGTCAGGTACTGGCCGTCAAACACTTCGCAGATCTGGATGTCGTGAAAGCCGGTCGCTGCGAGCAGTGTGCTCAGCGAGTTCGGAGTGAAATAGGAAACGTGCTCGTAGATGACGTCCCAGACTCCGTGCCTGCGGATAGTGAACAGCGCATTGGGCACTTCCAGAAACAACGCGACACCTGGTCGGTCTCCGATCGTCCGGCGGATCATCGCCAGAAACGCCACCGGATCG